>NZ_DATFBA010000022.1:0-13800 GCF_035254065.1 Geomonas sp.
TCTGAAGCTCGCCAAGGAGCAGGGTGTCCAGACGGTGGTGAAATCGAAGTCGATGGCCACCGAGGAGATCCACCTGAACGCCCACCTGCTCGACAACGGCATCTCGGTGGCCGAGACCGACCTCGGGGAGTGGATCATCCAGCTTGCCGGCCAGACCCCGTCCCACATGGTGATGCCGGCCATCCACATGACCAAGGAGGAGGTGGCCGAGCTCTTCAGCAAGGAAGTCGACGAGCGGCTCTCCTCCGACATCCCGAGGCTGGTCAAGGTGGCGCGCAACGAGCTTCGCCCGAAGTTTCTGGCTGCCGACATGGGGATCACCGGCGCGAACATCGCCGTGGCCGAGACCGGCAGCATCGTGCTGGTGACCAACGAGGGAAACGCCCGGCTGGTCTCCACCCTGCCGCGCATCCACGTCGCGGTGGTCGGTGTGGAGAAGCTGGTGGAGAAGTTCGAGGCCGTCCCCACCATCCTGGAGGCGCTCCCCAGGAGCGCAACCGCGCAGCTTTTGACCAGCTACGTCTCCATCATCTCCGGCCCGACTGCCAACGACGACGGCTCCCAAAAGGAGATGCACATCATCCTGATGGACAACAAGCGGACCGAGATGGCGCGCGACGCCAAGTTCAAGCAGGCGCTGCAGTGCATCCGCTGCGGCTCCTGCCTGAACGTCTGCCCCATCTTCAGGCTGGTCGGCGGGCATGTCTTCGGCGCAGTCTATACCGGCGGGATCGGCACCATCCTGACCGCCTGGTTCGATGAGCTGAAGAAATCGGAGGAGATCCAGGGGCTCTGCATCCAGTGCGGCAACTGCAAGGAGGTCTGCCCCGGCAAGCTCGACATACCCGAGATGATCATGGAGATCAGACGGCGCCTGGTGGTCGAGAAGGGACAGCCCTTGGCCCAGAAGGCTATCTTCTCGGTGGTCAACAACCGGAGACTGTTCCACGGCATGCTGCGGGCCGCCTCCATCGCCGGGAAGGCCTTCACTTCAGGCAAATTCATCCGGCACCTGCCGTTTTTCCTCTCCGATCTCACTGAGGGGCGCAGCCTCCCGGCCATTGCCGCAGAGCCGTTCAGGGACCGCTTCAAGGAGATCAAGCAGCCTAAGGGGAAGGAGAAGGTGACCTTCTACGCCGGCTGCCTGATCGACTTCGCCTATCCCGAAATGGGTGAGGCGCTGGTGAAGACCCTGAACAAGGCAGGGATCGAAGTGATCTTCCCCGACGAGCAGACCTGCTGCGGCGCGCCCGCCCTCTACAGCGGCGCTTACGACGTCGCCGCTGAGAACGCGGTGCAGAACATCGAGGCCCTGCTGGACGCAGACGTGAAGTACGTGGTCTCCGCCTGCCCGACCTGCACTGTCGCCCTGGCCCACGACTTCACCAAAACCCTGGAGACGGCCGGGAAGGAAGAATGGCTGGAGAAGGCGAAAAAGCTGTCCGAAAAGACCATCGACTTCTCCACCCTGGTCAAGCAACTGGTGGACGAGGGGCGGCTCAGCTTCAAGGAAGGGGCGCAGATGGGGAAGGTGACCTATCACGACTCCTGCCATCTGAAGAGGACCCTGCGGGTATCCGAGCAGCCGAGGGAGCTGCTGGAGAAGGCCGGTTATGAGCTGGCCGAGATGTTCGAGTGCGATATGTGCTGCGGCATGGGCGGCTCGTACTCCATGAAGCTGCCTGAGATCTCGGCGCCCATCCTCAGAAACAAGCTGAAGAACATCAAGGAGACCGGTGCCCCGGTGGTGGCTATGGACTGCCCCGGCTGCGTCATGCAGATCAGGGGCGGCCTCGACCAGGACGGCTCCCCCGTCGAAGTCCGGCACTCGGTCGAACTGCTGGTCGACCAGCTGAAATAGGGGAGGGGGAGCAATCCCCTCTGTCTCCCTATCATCGGGTCTGCATCCCCCACGGTACCCTGTCCGGTGGATGCAGACCCGACCAACGCTTGCCCTCTTTCCACTCTTTTCTACTTTTCACTCAGCCCCATCCATCTGTCCCAATCTCTCCCTCCCCCGCCGGGGGAGGGCAGGGGTGAGGGATGCCACACCTCGCCACTCAATTTTCATTCTTCCGATTCCACTCCCGAGGCGATTGCAGGAGGCAACCACGTACTTCTTGCGCACTCCAATCCACCCGACAGGTGCGTTTCGCCGGCCTCTTTTACAACTCTACTAGAGTGATAGGAAATATATCCTTTTTTCTTGACTAAAATGGTTTGTCGGACTATCTTTGACAAAACACACCACTTGACTTGGGTACGGTCCTCATCATTGGTGCTGGTGGATGATGGATTTCATGGGAAGCTGGCGCAGCAGAAGAAGGGGAGGGAGAGCATGAAAATCGAAGAAAAAAAATTCCGGCAGCTGCTTGGTCGGGATCTTTCCACCCCGTCTCCCGACCAACTTCTGCGTGAGGAAAACGTCTTCTTCGTGGGGGGCAATCTTCCTGAGCGCCCGACTCTGGAAACCCTCTACGACAGCCACTACCAGAGCAATGCAGCGCTCTTTCATCTCACCTTCGGCGATCTCGACTCCTTTACCAACGGCGAGACGCTGGCCCGCATGATCAAGAAGAACTTCAACACCCGCCTTATTGCGAGACTCGACCTCCCAGCGCCCGCCCATCTCATCGAGCGTGCCTACGCGGCGGGGGTGGATATCCTCGATATCCCGCTGACCGCCTTCGACGGTTCCCGTACAGACCGGGGAATGGCCGGCATCGAGATGCGGCTTCGTTCCATCGAGTGCGCCCGTTACGTTTTTCCGCGCTGGTCGGTTATCTCCACGTTGGTAGCGGGAGAAGAGGCTGCCAACTCAACGGTGGCCGGAATCGACACCCTGCTGGCAGCCGAGGTGCTCCCGCTGGTGACGCTTTCGAAGAGCGGCGCTCGTCTCTCTCGCGAAGAGCTCTCCGGTATCTATACCCACCTTCAGACTGGCTGGCGCGCCAACAAGGCCGCAACCAAACCGCTCCTGCCGCTGATCAACCTGGTCACCCCATTGGCACCCGCTAGCTCACGCGGGATGGTGCGCGGCTTGATCGACATCATCGACGACAGGCGGCAGCTCGCAGCCTCCGACCTGCGTCGCATCCTCCGGGTGAAGGAAGTCGAACAGTCCTTCGAATCGGCAGCCCTCTAATTCCCTGGAATAGCTTCCCATGCCCAACAGCAATCTTTTCGACAAGCCGCTCAAGATCGACAACCGCCCGATGTGGCTCATCCTGCTGGACAAGACCGCGCGTTACCAGGTGATGGCGCTGGTTGCCTTAGTGGTCGGCGTGCTGATCCATCTCACCCCGCCCGCAGGGCTTTCCGTCGACGGGTACCGCTCGCTGGTGCTGTTCGGCGCTACCGTCTTTTTCTGGATTTCGGGCCTGCTCCCCATCGCCGTCACCGCGCTCCTCTCCATGGTGATGCTCCCCCTGCTGGGGATCATGGATGCCAAGAAAACCTACTCGATGTTCGGCAACGAGGCGGTCTTCTTCATCCTGGGCGCCTTCATCCTGGCCGCCGCCATGACCGGCACCGGCATCTCCGCACGCATCGCCCGCGCCATGCTCGCGAGGTTCGGCAAGACACCCACTCGGCTGGCCCTCACGGTCTTTCTGCTGTCGGCTTTTCTCTCCTTCATCATGAGCGAACACGCCGTAGCGGCCATGCTGTTCCCGGTGGTAAGCGAGCTGGCCACAGCGCTGGGACTGGAGAAGGGAAAGAGCAGCTACGGCCGCCTCATCTTCATGTCGATGGCGTGGGGATGCATCATCGGCGGCATCGCCACCTTCCTCGGTGGAGCGCGCGCTCCGCTGGCAGCCGGGCTTCTGAAGGAGGCCACTGGACTCCACTTCACTTTCATGGAGTGGACCACCGCAGCCTGCATGATCGTGCTGCCGCTTTTGGTGATCGCCTTTCTTCTGCTCTATCGGTTCTTTCCCGTCGACATAGAAAGCGTGGAAAACGGCAGGAAGTTCCTCAATCACAAGCGGCTGGAAACCGGCAAGATGGGGTACGACGAGATGCTGACCGCGCTCGTCATGGTGGCCACCGTCGCCTGCTGGATCACGCTGGGGGAGAAGACCGGCCTGGCCGCCATCGCCATTCTGGGAGCCGCCGCCCTCTTCACCTTCAAGGTCGTGTCCTGGCAGAAGATCGAGGAGTACGTCAACTGGGGGATCATCCTGATGTACGGAGGCACCATCGCGCTCGCCTCCGCGCTGGAGAAGACCGGGGCCGCTGTGTGGGTGGTTAAGAAGGGGATGGGGGCGCTTTATGACTCACCGCTCGCCATCATCGCCGTCATCTCCTTGGTTGCCATCGTCCTTACCGAATGCATCAGCCACGCCGCCGTGGTAGCCATCCTCATGCCGGTCGGCATGGGCCTTTGCAAGAGCACCGGCATGGATCCCAAGGTGATGACCCTTTCCATCGCCCTGCCGGCCGGTCTCGCCTACTGCCTGCCGATGGGGACCCCTGCCACCGCCATCGCCTACGCCTCGGGCTACCTGAAAAGCCGGGACATCATCGTCTCCGGTGTGGTGGTGATGGCCATTTCGTGGCTTCTTTTCATGGGATCGGTCGTCTTCGTCTGGCCGCTCATCGGGCTTAAGATCTGATTTAGCATCCACCATTTACATGCCGTTTCCAGATCAAGAACCATTCTCTAAGCTCCCCCCTTTACTGTCATTGCCCTCGCTGTTGCTGGATCAGCACGCCGACAACTTGCTTTTGCCTCCCCGAGTGACTATATTTTAATCTGGCTCAATCTCTAGGCCCTTTCAGTATTCTGTCAAACTGGCTCAGCTATGAGTTTCAGAAGAGGAATCGGCATGACTGGTGACTGTAATCGCGATGCGTTCCTGCCGTTTCCACCCATCCAACGCCATGGCGTGATAGGCGACCGGCGAACCGCTGCTCTGGTTGCCGGCGACGGCACCGTCGATTGGTACTGCGTGCCTGACTACGACGGCGACTCCGTTTTCGGCTCGGTGCTGGATCCGGATCGAGGCGGCTTCTGGCGTTTCGGCCCTGATGAGCCGACCCTGGGGATACAGAGATATCTTGAGAAGACGGCGATCCTGCTCACCGAGTGGGACCTTCCTTCCGGGAAACTCGAGCTCTCCGATGCCATGCCCTGGCCGGACGATGAACGGCGGCATGGAGAGGCGCAGAGAGCGATCATAAGAAGGATTCGCTGTCTTTCAGGTGTGGCGACCGTCCGCTTCCAATTGCAGCCCCGCTTCAAATTCCAGGAGATGGAAGTCCAACCCGACGATGGTGCCGGCAACGTTTCCTTCCGCTCGGACGAGCAGGCCTTCACACTCTGGACATCATTTCCGGTCCGGAAGATCGATAGCTCGCTCAGCGCGACGGTTCAGATCAACGAGGGGGACGAGCTTTGGGCGATGTTCAGTCTGTCAGCTCCGGCCATCAGTGGCCACTCTGCGTTTGAGATGACCTCGGGCGCCTTGTCCCTTCTGTTGGAGGAAACTGCTCGCTACTGGAAGGATTGGTGCCGTGATCTCACCGTCTCTCCGGACGAGCGGCAGCAGATCGAGCGGTCGGCGATAACGGTACAGCTTCTTACCTATGCTCCTGCAGGCTCCGCGGTAGCAGCGGTGACCACGTCGCTCCCCGAGCGTGTCGGCGGGAACCTCAACTGGGATTACCGCTTCGCATGGGTGCGTGACACCTCCCTCTCCCTGGCCCTGCTCGCCTTGCTCGGCAAGGGGAGCGAGGTCGGGAGATACCTCGACTGGCTGAGTGGCCGAAAGTCCCTGGTGGAGGCCCCGCTCCAGGTTATGTACCACCCGGCAGGGAAGCCGGAACTGCTACCGATCGAAGACCGGGAACTGCACGGATACCGGGGCTCTCGTCCCGTGAGGTTCGGCAACCGGGCCTACACGCAGTTCCAGCATGGCAGCGTCGGGTTTCTCGCTGACTGCACCCTCATCTACCTGGAAAACGGAGGGATCTGGAAAGATGAGTACTGGCAACTGATCAGGCGGATCGCGGATAACACCGCCGAGGTCTGGCAGCGGCCGGACTGTGGGATTTGGGAGTTGCCTGAACAGGTCCACTGGGTGGAGAGCAAGGTGATGAGCTGGGTCGTGCTGGACCGGGCCATCAGCATTGCGGAAAAGACCGGCTGCCCTGGCGAAGCGAGCCGGTGGGTGCCGGTGCGGGATGCCATCCACCGTGAGGTGCTGTCGCGAGGGTGGTGCGAGCGTACCCAGTCCTTCCGGCAGCACTACGGCAACGAGGAGGTAGACGGCGCGCTGCTGCTGATACCGGTCATGGAATTTCTCCCTGCGGACGACCCGAAGGTGGCATCCACGGTGGCGAGGATCGAGCGGGAGCTGACCATCAACGGCTTCGTCTACCGGTTCCATCCCGAAACGACCCCAGGCGTTCACACCGATCTGCCGCTCGGCGAATTCGAGGGTGCCTTTTTCCCGGTCACCTTCTGGCTGGCTACCACCTATGCCAAGGCCGGCAGGCTCGACCAAGCCGGGGAAATCCTGGACCACTGCCAGAGGGTTGCCGGAAATCCCGGCATCTTCTCGGAGGAGGTCGACGTCCGCACCAACCAGTTCCTTGGCAACATCCCGCTGCTCTTCTCTCAGGTCGAATACGCCAGGGCCCGCCTGGCCGTCCTTCATCACCGTTCCCTGCGTGGAACGAGCCTCGACTTGCCTTAATCCCGTCTATATCCAGAGCCCTGCCGTCGCCTTGAAGGGGAGGGGGCATCGGGTAAAATTTAATGTGTACTTCTTTCTGCCGCTTTTAGTTAGAGAGGGCGACCTTGCCGGTACCTGACAACCAACTTATGGAGGAGTGCTATCGCCGGGCCCTCGTGCTGCTTCGGGAAAACTCCACCGATGGCGGCGTCCTCGCCTCTGCGATCAACAAAAAGTCAGTCGGGCGGCACTATGCCAGCATCTTCGGCCGCGATGCCTCCATTTGTGCCCTCGGCATGGCGGTCTCTGGCGACGCCGACCTGATCGATTCCGCACGCAGAGGTCTCTTTACTCTCGCCAAGTACCAGGCCCCCAACGGGCAGATCCCCAAGTACGTGAAGCCGGAGTCGGGAGAGGTCGACTTCTGGTACGCAGGCTGTATCGACGCCACCCTCTGGTGGCTGGTCGCCATCAGCCTGCTGGACCGCTGGGATCCCAAGGGAGCGCTCCGGAAGCAACTGGAGACAGAGGTGGGGCTCGCGCTGCGCTGGCTGGAGTGCCAGGAACACCAGGTTTGGCACCTCCTCCAGCAGGGGGAGGCGAGCGATTGGGCGGACATCATGCCGCGCTCGGGTTTCGTCCTGTACACCAATGCGCTCTGGTACTGGACCAAAATGCTCTACGACATCCCCACCGCCCCCCATACCCGCGACTACTTCAACCTCCTCTTCTGGCCCTTTGGCAGGGTGGTCGCCGAGCACCGGCGGGTCCGCCTGCTCATGCACTACATCCGCAATCGCAGCAAGCGCACCCCCTTTTACCTGAGTTTCGTGAATTTCGCCACCTGGGGAGAGGAGATCGACGTCTTCGGCAATATCCTCGCCTTCCTGGTCGGCGCCTGCAGCATCTCGGGGGCCTGCCAGGCCGTCTCCCGCCTGACCCGGATGAAGGCGAACCAGCCGTACCCGATTCGGGTGGTGGCGAACCCCATCGGCCCGCAGAACCCGCTCTGGCGAGTCTACATGCAGCGTCACCGGCAGAACCTCGCCTGGCAGTACCATAACGGCGGCATCTGGCCCTTTGTCGGCGGTTTCTGGGTCATTCTGCTGGCGCGATTGGGACAGGTCAAGGAGGCCTGGGCCGAACTGGAGAAATTCGCGCAGGCGAGCCGGATAAACGACTGGGAGTTCAACGAGTGGCTGCAAGGGGAGACCGGTGAGCCGATGGGGATGGCGCGGCAGTCGTGGAATGCCGCCCTCTACATCCTCGCCTACCGGACGTTGCAGGACCGGGCGAGGTATTTGCCCTGATAGATGGCTGGCGTTGCCTACCCTACCTTAGATGCACTGGCTGAAGAAGAGTCAAGGCCGTTCGCCCTGAGCCTGTCGAAGGAGGTGTGAAACTGATACGGCTCGTTCCTCGTCGGCGAAAGTTGGGGCTCGTACTTCGACAAGCTCAGCACGAACGGTTTCACCAGGCTCCTAGCATTCACCGACTCGTACCTGCAAGGTGTTCGAAAAGTTTGCTGCGTAGTGGTAGGATAGAACCATGATGTGAATCAGGGCGTTAGTCAACGGAGGCTGGCCATGGTTTATTTCATCATGTTCCTCAAAACTGCTGCTTGGGCAGGTTCTTTTTGGTATGGCATCCGGCGGGGATGGAAAGGGATGTTGTTGTGGGCCGCCGGCATCAGCATTTTCCTTACCGCGGCTGATAACCTTGAAGAGATGGGCACACTGTCGGTGCTGCTACTCACGCTGACAGTTTACGCCCTGATGTCATTCTTCCTGATCCCGCTGGCCTGGAAACTGAAGAATCCGGCAGTATCCATGGCCTGCAATGTGGCAGGCACGTACGGAGCCTTCGCTGTCGTCAATTTAACAATTGATTTCCTCAGATCGAATTTTATGACATAGTCACTGATCCAATTTGAATGATAGCTGGATAATGCAATGAGCACCCACCGCGGTGCTTTTGAAAGGTGGGGACCCTGATGCACAAGAAAAACAAGCTCATCCTGCTGTCACTGATCGCCTTCCTTGTCCTACTTTCCCTTCTTTCCAGGCTGATTCACTTCTACACCGACTGGCTTTTCTTCATTGAAACCGGATACCTCTCCGTGTTGAAGACCTCCATCGCCGCGCAGATAGTTTCCGGCCTCGCCTTCGGGGGCATTTTTCTCCTTTTCGTCCTCGCCAACCTCCATTTCGCCTACCATGCTTCGGCTTCGGCCACCCGCATCCGCCTTGAAAAAGGGAACATCTACCAACTCAAGAAGGAGCAGGTAAGCCAGTTGATCAAGCCGCTCAGCATCGGGATTGCCGTTCTCCTCTCCTTGCTGATAGGGAACTGGGGGGCTGCGATGTGGCAGAACGCGCTCCTCTTCGTCAACGGCATCACGGTCGGCATACCCGATCCCGTCCTCGGGGCGGATGTCGGGTTCTACCTTTTCAGCTTGCCGCTTCTGGAGCAGATCAACGTCTTTACCGGCTTCATGTTCCCGATCACCGCTGTCATGGTGGCAGCGCTCTACTACCTCAATGGCGGCATCGTCATCTCTCCCCGGGGCATCGACATAGATGTGAAGTTGAAGCGGCATCTCGCCATTCTTGCCGTCTTGTTCTCCCTGTCCATCGGTGGCGGTTTCTACCTGGAGACCTTCCGGATGCTGCTGGGAGGTACCGGCAGTTTCCAGGGTGCGGGCTATGCGGATGTCCATGCCCGGCTCGCCACCTACCAGTTCCTCGCCTTCCTCGCCCCGGTGGCGGGTGTCATCTTCGCCCTCGGCCTCTGGAAAGGGGCCTGGTTCCGGATGGCACTCCCGGTGGCGGTGCTGTTGGCCGTCTACGGCGTCGGAGTGGTCGCCTATCCCGGCTTGCTGCAGAAGTTCAAGGTGGCGCCCAATGAACTCGACCTGGAGACTCCGTACATCAAGAACAGCATCACGTTCACCCGGATCGGATACGACCTGGAGAAGATAGAAACCATTCCCTTCGACGTGGACCTGAAGCTGACCGCCGCCGACATCGCCAAGAACGACGCAACCATCAAGAACATCCGGCTGTGGGACACCGAGCCGCTTTTGAAGACCTACAGCCAACTGCAGCAGATCAGGACCTACTACAAGTTCTTCGACGTGGACAACGACCGCTACCTGGTGAACGGGCGCTACACCCAGGTGATGCTGTCGCCGCGCGAGCTCTCCTACGCCGACCTCCCCAGCCGCAACTGGATCAACGAACGGCTGATCTTCACCCACGGCAACGGTCTCACCATGGGACCGGTAAGCCGGATCAGCAAGGAAGGACTCCCCGAATTCTTCCTGAAGGACATACCCCCGGTTAGTCTTGCCGACATCAAGGTGACTCAGCCCGATATCTACTACGGCGAGCTTTCCAACGACTACTCCATCGTTGGCAGCAAGGTCCCCGAGTTCGGCTACCCAACCGCTACCGGCAACATCAACTCTGCCTATGCGGGGAAGGGCGGGGTGCCGATCCGTTCGCTGGCCGACAAGGCGCTCTTCGCCGCCCGCTTCGGCTCCGAGAAGATCCTGCTCTCCTCCGATATCAACGACAAGAGCCGAGTACTCTACTACCGCAACATCCTGGAACGGGTGCGCACACTGGCTCCCTTTCTCCACTTCGACAGCGACCCCTACATGGTGGTGCGCAAGGATGGCGGGCTCAGCTGGATCATCGACGCCTACACCTATTCCGACCGGCTTCCCTACTCAAAGCCGCTTAAAGGAGGCGTCAACTACATGCGCAACTCGGTCAAGGTCACGGTGGACGCCTACCACGGCACGGTCACCTTCTACCTTGTCGATCCCGCTGACGTCATGGCCAAGGTCTACTCCCGCATCTACCCGGGGCTGTTCAAGCAGGCCTCCGCCATGCCGGAAGATCTCCGCAGCCACGTCCGCTACCCGCACCAATTCCTCCAGCTGCAGGCCTCCATCTTCGCGGCCTATCACATGACCGACCCCAAGGTCTTCTACAACAAGGAGAACCTCTGGGAGATCCCGGTCATGGGCGAGAAGCAGATGGAACCGTACTACACCATGATGAAGCTGCCGGGTGAGAAGAGCGAGGAGTACATCCTCTTGTTGCCCTTCACCCCCTCCAAGCGCGACAACCTGGCCGCCTGGTTCACCGCCCGTTGCGACGGCGATAACTACGGCAAGGTCCGCGCCTACACCTTCCCGCGCGACCGGCTGATCTACGGCCCCAAGCAGATCGACGCCCGCATCAACCAGGACGCCTTCATCTCGCAGCAACTGACCCTCTGGAACCAGCGAGGCTCCGAGGTGATCCGCGGCAGCATGCTGGTGATCCCGATCGAGAAATCCCTCCTCTACGTGCAGCCGCTCTACCTGGTGGCCGAGAAGGGTGGGCTTCCCGAGTTGCGGCGGGTGATCGTGGCGTACGGGGACGAAGTGGTCATGGAGCAGACGCTGGAGCTGGCCCTGCAACGGATCTTTGGAGGGAAGGCAGGCGAGCCCGCTCCCGCGCCTGCGGTGGTGCCCTCCGCGGGAGCCGGCCCTGCGCCGGCCGCTCAGGGGGCCAAAGCATCGACCCGGGACCTTGCCCGGCAGGCGATGGCGATCTATGAGCGGGCCACCACGCTGCAGCGGCAGGGAGACTGGGCGGGGTATGGGGAGGAGCTGCGCAAGCTTCAGCAGGTCCTGAAGCAGCTCGCGCAGTAGGCTTCTGCCTACTCTCCCTCTCCCGGGGGGAGAGGGGACTTTCTGACGCAGGTATCTCGAAAGGTGGAGCGTAACTTCGATGGAGCATTCGGATCATCCACCGTGGCATACCTTGGACGCCGAGACCGTTGCCTCTCTGCTGGAGTCCAACCCTGCCGGGCTATCTGCCGCAACTGCCGAATCCCGTCTTGCCCATTGGGGTCCCAACGAGCTTCGGCAGGCCAGCCGCGGCTCTGCCTGGGCGTTGTTCCTCTCCCAGTTCAAGAACCTGCTGATCGTCATCTTGCTGGTCGCCTGTCTTCTCTCTCTGCTGCTCGGGCAGGCGGTGGAGGCGATCACCATCGGCGTCATCGTCCTCTTCGCCGCGCTGCTCGGCTTTGCCCAGGAGTGGCGGGCGGAGCGGGCCGTCGAGATGCTGAAGCTGATGGCGGCCCCTACCGCCGCTGTGATACGGGACGGCGTGGAGACGAGCATTGCTGCCCGGGAACTGGTGCCTGGGGATGTCGTGCTGCTGCATACGGGCGATCGCGTCCCGGCCGACGTCCGGATCATGGAGGCTGCCACCCTCAAGCTGGAGGAATCTCCGCTCACCGGTGAATCAACGGCGGTCGCCAAGCAGTCGCCGCCGCTTCCCGATCCGGAGCTTCCCTTGGCGGACCGCCGCAACATGGCCTTCGCCGGAACGGCTGTCAGCCACGGGAGAGGGAAGGGGATAGTGGTCGCCACCGGCATGGACACCGAGTTCGGCCGGATAGCCGGCATGCTGACGGACATCCAGACGAGCAGGACGCCATTGCAGGAAAATCTCGACCGGGTCGGCCATCTGCTGGTCCGTGCTGCCCTGGTGGGAGTGGCCATTATCATACTGCTCGGGCTCTTGCGCGGCGAAGCGTTCCTGAAGATGCTCCTCTTTGGGCTCGCGCTGGCCGTGGCCGTAGTGCCGGAAGCTCTGCCCGCCGTGGTCACCATCTCCCTGGCACTGGGCGTTCAGCGTATGGTGAAGCGTCATGCGCTCATGCGCCGGCTGGCCGCCGTGGAAACCTTGGGGAGCACCACGGTCATCTGTTCCGATAAAACAGGCACCCTGACCCGGGACGAGATGACCGTTCGCCGCCTCTACGTGGCAGGCCGCTTCGTAGAGGTTTCGGGAGCGGGCTACCGGCCGGAGGGGACTTTCAGCATGGCGGGGGGGCAGGCGGTTCCGCAGCAGGAACTATTGGCGCTTATGGAGGCCGCCACCCTGGTCAATGACGCATTCCTCCTCCAGGACGAGGCTGCCTCCGGATGGAAGATCAACGGTGACTCCACCGAGGGGGCGCTGGTGGTCGCCGCGGTCAAGGCAGGAATCGACGTCGATGCCCTCCGCAAGCGTTACCCGCGCGTCGACGAGGTACCCTTCACCTCCGAGTCCAAACGGATGACCACCCTGCATGGGGAGGGGGGTGCGCTGGTCGCCTTTGCCAAGGGGGCTCCAGAGGTGATGCTGGAATCCTGCCGCAGTACCCTGCTCGACGGAGGTGAAATACCTCTCGACGAGCAGGGGCGCAGAGCGGTGGTCGAGGCGGGGCGGGAGATGGCGGCCGGCGCCTTGCGGGTGCTGGCGGTGGCAGTAAAGAGGGGAACTGCCCGCGAGAACGCGGAAGGGGAGATGACCCTGCTTGGCCTGGTGGGAATGCAGGACCCCCCCAGACCGGAAGCCGCTGCCGCCATAGCGGTCTGCCGGCAAGCGGGCATCCTGCCGGTCATGATCACCGGCGATCATCCAGCAACCGCACGCGCGGTGGCGAGCGAGCTTGGGCTGCTGACCGGCGGCCGACTCCTCACCGGAACCGAGCTTGATGTGATAGACGACGACCGTTTCGCCGGTGAGGTGGAGTCCATCCAGGTGTACGCACGCGTCTCGCCGGCCCACAAGCTGCGGGTGGTCAGCGCCCTGCAGGAGAAGGGGCACGTGGTGGCCATGACCGGCGATGGCGTGAACGATGCTCCGGCCCTGAAGAAGGCGGATATCGGCATCGCCATGGGCGTAACCGGCACGGCGGTCAGCAGGGAGGCCGCAGCCATGACCCTCACCGACGACAACTTCGCTTCCATCGTGGCCGCCGTCGAGGAAGGGCGTGCCATCTTCGACAACGTGAAGAAGTTCCTGATGTATCTGCTTGCTTCCAACCTTGGGGAGATCGGGCTGATGGCGGGGGCGCTGCTGCTGGGACTGCCCCTGCCGGTGAGCGCGGTACAGATCCTTTATGTCAATCTGGCAACCGATGGTCTTCCGGCGCTGGCCCTGTCGGTCGATCCGGCCGATGAGGACCTGATGCAGCGCCCTCCGCGCGACGCCGCGCGCGGCATTTTCACCCCAGCCGTGGTGGCCCTGATGCTGGCCGCGGGCGTCTGGTCGTCCCTCGCCAATCT
>NZ_DATFBA010000023.1:0-5520 GCF_035254065.1 Geomonas sp.
ACAGCTCTCCCAGCGTCCCCTCCCCCTTCAAGGGGAGGGACAGGGTGAGGATGGGTTTCTCCACTCGTTGCAACACGCGAGGCGACCATGACTCCAAGAGGGACACTGACCACCGCTGCGCCACTTATCCCGATGAACGCCACCCTGGAGAAACTGAAGGAGGCGGCTGCAGGGTGCCGCGCCTGCCCGCTCTGGATAAGCGGTACCCAGACGGTTTTTGGAGACGGGCTCCCAACCGCCCGCCTCATACTGGTTGGCGAACAGCCGGGCGACCAGGAAGACAAACAGGGGCTCCCTTTCGTAGGTCCGGCTGGGAGGGTCTTGGACGAGGCTCTGGAATTGGCGGGGATAGTGCGCGCTGATGCCTACGTCACCAACGTGGTGAAACACTTCAAATGGATCGCGCAGGGAAAGCGCCGGCTGCATCAGAAACCGAACTCGCGGGAGATCGGCGCCTGTCTCCCCTGGCTCGATGCCGAAATAGACCTCATTCGCCCTCAAGTGCTGGTAGCGATGGGGAGTACGGCGGCGCAGGCCCTGCTGGGCAAGGATACCCTGGTCACCCGGGACCACGGGAAGCTGCTTCCTTACGACAAGGCCCCCTACGCCGTAGCGACCGTCCACCCATCCTCCATCCTGCGCGCCCCCACCGACGAAGATAGACACGCCGTTTTGAATGAGTTATGCACCCTCCCCATCCTACCACACAACTCATTCGCCAAGCGCGGCTTCCCTCACCGCTGCCCTCTCCCGGAGGGCGAGGGGAAATGGCTTCATGTTATAATGAAGCGGTGTCGCTAATCCAACGTCGAGCCCAACTATGCCACCATCCGACATCCTCACTCACTTCCATCCCCTGATCGCCCAATGGTTCACTGAAACGCTGGGGGAGCCGACCGACGTGCAGCAGCGCGCCTGGACCGAGGTCATGCAAAAGCGGCATGTG
Organism: Geomonas sp.; assembly: GCF_035254065.1. Classification (GTDB taxonomy): domain Bacteria; phylum Desulfobacterota; class Desulfuromonadia; order Geobacterales; family Geobacteraceae; genus Geomonas. The sequence goes on from NZ_DATFBA010000023.1 coordinate 947, forward strand.
CTGGTGACGGCGCCGACCGGCAGCGGCAAAACGCTGGCTGCATTCCTGTGGGCCATCAACCAGTTGGTCACCGGCACCTGGAGCCGCGGCGAAACCAGGGTGCTCTACGTTTCCCCCTTGAAGGCTCTCAACAACGATGTGCGCCGCAACCTGATCGCCCCTCTCGAAGAGCTGCGCGAGTACTTTAAAAAGAATGAAGTCCCTTTCCCGTCCATCAGCGTGCAGACGAGAAGCGGCGACACTCCCGGCAACGAACGCCGCCGGATGCTGCGCAACCCGCCCGAGATCCTGATAACCACGCCGGAAAGCCTCAACATCCTGCTCACCTCCAAGGGTAGCCGCTCGACGCTCACCGGCGTCGCCACCGTTATCCTGGACGAGATCCACGCGGTGGCGGGCAGCAAACGGGGGACCCACCTGATAACGGCGGTGGAGAGGCTGGTTCTGATCAGCGGAGAATTCCAGCGGATAGCTCTCTCCGCAACCGTCAGACCGCTGGAGACAGTCGCCGATTTCATCGGTGGGTTTGAAGCCGTCGGCCATCAGCTCAGGAAACGTCCCGTCTCCATCGTCAGGGGGGAGCGTTCCAAGAGATTCGATCTGCAGATCACCGCGCCTGAGGAAACTGAGCGCGGACCGGACGAGGACTTCTGGCCGGCGCTCATCAGGAGGTTCACCGGGATCATCGATCGCCACAAGTCCACCCTCTTCTTCGCCAACTCCAGGCGAACCACCGAAAAGGTGACCCGGCTGATCAACGAGGAGACCGGGGAGGAAGTCGCCTATTCCCACCACGGCTCACTTTCCCGCGAAATTCGGCTGGCCGTGGAGGAGCGTCTGAAACGCGGCGAGCTTAAGGCCATCGTCGCCACCAACTCGCTGGAACTGGGCATCGACATCGGCAGGCTGGACAGCGTCGTGCTGATCCAGACACCCCGCTCCATCTCGTCGGCCGTGCAGCGGATCGGGCGTTCCGGGCACGGCGTCGGCGAGGTTAGTTCGGGACTCCTCTTCCCCACCAACGGCATGGATTTCGTCTCCGCGGCCGTCATCGCCCGTTCCATCGCCGACGGCGAAATCGAGGAGCTGCGCCCGGTGGAGGCCCCTCTCGATCTGCTGGCCCAGATCATCCTGGCCATGGCGCTTCCCGAGCAGTGGCACCTGGATGACTTGTACGAATTCCTCACGACGACCTACCCGTACCGCAACCTGTCGCGGCAGCAGTTCGACCTGGTGGTGGGGATGCTGGAAGGAAAGTACGCGGACTCGCGCGTGATGGAACTGCGGCCCAGGGCGACGGTGGACCGCCTGGAGGAGACGATTTCCACCCGGCCAGCACTCTCCATGCTCATCTACATGGAAGGTGGCACCATCCCGGAACGGGGTTATTACGAGCTGCGCCTCAAGGAGAACGGGGCGAAAATAGGGGAATTGGACGAAGAGTTCGTCTGGGAAAGAAAGCTTGGCGATACCTTCGCCCTCGGCGCCCAGGTCTGGCAGATCGTCGAGGTCACCCACAGCACGGTACAGGTGGTAGCGGCCCGCAAGCCGCAACAGATCATCCCGTTCTGGAGAGCGGAGGAACTCGACCGCGATTTCTTCTACTCCGATAAAATCGCCACCTTCCTGGAGCACTGCGCCGAAAGTTTGGACGGCGACGGTTTCGTAAGGGAGATGACCGATCACTTCTTCATGGACAAGGGAGCTGCCCAATCTCTGCGATCCTTCCTGAAAAAACAGCAGGAGGCGAGCGGTGCAGAGCTTCCACACCGCCACCATCTGCTGGTCGAGCATTATCATGATCCGCGGGCCGGACATCAGGCCCAGCAGATCATTCTCCACACGCTGTGGGGAAACAGCCTCAACCGTCCGTTCACCTTTGCCCTCTCGGCAGCTTGGGAAAAGCGGTACGGGTACGCGCTGCAGGCGTTTTACGACAACGACGGCATCGCGCTGCTACTTCCTCATGAGATGGACGTGCAGGAGGTTTTATCCCCGGTGGCCCCGGAAAACCTCGAGACGCTCCTGCGAGCATCGCTGGAAGGAACCGGCTACTTCGGCGCCCGCTTCAGGGAGAACGCAGGGCGGGCACTGCTGCTGTCGCGTACCAATTACAAGCGCAGGATGCCGCTCTGGCTGAACCGTCTGCGCTCCAGGAAACTCCTCGCCTCCATCCTCAAGTACCGCGACTTCCCGGTTCTTTTGGAAACCTGGCGCTCCTCGCTGCAGGACGATTTCGATCTGGCTAACCTGAAGCGCCTGTTGGAGGAGTTGCAGGACGGCGAGATCGCCGTCACCGAGATCCGCACCACCGTCGCCACTCCCTTTGCGAAGGGGCTCATCTGGCTGCAGACCAACAAGTACGTCTACGAGGACGACACGCCGTATGCGTCGCAAACCTCTGCCCTCGGCCAGGATCTGCTGCAAGAGCTGACCTTTTCCCCCCACCTGCGCCCTCGCCTGCCGGGCGAACTGATCCGCATCTTCGTAGCTAAACAGCAGCGCACTGCGCCCGGTTACCAGCCCGATTCCCCTCGTGAACTGATCGACTGGGTGAAGGAGCGCCTCCTCATACCGCAGGACGAATGGCTGGATCTACTCCATGCGATGGAGCGGGATCATCAGCTGGACAGGGAAGAGCTGCTCTCCGATGTGGCGGAAAGGATCGCCCTGGTACAGATCCCCGACACCGAAGTGACGCTCGCCGCCGCCATCGAGATGCTGCCGGAGCTGGCACAGGGGCTGGCACGGGACTGGCGCGAGCTAAAGCTGGCGGCGCTGGTCGATGATCCAAAGGTGCAGGAAAGGCTGCAACGGGCAGCGCTGAAGATGGCGCAGGCTCCTTCTTCCGCACAGTCCGAACGCCCCCTCCCCTCCCGAAAGTCCCCTCACCCCACTCCCCTCGCAGAGGGAGAGGGTGCCGACTCTGCACTGGACGAAGATGATTTTGCACAGGACCTTCCGGAGACAGCCGAAGAAGAGGGCTCGGCGACGGTAAGGCTGGTCGGTAAATTCCTGAACTACTACGGCCCACTCGAGCTCCCTTGGCTGCAACAGACTCTCGGTTTGCCGGACGACCTTTTCCATGACGTCATCCATTCCCTGGAAGAGACCGGACAGGTGGTGCTCGATCAGTTCGGCGAGGAAAGCAGGCTTCCCGAGATCTGCGACGCTGTAAACCTGGAGTCGCTGCTCAGGATGTTGCGCCGATCAAGAAAGGCGCCCTTCGAGGCGCTGGAACTGAGCTATCTGCCGCTGTTCCTCGCCACCTTCCAAGGGGTGGTCCGGCGCGGCGACTCGGTCGATGATCTCAGGAGCCGGTTGGAACAACTGCTGGGAACCCCGCTGAGCGCGGCCGCCTGGGAGGAGGAGGTGTTGCCGGCCCGGCTGCAGCCATATTTCAACCCGTGGCTGGACAGCCTGATGCAGACCAGTGATCTCCTTTGGTTCGGTTGCGGCGAGAAGAAGCTTTCCTTCGCTTTTCCGGAGGATCTCGATCTCTTCCTTGATCCGCAAGAGTCTGGTGAAGATCCTGATGGAGCACGGATTGCGGAGTTGATTGCCGATCCCAAAGGGCGATACACCCTGCCGGCAATCGCACTGGCCACATCTCTGCCGGCGGCAAAGGTGACTGAACAGCTCTGGACGCTCGCCTGGAAGGGCAAGCTGAGTAACGATTCCTTCGCCGCCGTCCGCAAAGGGATACTCAACCGCTTTACCACCAGGGAGGCCGAGCACCGGCGCGATCTGCGGCGCATGCCGGTATCGACCCGCTGGAACCGCGGCCAGGAGAGCGCGGGCAGCTGGTATCTCATCCCGAGGCAAGAAACCTCGCCCGACATACTGGAAAGGGAGGAGAGGAACAAGGACAGGGTGCGCGTGCTCCTGGAGCGCTACGGCTTCCTCTTCAAGGAGCTGTTATTGCGGGAGCTTCCGCCCATGCAGTGGGGACGCCTGTTCAGGACGCTGCGCATCATGGAGTTGTCCGGCGAACTCCTTTCCGGCAATTTCTTCGCAGGAATTCCGGGACTCCAGTTCATCTCGCACCAAGCCTTCCGCTTGCTCGAAAAGGGGCTGCCGCAGGACCAGGTTTACTGGCTGAACGCCACCGATCCCGCCTCACTTTGCGGCAGCGGACTGGAAGGGATTCGCGAGCAGCTACCGGCGCGGCTTCCCTCCACCCACCTCGTCTATCACGGCACCAGGCTGGTCATGGTCTCCAAACGCTACGGAAAAGAACTGGAGATCAAGGCGCAGCCGGACGACCCGCGGCTCCACGAGTACCTCTCCATCTTCAACGTGCTGCTCACCCGCGAGTTCAATCCGGTGAAGCGGATCACCGTCGATCAAATAAACGGCGCCCCGGCGGCCACATCCTCGTACGCCGAGGCACTCAAAGAGTTCGGCTTCGAAGAGGCCTATCACGGGCTCGAGCTATGGAGACGGTACTGACGGCACTGGTTTGGAAGGGCCGATTCCCCTCGCCCCTTTAGGGGAGAGGGTGGCCGCAGGCCGGGTGAGGGCTGCCCGGAACCTGCCGGAGAGTCCCGCCCTCACCCCTGCCCCTCTCCCCC
>NZ_DATFBA010000024.1:0-9527 GCF_035254065.1 Geomonas sp.
GCTGGCGACCACGATAGTCAGGGTCACAATGGTCAGGGGAATGGTGATTTTCTTATTTATGGCCATTCAAAGAAACCTCGTCGACAAAGTATTTACATTGGCAAATCATACCCTCGCCCGCCCTTACTCAAGCTCCCTGCCCACCAGCGCCTCCAGCTGCGCCTTCTTCACCTGGTAATCCGCCAGGGAATCGTAGTACTCGCGTTCGTAGTTGAAAAGGGAGACCCTGCTGTCCAGCAGGTTGAGAAAATCGACCTTGTTCACCCGGTAGCCGATGGTGGCTGACTCGAGCGACTGCTCGGCCTGCGGGATGATGCCGGTCTTGTACAGCTCCACGAGCTTCTTACGCCGCTCCATCTGGGCCAGCAGATCCGCGATACCGGTGGCGATGGTGTTCCTGGTCGCCATCAGCTCGTCCTGCGCCATGTTGATTTCAGAGTTTGCCTCGGCCACCATGGCATCCCGCCTCGCCCGCTGGATGGGGAGGTTGAAGGTGACTCCCAGCGAGTACATGTCGTCGTTATTGTTACGCTGCATGTACTCGAAGCCGACGTTGAAGTCCGGGTAGTACTCCTTCTTGGCGAGCTTGTAGGAGCTCTCCCCCTTCAAGACCTTGGCCCGCAGGCTCTTCAGCTCCGGACGGCTCTCTTCAGCCATCTCCATCAGCTTGTCCGCAGAGGGCGGCTCCTGCCCGAGCCCGAACTCCGGAATCTGCCCGACCGCCGTGGTTGGCGGGCGGTACAAAAGGGAGTTCAGGGCGATCACCTGGCTCTTTCTCATCTGCTCCAGCGAGATGCGCATGTCGAGCATCTTGGAGCGCTCCAACTGCGCCTTGTAGATGTCCTGCTGGACGCCCTGTCCCACCGAGTACTTGGTCTGTGCAAGGGTGATGAAGGTGTCGATTATCCCGATGTTCTTGTCGAGGATGGCCACGGCGTGGTCGGCGAAGTAGATCTGGTAGTAGGCCTCCTTCACCATCCTCACCAGTTCCAGCTTTCGCTCCTCGTGGGCGTAGTGGAAACTTTCCGCCTCGTGGGTCGCCACTTCCTCGCGCAGCGCCCGCTTGCCGAAGAAGGGGAGCTGCTGGGAGATGCCGATCACCTTCTGGGTCATCGGATCCTTGGAAAAGTTGACCGGGTCGTTCACGATGCCGTTCTGGATCTTCAGCATCAGCATCGGATCATCGAGGCTGCCGGCCTGCTTGATGCGGCTTTTGAAGGAACGCCAACGCGACTCCGAAGCCTTCAGTTCGGGGTTGTTAGAGAGGGCGGTATCGATGAGGCGGGAGAGATTCTCGCCCTGGCTGGTCGAGGCACTCTCTTGGGCGTGCAAAGGGGGAACTGCTGTGACGAGAAACAACAGTAAGGCAGCGGCGATACGTCTGACAGACATGGTGACTCCTGAAGGTCTGTGATTCAGGGAAAGAGTTAGCAACCACCATGCCCAACAGCTAACTCTCGGTATTAACAGGCACTTCCGAGGAAGCGTTGCGAAGAAAAGCAGAATATCCTACCAGCATTGTAGAATATCCTTCAACCTAAAAGGCCAGAGCACCCATCCTCATCCTGCCCTTCTCCTTGAAGGAGAAGGAACGGTCAGCGGGACTCTTTCGATTCACGGAAACGGCCCACCCTACGTCCCCTCCCCTTCAAGGGGAGGGACAGGGTGAGGATGGGGGGCGGGCAGCAAAACCTTGAAGGTCGCACCGCTCCCCGGCTCGCTCTCCACCTCGACGCTGCCGCCATGGCCTTCGATGATCTTTTTGGTGATGGGGAGACCGAGCCCGGTACCGTTCCCCTTGGTGGTGAAGAAGGGTTCGAAGATCTTCGCTTTCGCCTCGGAGGTGATACCGGGACCGTTATCGGAGAAGCGGATCTCGATCGCCCCTTTTCGCTCATGGTATGCGGTGGAGACGATAACCTCACCGCCGGCGGGCGATGCCTGGATCCCGTTCAGGATGATGTTCACGAAGGCCTGCCGCAGTTTGGCGCCATCCGCGGCCAACTGCGGAAGCGGCGAAGATTGCAGCCGAAGTTTGATTTGTTTGGCGCGGGCTTCGGCGGAGAGCAGGCTGACGATGTTGGCGATTTCCTCGTTGATGTCGCAGGGGCTTTTGGCTGCCGGCTCGGGCCGGGCCATCCTGAGAAAATCCTCGACCACACCGTTAAGCCGGTCGGACTCCTTCACCAGGATATCGAGGAATTCCTTCCTGCTTTCCGCGGGCATGCCGTTTTCCATCAGGATTTCCGCAGTCCCGCGGATGGAGGCGAGCGGGTTCCTGATCTCGTGAGCGAGGATGGCGGAGAGCTCTCCCAGCGCGGAAAGGCGCTCGGCGCGCCGCAACTGCTCCTCGATGCGGATGATCAGTTCCGACTGGCTCTGCAGCTTCTGATACGACTCCTCCAGCCCCTTGGCGGTCTCCTCCAACTGCTGCCGGCGCGAGCGCTCCTGCTGGGAGAGAAAGCCGGTGATGCCGCCCACCACGTTGTAAAGCAGCACCTCCAGGTACTTTTCCATCTCCATGGCGATATGGCCGCCCCATTGGAAGAGGATATGGGGAGCGTAGCAGATGGTGACCAGGATGGCGCAGCCGATCCCCCCGCGAAAGCCGAACCAGTAGGCGGAAAGGATGATGGGAATGTAGTAGAGACGCTGGAAGATGTCATGCAGCATCGGCAGGCTGAGCGGCGTCAGGTAGTGCAAAAGACTGATGCCGATTACGCATGACAAAAGGAAGGCAATCTTCAGGATGTCGGTTTTCTTCATGCAGCCTCTGGAATTTAATGGAAGCTCATTGAGCAAGCCCTTCTATAACAGATAATCCGGGTAATGATCCACTATTATTGCATCCTTCCAAATGAAGACAATCTTGACCGGTGTGATACAGTTACCGGTGTTCAAAATCTACAGGATCGCTTCGGGCAGATGAGGAGGTTTCCCTATGCAAGTATCCCTTCCTTCCTACTTCAGTTCTGGCGAAGGTCCGGCAGTCATCCTGCTGCACTCCACCCTCAGTTCGAAGAACCAGTGGCGGTCGTTGAGCACACTGCTGGAAACCGATTACCGCGTCATCGCCGTCGATCTCTACGGCTACGGCGACACGCCGGCGCCCACCGTGGTCGACGACTTTACCCTGCTGGACGAGGCGAAACTGGTCGAGTCACTGCTGGATGAACTGCTGCTGCCAGACGAGCCATTCCACCTGGTGGGGCACTCCTATGGTGGCGCCGTCGCGCTACGCCTTTGCCACCATGCTCCAAGCCGGGTCAGCACTCTCACCCTCTTCGAACCGGTCGCATTCCACCTGCTCTCCCCAAGCGATCCGGCACTAAGCCGAGTGTTCACCCTGAGACAGGAACTCGGCCGAATGATCGAAGCAGGTCTCCGCGAAGAGGCGGTCGAGACCTTCATCGATTATTGGGGAGGCCCGGGAACCTTCGCCAAGTTTCCGCCGCGGGTGCAAAAGGATTTCGAGGCGAGGGCGGACAAGCTGCTGCTGGATTTCATCGCGCTCACCCACACCAACCTCACCTTGAAAGAGTACCGGACACTTAAACTGCCGGTGACGTTGATAGCAGGAAAGTCGAGCAAGGGGCCGGCGCTCAGGGTCGCAGAGGCCTTGGCCCAGACCCTGCCGCAGTGCAGGATGGTCTGGGTCGAGACCGGGCACATGGGGCCCGTGACCGATCCCGACGTGGTCAACCCCGTCATCAGGGAAAGCCTGTTTACTGCTCTGGGAGAAAAATAACAGCGCAAGCAATCCACCCTGCCGCCCCTTGCAAGTTCTTCACGAAATTTCGGGAGATGTAGAGTCGGCATCCGTTCGTACTGAGCTTGTCGAAGTACCTATGCCCGACTCTCACAAGCAGGTTCCCTTCGACAGGCTCAGGACAGGCTTCGACAGCTCAGGACGAACGGGGCCGAGAGTTCGACCTGTCGGCATTGGATGCCCAGAATCAATGGCAACCGGAATTCCCTCCCCTTTCCTTCAGCCTGATCCTATCTACTTGACATTTCACCCAACACTCACACAATCGTAGGTGTGGACAATCGAAGAGGAGCCGACCATGGAAAGTTCGAAGCAGAATGGAGTCATCCCGACCTCCTTCTTCTCAGGCCGGGCCAGAGACTCACGGAAAGTCCTGGAACTTGACAGGAGGCTGCTCCGCAAGCTGATAGAAGGGATGGGTGCACCTGCCATCAAGGTGGCTCTTTGGGACGGCGAGGATGTGGTCTCCAACCCGGGCGCCACCACAAGGATGATCATCCACAACCGCATTTCGCTATTGCGACTGATAGGGAACCCGCTCCTGTACTTTGGCGACGATTACAGCTCTGGGAATATCGATATCGAGGGCGGACTGGTAAATTTTATGGAAGCGGTCGCCCGCGCAATGGACGGCACGGGACAAATACGCAGGCGGACCAGCCCCGTTCACAACTGGCATAGGGAAACCTTCAACAGTCTCTCCGACTCCCGCAAGAACATCCATCACCACTACGACCTGGGTAACGACTTCTACCGGCTCTGGCTGGACAAGGAGATGCTGTACACCTGCGCCTACTACCCGAAGCCGCACATCTCACTGGAAGCGGCCCAGATCGCCAAGATGGAGCTGGTCTGCAGGAAGGTGAGACTTTCCGGCGGCGAGCGGGTCATCGAGGCCGGCTGCGGCTGGGGCGGGCTGGCCCGCTACATGGCCAAGCGGTACGGGGCCAAGGTCAGGGCCTTCAACATCTCCAAAGAGCAGGTGGCCTACGCGAAGGAGCGGGCCAGGAAGGAAGGGATCTTCGGGGTGGAATACATCGAGGACGACTACCGGAACATCACCGGCGAGTGCGACGTCTTCGTGTCGGTGGGGATGCTGGAGCACGTGGGGCCGAATAACTACCGCAGGCTGGGACAGGTCATCGACAGCACGCTGTCCGACACGGGTTTTGGTCTCATCCACAGCATCGGCCAGGATGTCGCGGAACCGCTCACCGAGTGGATCGAGAAGCGGATATTCCCCGGCAGCTATCCCCCGACCATCAGGGAGATGATGGAGATCTTCGAGCCGTACGGCTTCAACGTCCTCGACCTGGAGAACCTGCGCCTGCACTACGCGAGGACTCTGGAGCATTGGCTGGAACGGTACGAGGCAAACGAGGGTGAGATCGTGAGGATGTTCGACGAGAGTTTCGCCAGAGCCTGGAGGCTGTACTTGTGCGGATCGATTGCCGCTTTCAGGACCGGCTCGCTGCAGCTCTTCCAGGTGGTTTTCACCCGCCATGGCAACAACAACGTCCCCTTGACGCGGCACCACATGCTGGAACCGTAACACCTACCCCATCCTCACCCGCCTTCGCCTGAAGGCTACGGCGGGCACGCTCCTGTCCCTCCCCTTGAAGGGGAGGGGACGCTGGGCGGAGGGCATGACCTCTTTTTCCCATTACTCTGGCAACCACCAACGCTCCCTCCCCTTCAAGGGGAGGGTCGGGGTGAGGATGGGGTTTATTCCTTCTTCCTATGACCCAACCTGGGGCACGATGCTCCCACCTCAGGTAAAGCCGGAGCCTACCGTGCAGGCGTAACAGTGATCGCCTACCGGAATCGGCACCCCCGGCGCCGGAAGCTCCAGCAGATCGGCAAGATAGCTCGTCGTCCCGCCATGAGGAAGCCCCGCGGCCAGATTGAAATCGCAATCGAAGAGCCGCCCGGACCAGTCGACCGACAGCTGGTTCCGGCACATCAGCCCTTCCACGGTGCAGGGATTAAAGCCGCCGGCAAGTTTCCCGAGATACCCGGAGAGGTTGCCGGAGCGCTCGAGAAAGGCGCGAAAGCGGCCGAGGGGGACGTTGGCAAAGGTGTAGAGCGCGTTGAAGGTGATACCGAACTTCCGGAGCAGGTCGGCACGGAACTTCTTCTCCGCCTGACCTTGGGGTGCCGGTAAGAAGGCGCCTGCGGGGTTGGAGACCAGATTCAGCTCGAGCGAGCTCCCCTCCACGCCATACCCGATAGCGTTTAGCTTCCTGAGGGCCGCCACGCTTTTTTCCCAGACGCCGGAACCACGCTGAGCCTCGGTCTGCGAAGCGTTGGTGGCGGGGAGGGAGACCACCAGCACGACCTTCATCTCCCGGTACAGTTCACACAGGTCGGCAGCGGATTCCTCGTTCAGCGCAACCAGGTTGCTCCGCACGATCAGCCGCGGCGTCAGGGGTGCCAGCGACCGCACGAGGTAGTCGATGCCGGGTACCAGTTCGGGCGAGCCACCGGTAAGGTCGATACTCGCGAAGCGGAACCGCCGGGCGCAATCGATGACGGTGTCCATGGTTGCCCGGTCCATCGCCTCTTCCCGGTACGGTCCGGCCTCCAGATGGCAGTGTCCGCAGGCGAGGCCGCAATTGAGCCCGACATTGACCTGCAAGGCCGTGGTCTCCCCGCGCGTTAGCGCCAGTCCATGGCGGGCCAGGGCTTCCTGGAACGGCTCGATATCTACCTGTTGCTTTTCGATGTCTGTCATCACTTTAGGCGGATGCCCCTTTACAGGGAGAGCTGCTCGGCGATCTTGCGCATCTGCACGCCGTGGACCAGCGATGCCCCGCCACGGATGGCATTCACCACGTGCAGCGCCTCAGTCATCTCGCCGAGGTTCGATCCCTTTTCCAGACAGGCGCGGGTGTAAGCGTCTATGCAGTACGGGCACTGCACCGCATGGGCCACCGCCAGCGCGATCAGCGCCTTCTCGCGCTCGGTCAGCTCCCCCTCGGCGAAGACGGCGCCGTAGTAATCGAAGAACTTACCGGCCAACTCCGGCGCGTCCTTGCCTATTTCAGCGAATTTACCCAAATCCTTGGGATCATAGTACGTTTCCATCGTGTCTCCTTATAGTGCCATTCTCACCCGAGCAGCAAGCATACCGAAACTGTCTCGGTCGGTAAAGCCCATAAACTTGGCCGTCACAAATGAATGATTTACCGATGGAATACTGTTTCAGCTCGCTCTCTATCAGCGAAAGGGCTTGAAATCATTCGCTAGCCCATTATACTTGTCCGCAGTTTACAGATTAGACCGGAGGAGATATGGCGAACGAAAGCAGGAGAAAATTTCTCGGGGTCTGCCTGTCGGGGGCTTTGGTCGGAGCCGTGACTGCCGTCTGCTACCCGATTTTCCGCTACCTTGCCCCTCGTGCCGGGGAAACGGGCGCGGCGAAGGTGGTCTTCCCCCTCACCGAGATTCCGGAAGGTGAGGCGAAGTTCTTCGAGTACGCCGGTTCCTCCGCGGTGGTGGTCAAAACCAAAACCGGCGACCTTATCGCCCTCTCCGCCGTCTGCACCCACCTCGGCTGCATCGTGCAGTGGGAGAAGGACCAGCAGGATTTCCTCTGCCCCTGCCACGCTGGCCGCTACGCCCCCAACGGGGCCGTCCTCTCGGGTCCGCCGCCCAGACCGCTCGCCAAACTCCCCATCGCCGTGGCAGGTGGAAACGTAACTATCGGATAACTTTGGAGGTTCCATGCCCCTTATCAAACGGGTTTATGACTGGATCGACGTGCGCATTGGTATGCGCGAGGTCGTCAAAAAGGAGCTGACGGGATACCTGCTCCCGCGCAACATCAACGAGTGGTACTCGCTGGGAAGCGTGCTGTTGGTCATCTTCGCGCTGCAGGTGGTGACCGGGATGCTGCTTTTGGTCTACTACGTCCCCGACGCCGACAAGGCGTTCAAGAGCGTCACCTACATCATGAACAATGTGCCGTACGGCTGGCTGATCCGGCTTTGCCACGCGGTCGGCTCCAACCTGATGGTCGCCGTGCTCCTTCTGCACATGCTGTCGACCCTGCTGATGGGGAGCTACAAAAGCCCCCGCGAGCTGAACTGGATCTCCGGCTTCACCACCTTCGCGGTGGTGGAAGGGATGTCGCTCACCGGCTATCTCCTCCCCTGGAGCCAGCTCTCCTTCTGGGCCACCACGGTCGCCACCAACAGCGTGAGCGCCATCCCGGTGGTCGGCACCTTCCTGGTGGAATTCCTGCGCGGCGGCAAACTGGTCGGTCCCGCCACCCTGGGACGCTTCTTCGCCCTCCACGTCGCGGTGATCCCGCTGGTCATCGCGCTTTTGATCGGGCTGCACCTCTTCATCCTGAAGAGGGTCGGCATCTCCACGCCACCGTCCGGCAACGAGCCGACCAGGCACTGGCCCGGCGACGCCTACCGCTATGAGAGTCACCCCGGCGGGATTCCGTTCTTCCCCAACTTCGCCCTGGTCGACCTGACCTCCATCTCGATCTACTTCGCCATCTTCCTGGCGCTGGTCTTCTTCGCGCCGAACCTTCTCTTCACCCCCGACGCCTTCGTGCCGGCCAACGCCTTCAAGACACCGGCCCACATCAAGCCGGAATGGTACTTCCTGGCCAACTACCAGACGCTGAAGATCTTCCCTAACGAGCTGGTAGGGATCATCATCCAGGCAGCCGCCGGCACCTTCCTGGCGCTGCTTCCCTTCATCGACCGCGGGCGAGAGCGGCATCCGCTGAGACGGCCCATCTTCCTCGCCTGCGTCATCGCCGGAATCCTGCTGTGGATCGGGCTTACCATATGGGGGCACTACTCATGATCCGGATACCCAATAGATTGAGGAACGGAATCCTCTTTGCGGCGGGTGCCGTCCTACTTTGCGTGCTTTCCCTGCTGCAGCCGCACCGCGCCCAGGGGGCCGAGCCGCCGGAAACCGTCTGCATCCAGTGCCATTCGGGGCTGCCGGATAAACTTGGCGCACCGGTCAACCTCTGGAAGACCAGCATCCATGCCGAGAACGGCATCTCCTGCAACAGCTGCCACGGTGGAGATCCCAAGAACGCGGCCGACGCCATGAACCGGTCGCTTGGCTTCCTCGGGGCTCCCAAGGAAGAGCAGATCCCGGCTTTCTGCGGGCGCTGCCACGTGGGCGTGATGAAGGACTACCTGGCCAGCAAGCACGGCAAGGCGCTCGGCAAAGGCGGGCCCACCTGCGTCACCTGCCACAGCAACCACCACGTGCTGAAGGCGTCCCTCGACCTGATCAACGAGAAGACCTGCACCCAGTGCCACACCTTCGAGCGGGCCGCCGCCATCAAGGCAGCCATGCAGCAGACCGAAGGGTACATCGTCGGCATCGACCAAAGGATCGCGGCGCTGCAGAAGGTGGGGGTCGACACCGAGGAGATGGGCAAGTCGCTCTTCTCGATCAGGAACCGCTTCCACACGCTGTTCCACGACGTGGACGTCCAGCGGGTGAAAACGGAATCCACCCAGATCAATGGTGATCTGGCCAAGATCAGCACCCAATTGACGGCGATCGAGGACTCCCGCACCAAGCGGAAGATCGCCGGCGGCGTCGCCATCTTCTGCGTCCTGCTGATAGCCTTCCTGTTCCACCTGATGAAAAAAACCTACGACTAGTCTCTCATCACCCCTGCCTCCTCCCTTCCTCCCAGCCTCCTCCCAAAGGGGGGGCTGGGAGGAGGGGGAGAGGGGACGTTCTGACCTCCCCAATTACCACTCGATTC
>NZ_DATFBA010000025.1:0-3984 GCF_035254065.1 Geomonas sp.
GCAGCAGCTCGTCGGCTTCGAACTGCTGTTCCGGTCGGCCGAATGTGTCTCCTCGGCCAACATCCACGACGTCCAGCTCGCCAGCGCCTCGGTCATCCTGAACGCCCTCTCGGACTTCGGCTTCCAGGACGTGGTCGGCCGGCACAAGGGGTTCTTCAACGTCACCTACGAGATGTTGATGAGCGATGCGCTGGAGCTGCTCCCCAAGGACCAGGTGGTCATCGAACTTCTGGAGACCATCATCGCCGACGATCAGGTCGCCGCCCGCTGCCGCGAATTGAAGAGTCTCGGCTTCAAGCTGGCCCTCGACGACCACGTCTATTCCCCCTCCTTCGACCCGATCTATTCCCTGGTCGACATCGTCAAGCTGGACGTCTTGCAGACCTCCGCCGAGGATCTCCCAGGCTTCGTCGGCAAGCTGCGCCAGTGGCCGCTCACCCTGCTGGCGGAGAAGGTGGAAAGTGCCGAGCAGTACGCCTTTTGCGCAGAGCTCGGCTTCGACCTTTTCCAGGGGTACTACTTCGCGCGCCCGGTGGTGCTCAAGCAGAACCGGGTCGACGTCGGCAAGCTCGCCATGCTGCAGCTCATGAAACAGGTGATGGCGGAGACGGAGATCTCCGAGATCGAGGAGACCTTCAAGCAGAATCCCGGGCTCACCATCAACCTGCTCCGGCTGGTCAACTCGGTCGCCATCGGCATGCGGGTCCGGATCAAGACCCTGCGCCACGCCCTGACGGTGCTGGGGCTGGAACAGCTGAAACGATGGATCACCCTCGCCCTGTACGCGAGCAACGACTCCAACGGCATGCAGACCCCGCTTTTGGAGATCGCCGCCGCCCGCGGCAAACTGATGGAGCTGCTGGTGCAGGCCCAGCAGGGGCCGGACCGCAAAGAGCTTTCCGAACGCGCCTTCATGACCGGCGTCCTCTCGCTGATAGATGTGCTCTTCGAGGTCTCCATGGCCGAGCTGGTGGAAAAGCTCAACCTGGTGGAGGACGTGCGCTGCGCGCTCCTGGAGCGAAGCGGCCCGCTGGGGACCCTGCTGAACCTCGCCGAGAAGCTGGAAAAGACTGATTTCGCCGGGCTCCACCAGCAGCTGGACAGCTGCCGGCTCTCCTTCGATCAGTTGTTCGCCGCCCAACTGCAAACCATCTCCTGGTCCGGGCGGCTGAGCGCCTCCCTCTGATTCACACCTTGACATGACGCTTTCTTTTGATGTAACGTGTTACGTCCCGCCAATGAGGGACGGAGCGCGTGCGTTTTAATGGCGTCTCCAACCGGCTCCGCAGGACAGCCAGCCATCCACAACCCCTGTAATTACAACCGCTAAGGGAGTGCAACCGTCAGCCACGGTTGGATTTTCCCACTGAGAAGCCAATGAAGATTACTGCGGTTATCCCCGCCAGGTATGCATCGACGCGTTTTGAGGGTAAGGCCCTGGTTGATATCATGGGCAAACCGATGGTCCAGCATGTCTACGAGCGCGCCTCCAGGGCGAGCCTGGTCTCCGAGGTCATCGTGGCAACCGATGACGAGCGGATCGCGGATTGCGTGCGCGCCTTCGGCGGGCGGGTGGAGATGACCTCCGCTGCCCACGAGACCGGCACCGACCGGCTGGCGGAGGTGGCCCAGCGGCTGGACGCGGACATCATCGTGAACGTGCAGGGGGACGAGCCGCTCATCGATCCCGGCATGATCGACCAGGCCATCCCGCCGCTTTTGCAGGATGCCACCCTGCCCATGGCCACCCTGAAGACCAGGATCAAGACCCTGCACGATTTCCTGTCGCCCAACGTGGTGAAGGTGGTAACAGACCTGTGCGGCAACGTGCTGTACTTCTCCCGCTCGCCGCTCCCCTTCTTCCGGGACAAGTGGAACGATCTCAAGGACGACGCCTTCGTCTCCGGCAAACTCCTCTGCTACAAGCACGTGGGCCTCTACGTCTACCGGCGCGACTTCCTGCCGGTGTTCGCCTCCCTGAAGCCCACCTACCTGGAGCTTGCCGAGAAGCTCGAGCAGTTGCGGGTCCTGGAGAACGGTCACCGCATCAAGGTGGTGGAGACCCAGTTCGAATCGATCGGTGTGGATACCCCGGGCGACCTGGACAAGGTGCTGGCCAAGTTGAAGAAGGCAGAGTAACAACGAGATCAGGATTGGGACTAAGATAAAGGAAGCCTTAATCTTATCGACAATCTGTAGATTGATTATCTTGTGCATGAGGTGCGATTCAGTATAAACTGCCAGGTTGGAGTGCTGAAAAACGCTCTTTAGTCTGGCAAAAAGTAGAAGGTTGAGCAGGGTTGCAGGTTTTCTTAATCTCGATCTTGATCTTAACCTGTTTCTTCGGAGGTTATTTTAGTGAAGACAAAATTCATCTTTGTTACCGGCGGCGTTGTTTCTTCGATAGGCAAGGGACTCGCCGCCGCTTCTTTGGGCGCTCTTCTCGAGGCGCGCGGTCTCAGGGTCACCCACCAGAAGCTCGATCCGTACATCAACGTCGACCCCGGCACCATGTCGCCGTTCCAGCACGGCGAGGTCTTCGTGACCGATGACGGCGCCGAGACGGACCTCGACCTCGGGCACTACGAGCGTTACACCTCCGGCAAGCTTTCCAAGAAAAGCAACTTCACCACCGGCCAGGTCTACTTCTCGGTCATCGAGAAGGAGCGGCGCGGCGACTACCTGGGGGGCACCGTCCAGGTCATCCCGCACATCACCGACCAGATCAAGCTGAACATCCTGGAGAACGCCAAGGGAAGCGACATCGCCATCGTGGAGATCGGCGGCACGGTGGGCGACATCGAATCGCTCCCCTTCCTGGAGGCGATCCGTCAGCTGAAAAGCGACCGCGGGCCGGGCAACGTCCTCTACCTGCACGTCACCCTGGTCCCCTACATCAAGACCGCCGGCGAGTTGAAGACCAAGCCGACCCAGCACTCCGTCAAGGAGCTGCGCGAGATCGGTATCCAGCCTGACATCCTGCTCTGCCGCTGCGAGCACGAGCTCCCGCAGGAGATGAAGGCGAAGATCGCGCTCTTCTGCAACGTGGAGGAGAAGGCGGTCATCACCTCGCGCGACGCCGAGCACATCTACGCGGTGCCGCTGGCCCTGAACCGCGAAGGGCTGGACGAGCAGGTGGTCGAGAAGCTGAACATCTGGACCAAGGCCCCCGACCTCACCCACTGGCAGCAGGTGGTCTCCAAGCTTACCAACCCAAGCAGCGGCCAGGTGAACATCGCGGTGGTCGGCAAGTACGTCGACCTGAAGGAATCCTACAAGTCGCTCTCCGAGGCGCTCACCCACGGCGGCATCGCCAACGACTGCCGGGTCAACATCGTCTACCTCGACTCCGAGAAGATCGAGGAGGAGGGGGCCGAGCAGCACCTGAACGGCGTGGACGGCATCCTGGTGCCGGGCGGCTTCGGCGAGCGCGGCACCGAAGGGAAGATCCAGGCCATCAAGTACGCCCGCGAGAAGAAGGTCCCCTTCTTCGGCATCTGCCTGGGGCTGCAGATGGCGGTCATCGAGTACGCCCGCGACGTGCTGGGGCTGGAGCGCGCCAACTCGCTGGAGTTCGACGAGCAGACCCCCCACCCGGTGGTGACCATCATGGAGGCGCAGCGGGCGGTGGCCGACAAGGGCGGCACCATGCGCCTGGGGAGCTACCCCTGCCGGCTCAAGGAGGGCACCAAGGCCCGCGAGCTCTACGGCCAGGAGCTGGTCCACGAGCGCCACCGCCACCGCTACGAGTTCAACAACGCCTACCGGGCCCAGTTCGAGGCCGGCGGCATGGTCTTCTCCGGACTGAACGTGGAGCTGGGCCTGGTGGAGATGATCGAGCTGCCCGACCACCCGCACTTCCTGGGCTGCCAGTTCCACCCAGAGTTCAAGTCGAAGCCGTTCCAGCCGCACCCGCTCTTCGCCGGGTTCATCGCCGCGGCGGTGAAGGCGCGCGACGCGCGCGCGAAGTCGGGCGCCGAGGTG
>NZ_DATFBA010000026.1:0-6949 GCF_035254065.1 Geomonas sp.
TCTCCCGGAGGGAGAGGGGACTTTCGGACAGAGGCAGGGGGACATCGAACAGAGGCGGGAAAAGCTGTAGCGAGGTCATCCGACGGTTACAGCTGCCCCATGAACTTATGGGTCTGCGGGATCACCCGCACCTCCTTGAGCCCGGCTGCCAGCTCCTGGAACTCCAGCATCCTCAAGGGGGAGAGCGGGATGCCGCCGTCGGCGAGGGTCATCGGCTGCAGGATGAGCGGTATGGCGCGATCCACCGCGGCGATCATGGCGCAGGAGCGCTCCACCTCCCAGTTTTCCGTCCCCTGGTCGACTACCACCTTGACGAACACCCCGGTCCGGGCGGCGATCTTCAGGAACGCCTCGTGCTCGTCCCATAGTTCTGGGCACCCGGAAGCGGAAGGAAGCTTGATGTCCATGCCGATGTAGTCGAGATGGGGAATGAGCGGCTCGAGGGCCTCCGGCAGGGTACCGTTGGTCTCCAGGTGGATCGGGAGGAGTTCCCTTAGCCTGGGGAGCCACACGGACAGATGAGCGCCGTGCAACAGGGGCTCGCCGCCGGTAACGCTGATGGAATGGTGGATGCCGGGCCACCCCGCGGTCCAGCTCTCGATCAGGGAAACCACCCGCTCGCAGCTCACCGGGTTGGGGACAGTGATGAAATCGCGCCGTCCCGGGGTCTGCTCCAGCAGGCACTCCTTGGGGATATAGGCGGTGCCGGGCGTGTCGCAGAAGGTGCAGTTCAGGTTGCAACCGGCAAAGCGCAGGAATACCTGGCGCAGTCCCACCAGGATCCCCTCCCCCTGGATGGAGGAGAAGCACTCCACCAGATCGGCCCCGTCCCTATTCGAAGTAGCTTGCCGAGGCAAAATCGGACTCCCAGACGGTTACCATCTCGACCTTCACCTTGTCAGAGCCGAAGATCTTGGTCAGCTCGCCGTAGAGGTAGCGGGCGATGTTCTCCGAAGAGGGGGAGAGGTCGGTGAAGGGAGCCAGCTCGTTCAGGTACTTGTGGTCAAGGGTCTTCAAGAGCGCGTTGGTCTCCCGCTTGAGGATCTTGAAGTCGACGCCGAGCCCGGCCTTGTCCAGCTCGGTGGTGGTGATGGAGACCTCCACCTTCCAGTTGTGGCCGTGCAGGTTCTCGCAGTCCCCCTGGTAGTGGGTGAGATTATGGGCAGCCGCGAAGGCTGTGTGAATGGTGAGACGGTACATGCTTCCTCCGTATGAATCGTGTTGCAGTTAGGGTGGGCGGCTCTGCCCACTCCATTTAAGGTTCACCGAGAACCCGGGAACTGACCTTGGACATCCAATGCCGACACATCAAGCTCTCAACCCGTTCGTCCTGAGCCTGTCGAAGGACTAGCTTGTGACTGTCAGGAAGAGGGTACTTCGACAAGCTCAGCACGAACGGCTACCGACGATCCCCCTCATTCGTACCGTCCTGTCCCAGGCTTACCCGTACGTAAGACCTTACGATGTCAAATATTGATCGTCTCGCCCGGCTGCAGCGGGGGGACGCGCGGGGAGGACATCGATTCGTAGGCGAGCACGAAGAAGAGGATCACCAGCGAAACGAGGAGCAGGAAAGTCGGTGCCAGCCGAACGCGGTCCGAGTTGGGCCCGCTCTGCACGAAGCCGGCCACCGTCCAGAGCGCGCCATAGCCGCTCAACATCCACCCCAGGAAGAACCCGAGGAAGGTGAGTTTCCCCTCGTCGGCCATCCCGGCAAAGAGCAGATTCGAGATTTGGGCATGGAAGAAGGTGGCCAGGATGACGCAGACGATCCCGGCAATCATGAACCTCAGCCCGCTGCGGATCGTTCTCTTACGCATGGCGCCGCCACCTCGAAAGCGCTCGTTTCATCATTCGCACCAGCTTACGTCCCCCACTCCTTTCCTGAGCACCTCCGGCCGGTCTCCGATCAGGCTCACCACCGAGCTGACGTCGGCGGTAAGCTCGCCGCCGTCTACCACGATATCCAGAAGTTTCCCCAGCTCCGTCTCCACCTGCCAGGGGTCTCCGATCGGATCTTCGCCGGAGAGGTTGGCGCTGGTGGTGACGATGGGGGCGCCCAGTTCCTTGACGATGGAGAGGCAGATCTCGTTGTCCGGCATCCTGATGCCGACCGTGCGCTGTTTGGTCAACAGAAGATCGGGGACGATGGAGTTGGCCTCCAGCACGAAGGTGTAGGGCCCAGGCAGAAGCCTTCTCATCACCTTGAACTGGTAGTTGCTGACCTTCGTGTAGCGGGCAATCTCGGAGAGGTCGGTGCAGATGAAGGAGAACGGCTTCTTGCGGTCGCGCTGCTTGATCAGGTAGATCCGCTCGATCCCCTTCTTGCTGAAGATGCTGCAGCCGAGGCCGTAGGTGGTGTCGGTGGGATAGGCCACCACCCCCCCCTTCTTGAGGGTCTCCACCACGCGGGCTATCAGTCGCGGTTGCGGGTTGTCGGGGTTGATCTCCAGCAGCATGATCTAGTCACCGGGGTTGAGCCCCAGAAGCGGCCCGTGCACGAAGCGGCCGTCCTTCTGGATCAGGATGTCGTCGAACCACAGCTCGCCATCGTCCACCAGGATCTTCACCATGTCCCAGTGCACGGCGGAGCGGTTGCCGTTGTCGCACTCGTCGTAGGCCTGGCCGGGGGTGAAGTGGATGGAGCCGAAGATCTTCTCGTCGAACAGGATGTTGCGCATCGGCACCCGGATGCGGGGATTGACGCCGATGGCGAACTCGCCTATGTAGCGCGCCCCTTCGTCGGTGTCCAGGATCCGGTTCAGGTCCTCGTCCATACCGGGAGAGGTCGCCTTCACGATGCGTCCCTTCTGGAACTCCAGGCGGACGTTGTTGAACTCCTTCCCCTGGTAGACGGTCGGGCAGTTGTAGGTGATGTACCCTTCCACCGAGTCCCTGACCGGGGCGGTGAACACCTCCCCGTCGGGGATGTTCAGCCGGCCGTCGCACTTGATGCCGGGGAGCCCCTTGATACTGAAGGAGAGGTCGGTGTCGCTCGCCTTGATCCGTACCCGGTCGGCGGCATCCACGCACGCCTTGAGGGCCTCCTGCTTGCCGGACTCCACCTCCCAGTCCATGCAGCAGGCCGCGAACAGGTAATCCTCGTACTCGTCCAGGCTCATGCGCGCCTCTTGCGCTGCGCCCTGCGTCGGGTAGCGGGTGATCACCCAGCGGGTGTGCTTCACGCGCTGGTCGATGATCGGCCGGGTCAGCTTCGACCAGGCGATCATGTTGGACTGGTTGGCCTTGGCCATCACCATGGAGTTCTCGGAGGCGTTCAGTCCGATGTAGACGTCGACCTTCTTCATGAACTCGAGCTTGTGCTCGGGGAAGTAGGAGATCTGCTGGTGATTGGCCGTATTGTAGAAGTAGCGGGTGATGTCGGGGATGGTGAACTCGTACTCCACGTACTTGGCACCCCTCTCGAGGCAAAGCGCGTAGAGCTCCTTCACCAGCGGCGCTCCCTCCATGCCGGCGCAGGAGATGAACACCACGTCTCCCGGCTGCACGCGGGCCGAATAGTTGACCAGCACTTCCGCCAGCTGTCTGTTGCGAGGATCTTTCATTACCGGTACCCCCATCGGATGGTTAAGTTTCGGGTGCGGCGCATAACACGTACATTCTAGGACAACCTGCGGCTAACGTAAATGGCGGCGCGGACAGGCAGCACCCCATCGTCGCCGCTGCCCAGTATCGACATTTTCCTCCACCCTTCCAACTCTCCCTCGCCCCTTTAGGGGAGAGGGCAGGGGTGAGGGTTGGGTTTTCGGGCAAGTTGCGACGCCCTCACCCCCCCTTCGGGCACCCGCTCCCCTAAAGGGGCGAGGGGCTAGGCCCAGTACCGGTTGGTACCGTCCGGTTTATCTTCCCGTGTGCCCGAACCCGCCGCTTCCCCTCCCGGTCTCCCCAAGTTCCTCGACCTCGACGAACTCGGCGCGCTCGTAGCGGGCGAAGACCAGCTGGGCGATGCGCTCGCCGTCGGTGACGGTGAAGGGCTCGGCGCCGAGGTTGATCAGGATCACCCCGATCTCGCCCCGGTAATCGGCGTCGATGGTGCCCGGCGAGTTGACCAGCCCGATGCCGTGCCTCAAGGCGAGCCCGCTCCTGGGTCTTACCTGCGCCTCATACCCAGGAGGTATCTCGATGGCGAGACCGGTCGGCACCAGCGCGCGCTCGCCCGGCTGCAGCGTGAAGGGGTCCTCCAGCGCCGCATGCAGGTCGACCCCGGCCGCCTGCTCGGTCTGGTAGCTGGGGATGGAGGTCTCCCTGAGCCTTTTTATACGGATGGTGAGAGCGTTCATTCTAGACGTTGATATCGGAAGGGGCGAAAGAAGGCGTGCCGACCCTGCCAAGCATGACCAGTGTGAGGGCGGAGTTATCGAGAAGTTCGTTGGCGAGTTGCTGGATGCTACCCGAACTGACGCGATCGAATCCTTCCATGATGCCGTCCAGCGAAAGCGGCGCGCCGAAGTAGATCTCGTTCTTGGCGAGCCGGGACATCCGGTTGTCGCTCGACTCCAGCGAGAGGAGCAGGTTGCCTTTCAGCTGCTCGCGGGCTGCGTCCAGCTGGGTCTGGGGGACCGGTTCCTCCTTGAAGCGGCGCAACTCCTTCAGCATGATCTCGACCAGTTCCGAGCCGTTTTCCGGGCTGGCGCCGGCGTAGACCACCAGCGAGCCGGCGTCGGCATGGGAGGCGAGGTAGGAGTAGACCGAGTAGGCGAGCCCGCTCTTCTCACGCACCTCCTGGAAGAGCCGCGAGCTCATGGAGCCGCCCAGGATGGCGTTCATGATGAAGGCGTCGTAGCGGCGCGGGTCGTTCTGCTGCACCCCTTTGAGCCCCAGGCAGACATGCACCTGCTCGAGGTCCTTCTCCATCAGCTCTATCCGCCGCTCGTACACCGGCAGCGTTGTTTCGCTACGGCCGTTGCCGCCGTCAATCGGGAGGAGGTGTTGCTGGATGAGGGAGATCAGCTCCTCGTGGGTCAGGTTGCCGGCCGCTGAGACGATGATGTCCTCGCCGCGGTACATCCGGTCCTTGAAGCCGATGATGGAATCCCTGGTCAGCCCCCCCACGCTCGCGGCGTCGCCCAGGATCGACATCCCCAGCGGGTGCCCCTTCCAGAAGTGCTGGTGGAACAGGTCGTGGATCAGGTCGTCCGGGGTGTCCTCCATCATGTTGATTTCCTGGAGCACCACCCGGCGCTCCTTCTCGATCTCCTCCGGGTCGAAGACGGAATGGAGGAAGAGGTCGGTCAACAGGTCGACGGCATTGGGGAGGAATTTGTCCAGCACCTTGGCGTAGTAGCAGACGTACTCGCGGCTGGTGAAGGCGTTCAGCACCCCGCCAACCGAGTCGATCTCGCGGGCGATATCCAGGGCGCTCCTGCGCTGGGTTCCTTTGAAGAGGAGGTGTTCGATGAAATGGGCGACGCCGTTTAGCTCGCGCGATTCGTGGCGGGAGCCGTTGGCGACCCAAATACCGATGGAAACTGAGCTGGCGTAGGGGATGCGTTCAGAAATGACGCGGATGCCGTTATCGAGAATGGACTTTTTTATCATGGTTAAGACTATACCGTGAAAGTCTGGCAAATGCCAGCCAAGGGGCTAAAAGGAGGGGACTGGCTCCAAAGGTGCCTGTCCCCTTATCCCTCAAAACGAGAAGGGCCGACGGCTAAAGGTACGTGTGCAAGGGGGACTGGCACCTTTCGGAGCCAGTCCCCTGTTTGCATCCCGCGCTTTTTGCCCTCAGCCCTTTTGCGTGTGTCTCTGCTACTCGGTGAAGGTGGCGCCCAGCGCCTCTTTCCTGGAGAGCTTGATCTTGCCCTGCTTGTCGATGCCGATGCACTTCACCAGCACCTTGTCACCCTCGTTGAGGATGTCGGTGACGTTCTTCACGCGCTCGGTATCGAGCTCGGAGATGTGCACCAGGCCGTCGGTGCCCGGGAAGATCTCCACGAAGGCGCCGAATTCCATGATCTTCTTGACGGTGCCCATGTAGAGCTTGCCTTCCTCGGCCTCGGCGGTCAGGTTACGGATCATCTTGATGGCCAGGTCGCAGGCTTCCTTGTTGGTGGAGGCGATGTTGATCTTGCCGGTGTCCTCGATGTCGATCTGCACGCCGGTCGCCTCGGTGACGCTCCTGATGTTCTTGCCGCCGGAACCGATGACGTCGCGGATCTTGTCGACCTTGACCCAGATGGTGGTGATGCGCGGTGCGAAGGCGGAGAGGTCAGCTCTAGGCTTGTCGAGGGTCTTGGCCATCTCGCCCAGGATGTGCAGGCGGCCTTCCTTGGCCTGGGCCAGGGCGGCCTGCATGATCTGGCGGGTCACGCCGCCGATCTTGATGTCCATCTGCAGCGCGGTGACCCCTTCGGCGGTACCGGCCACCTTGAAGTCCATGTCGCCCAGGTGGTCCTCGTCGCCCAGGATGTCGGAGAGGATTGCGAACTCGTCGCCTTCCTTGATGAGGCCCATAGCGATGCCGGCCACCGGAGCCTTGATGGGGATACCGGCGTCCATCATCGACATGCAGCCGCCGCAGACGGTGGCCATCGAGGAGGAGCCGTTGGACTCGGTGATGTCGGAGACGATGCGGATGGTGTAGGGGAAGTCGTCATGCTTGGGGAGCACCTGCTGCAGGGCGCGCTCGGCCAGCATGCCGTGGCCGATCTCGCGGCGGCCCGGGGCCAGACGGAAGCTGGTCTCGCCGACGGAGTACGGCGGGAAGTTGTAGTGCAGCAGGAACTTTTTCCGGGAATCGCCGTAGAGCGAGTCGATGCGCTGCTCGTCCACCGAGGTGCCCAGGGTGGAGGCCACGATGGCCTGGGTCTCGCCGCGGGTGAAGAGCGCCGAACCGTGAGCGCGCGGCAGGAAGCCTGCCTCGGTGCTGATGGTGCGGATGGTCTTGGTGTCGCGGCCGTCGATGCGCTCGCCGTCCTTGATGATGTGC
>NZ_DATFBA010000027.1:0-9206 GCF_035254065.1 Geomonas sp.
CGGAGCTGGGCGACGTCTCGCGCGGCGAGGTGGTCTCCATCAACAACTACTACCGGCTGTTCAAGGATATCCTGACCCCGGTGCAGCTCGACGGCCTGCGCATGCTGCTCACCCCCTTCCCCCAGGAGGAGTTCAACCCCACCGATGACCGCAAGTCGGCACAGGCGAGCCTCGGCGTCGCCTGCCTCGATTGCCACGTGAACGGCCACACCACCGGGCAATTCCACCTTAGCCCGGACATCCGCCCCCAGGAGCGCCGGTTCCGCCTGGACACGGTCAGCCTGCGCGGGCTCTTCAACCAGCAGGTCCATTCCTCCAAACGGAGCCTCCGCTCGGTGGAGGACTTCTCCGAGTTCGAGCAGCGCACCGCCTACTTCAACGGCGACGAGATCCACGCCGCCAAGAAGGGGATGAACATCCTCAACCGGGTGCAGGTCTCGCACATGGCCCAGATGCAGAACATGCTCGACTTCCCCCCCACGCCCAAGCTTGACCTCCTGGGCCGGCTGGACCGGACGAAGGCCACCGCCGCCGAGGCGGCCGGCGAGGACATCTTCTACGGCAAGGGGAAATGCGGCATGTGCCACATGCCTCCCACCTTCATGGACCACCAGATGCACGACCTGCATATGGAGCGCTTCACCAGGGAGCCGGGCGACGGCCCGATCAAGACCTTCACCCTGCGCGGCATCAAGGAAAGCCCTCCCTACCTGCACGACGGCCGCTGCTTCACCCTCGAGGACACCGTCAAGTTCTTCGACCTGGTGTTCGGCCTCAGGCTGAGCCAGGAGGAGCAGAACAACCTGGTGGCCTTCCTGCGGGTCCTCTAGTCATCCCGGCTCTCAAAGCCCCATCGCTTGCGGTGGGGCTTTTCATATGGAGGCACCATGAGACGACGCGGCTGCGGCATCCTCTGCCACATAACCTCCCTCCCCTCCCCCTACGGCATCGGAGACCTGGGTCCCGGCGCCTACCAGTTCGCGGATTTCCTGGTAGATGCCAAGCAGAGTTACTGGCAGATACTTCCTCTCAACCCCACCAGCCAGCGCTACTCCCAATCTCCCTTCTCCACCATCTCCTCGTGCGCCGGCAATACTTCCGTGATCAGCCCAGACATCCTGATGGGAGAGGGGCTGTTGACCGAGCAGGAGCTTGCCGATCATCCCGTCTTCCCGGACGACAAAGTCGACTTCCAGGCGGTTGGACGCTTCAAGCAGCAGCTGTACGGACGGGCCCATGCGAGGTTCAAGGAGCGCCAGGCAGAAGACCACGAGTATGAGCGGTTTTGCAGGGGGGAAGCAGCCTGGCTGGAACAGCACGCCTTTTTCACCGCCCTGTACCACCACCTGGGCGACATCCCGCTGGCGGAATGGCCGGAACGGATACGCAACAGAGACCCTGACGAGTTGATCCCTCTCTGGCAGTCGCTGTCGGACGCCATCGACCGGGAGAAGTTCCTCCAGTACACCTTCTACAAGCAGTGGCAGCGTCTCAAGAACTACTGCAACCTGAAAGGGATCCATCTCATCGGCGACTTCCCCCTTTTCATCAACTACGATTCGGTCGACATCTGGGTGCAGCCGCATCACTTCAGGGTGGACGAAGAGAAGCGGGCCTACGTGGTGGCCGGCAGTCCTCCCGACGACTTCAGCGCGGACGGGCAGATCTTCAACTGCGCGCTGTACAACTGGGAGGCCATGAAGGAGGATGGCTTCAGTTGGTGGCTCAGGCGCTTCCACTACCTCTTCAGGCTCTACGACTTCGTGAGGATCGACCACTTCAGGGGGCTCATCGCCTACTGGGAGGTGCCGGCCGAAGACAAGACGGCGGTGAACGGCAAGTGGCAGCCGGCGCCGGTCAACGATTTCCTGAACGCGCTTTTGCGGCGCTTCCCCACGCTGCCCGTGCTTGCCGAGGATCTCGGCACCATCACGCCGGATATCCGGGAAACCATGGCCATCTACGGCATCCCCGGCATCAAGGTGCTGCTGCTCGGCTTCGAGAAGGTGGACTTCGAAAGCGTCTACCTTCCCCACAACCACGTCCCCAACTGCGTGGTCTACACCGGGACCCACGACACCAATACGGTGATGGGGTGGTACAACCAGGGAAGCCAGGACGACAGGGAGGTGGTCTCCAGGTACCTGGGGCGGGACATTGGGCAGGAGCCCAACTGGATCTTCGTCAGGGTAGCCATGATGTCGGTGGCCAACACCGCCATCCTCCAGATGCAGGACGTACTGGGAACCGGGGAGGAGTCCAGGATGAACTACCCCGGCAAAACGGAAGGTAACTGGCAGTGGAGATTTCCCGACAACGGGTACCGGGAGCTTGCGCCGAGGCTCGCGGAGATGACGGAACTCTACGGCAGAACGCGCTACGGTTGAGCGGGGGAACGTACTTCTTCACGGCGCCTTCCACAAAGCACCTGTCCGACAGTCCTCTCTCCGTCAGTCCGCTCTCCCTCCGGGAGAGGGAGAGTTGAAGGAGGGTGAGCCCAGTAAAGGAGAAGAGAAAGGGCGAACGGAAGGACGAGAAACGAGAGGATACGCGAAAAGCAAAGAGGCCCTTCAGCTGATGCTGAGGGGCCTCTGTTGTATCTCCGCAAAGAGCGGCGTTATTTCATCTTGACGCCCACCTTCTGCGCCGTGTCCTTGGCCAGCTGGAGGTGCTGCTCCAGCGTCGGCAGGGTCTTGTCGATCCACTGCTTGAGCGCCGGGTTTTTCGCCTTCTTGGACTCCTTCTTGAACTTGGCGACGTCCTTCTTATGGTCGGCCACCATGTCCGCCATGTACTTCTTGTCGAAATCGGCACCGGTGTACTTGGAGAGCTTCTCCACCGTCATCTGGTGCTTGCGCTCGAGTTGTGCCGGGATCTCTACGTTGTTCTGGGAGGCCAGGGCTTTCAGTTCCTCACCGGCCTTGCTGTGGTCGGTCTCCATCTTCTTGCCGAAATCCTTGACCTCCTGCGCGGTCCCCTTCTGCTGGGCGACCTTGCCGAGTTCGACCTCCATGTCACCGCTGCTCGCGGCATCCTTGATGAATGCCTTCTCCGCGGCGGAGAGTCCCTTTTCGGCCGCGAACGCGGTCAATGCCATGCCACCGAATGCCAACAGAGATACCAGCGTCACCAATGCGAGTCCCTTTCTCATGTTGCCTCCTTGTCGTGGGCCGAAGCCAATAGATTATAAAAATCTAACCAAACATAGCGGTGCACTCTCTCCTTGTCAACCCGCTCGGCGATAAAGGTCCAAAAAAGATCCGCCTTCTCCCGATGACTCTACCTGTACAACTTCTGTTCCTCGGTATAGTAGGTGACCTTCGACTGTATCTGTTCCTTGATGATCCTGGCACCGTTGGGAGAGCTCTTGAGGTCGGGACCGTGGACCTTCAGGAAGTCGCGCACCTCCCCTGAAACGGCGTCCGGCCGCCTTCTCCTGATCTCCTCGACCGCCTCGTTGAGGACCGCCGGGATGGCCTCGACCAGTGCGTCGATGGCCTCGGGAGGAAGTTTTCCTGCCAACGACTTGGGGGAGATGCGCGCCCGCCAGAGGATCTCGTCAGAGTAGGCGTTGCCGATCCCGCCGATGACCTCCTGGTCGACCAGCAGGGCCTTGATCATCTTGTTAGGCTGCCGCTGGCAGGCGGCCTGCAGGTAATCGGCGGTCACCTTGAGTCCGTCGCGCGGTTGCTCTCCCCGTTTGGGATTGAGGGCAACCGTCGCCATCCCCCGCGGATCGGTCAGCGCCAGCGCCGAGCCGTCCGCGAAGGAGACGGCAAGGATGACGGCGTCGAGCTGCTGCAGTTCCTCAGTCTTAGTGAGGACGAAGCCACCCTTCAGCATGAGGTGGATGAAGAGGGTCGCGTCGTTGCTGAGGCGAACGAGCAGCTGCTTGCCGACTCGCTGCACCTTGTCGATCCGGGCGGCCACCATGCTGCGGGTGAGTTCCTCGGTCGGGACCTTCACACTCTTCTTGCCACGATAATCGACCTTGACGATCTCCTTGCCGACAACAGCCTTACTCAAGTTGTCGGCGAACACGGTCAACTCCGGCAGCTCTGGCATAGACATCCTCCTTGGCGACTCTGGCGGCTCAATCTCTGAAACAGATAGAACTATAATGTCTTCGGGGGAGAAATCCACTCATGTCACCTCCGGCCAGCATTGAAAGAGTCCGCTGCAAGGGGAGCTTTTCTCCCAGTGGAATGGAAGGGATTCCCTTGCTATTTCGTTTTTGTATGTTTTCCTGTAGTGAACGCAGAGAGAAGGGCCAGACAGGGAGGGCGACATGTCACTGAGATGGATGGCGGTTGCTGGACGAAGCTTCGTCATGTCGATGTTTTTCGTGATCGCCTGCGTGTCGACAGGTGGCTGCGAAAGCAAAGGGAGGACCGAGGTGATCGGTTTCCCGCAGTCCTTCGCCGATCTGGCCGAAAAGGTGGCGCCTGCGGTGGTCAACATCAGCACCACCTCCAAGGTAAAGGTGCCCGGTACTCCTTTCAACCACTTCTTCGGTGGAGGAGGGAGCGGCGGTGGAGACGACGAAGACCAGCAGTTCCGCGACTTCTTCAAGAAGTACTTCGGCAACATGCCGGACCGCGAGATGAAGCAGCAGAGCCTCGGCTCCGGCTTCATCATCGACGACAGCGGACTGATCATCACCAACAACCACATGATCGAGGGGGCCGAGGAGATCAAGGTGAAGCTTGCCGATGGACGGGAGTTCAAGGCCAAGGTAACCGGGCGCGACCCCAAGACGGACCTCGCGCTCATCAAGATATCCTCGACGTTCGGGCACCTCCCCTCCCTGCAACTGGGAGACTCCGACAAGGTACGGGTCGGGGACTGGGTCCTGGCGGTGGGGATTCCCTTCGGACTCGAGCATACCGTTACCCAGGGGATCATCAGCGCCACCGGCAGGGTCATCGGCTCCGGCCCCTACGACAACTTCCTGCAGACCGACGCACCGATCAATCCCGGTAACAGCGGAGGCCCCCTGGTCAACATGAAGGGAGAGGTGATCGGCATCAACACCGCCATCGTCTCCGGCGGGCAGGGACTCGGCTTCGCCATACCGAGTTCGCTCGCCAAGTCGGTCATCAGCCAGCTCAAGGAGAAGGGGAAGGTGGTCAGGGGCTGGATCGGCATCTCCATCCAGACCCTGACCCCGGAGCTCGCCCAGTCCTTCGGGCTCAAGGATGCCAAGGGAGCCCTGGTGGGCGATGTCCTGCCCGGGGGGCCTGCCGACAAGGGGGGCATCCAGCGCGGGGATGTCATCGTCTCCTACAACGGCAAAGCGGTGAAGGACGCTAACGACCTGCCGCGCCTGGTGGCGGAGACCCCGGTCGGCAAGGAAGTGGCGGTGGCGCTGATCAGAGACGGCAAGGAAGAAAGCCACATCGTGAAGGTGCAGGAGATGACCGAAGAGAAAGTGGCGGCCCAGTCGCCGGAGAACTCCGAGCAGAGTTTCGGCATGGAGCTGGAGGAGCTGACCCCGCAGTTGCGTCAGCATCTCGGCATAGCCGAAAAGAGCGGGCTGGTGGTGGACAGCGTCGAGGAGGGGACTCCCGCCGAGGACGCGGGGATCGAGTCGGGGGACGTCATAACCGAGGTCGACCGCAAGGCCGTCCACACCGCAGCCGAGTTCAAGGCCGCAGTGGCCAAGGCGAAAGGCCGGCCGGTGCTGTTGCTGGTGAAGAGGGGGAAACAGAGCTTCTTCGCCTCCTTGCAACCGGAGTAGCTTTTCCGATCATCGTCATCTTCCGCTCAGCTGACAGCCCCTCTCCTTCAAATAACAAATTGCGCAGCATGGGGCGGTAAGGCGAAGGAGGGAGCCGGTGAGGATGGCGTAGAAGAGGCGTTCAGCGCAGCATCACTGCTGATACGAAAAGGTTCGGAGTCGAGGAACGAACGGGAGGAATTATGGAACGAGTCAAATGTGGACTGATCCGGGTGCTGGCGATGGCGGCGATTTTCGCCGGGCTGCTGGGGTGCGCGACCCCGGACCGCCGGGCCGACATCCTTTACCGGCCGGCGGCCAACGTGACCGGAGGCAGCGGTGACCTTTACCTGGTCCAGGGCGTGCGTCGGCCGGCGGGGGAGTCGGCCTCCATCCAGTGGGTGCTCGGTAAGGTCACCGATGATGACGGTAAGCAGCTCGCCAACATCGTCACTGACATGGCGCCCTCCAGCCTGGTCCTGGACGCCCTCAACCAGGAACTGAAGCGCGCCGGCTACAACGTGATCCTGAGGGACACCGCTCCGGCAGATGCCAACAAGGCGCTCATCCTGAAAGAGGCGACCATCCTTGTGAACGATACCCATACCGCCGTCAAGGACGAGGTCAAATCCACAGTGAAGATAGCGGTGGAGCCGAGACGGCAAGGGACGTTGACCGGGGTTTCCGCCTATGAGGCCCAGTACTCGGACACCGGGCTTACCGACCGCGACCATCTCCCCGCCGATGTGCTGCAAAAAACCCTGCAACTCCTGATGACCCGAGCAGTACCGGACATGGTGAAGGTCCTGGAGCAGAAGTAGTCGGAACACAATCTCACGCCCCTGGAGGAGGTGCCCGATGAACCGCAGAGACTTCCTGAAAGGCTCGTCCATGGTTGCCGGCGCCGTGGTGGCGGAGCGGCTCGCCGCTCTGGATCGGATCGCCTTCGCGGCGGCAGGTCTCACCAAACAGGGGGTGCCTCGCCGCCCGCTGGGCTCCACCGGCGAAGAGATCTCCATGGTGGGGCTGGGGGGCGCCCACATCGGCAAGCAGTCCGACGAGCAGGAATCCATCCGCATCATCCGCTCGGCCATGGATGCCGGCATCACCTTCATGGACAACTCCTGGGACTACAACGGTGGCGCCAGCGAAGAGAGGATGGGGAAGGCACTCCGCGATGGGTATCGGCAGCGCGCTTTCCTGATGACCAAGTTCGACGGCAGGACCAGGGAGGCGGCCGCCAGGCAGATCGAGGAATCCCTCAAGCGGCTGAAGACCGACCACGTGGACCTCCTGATGTGCCACGAGGTGATCCGGATCAACGATGGGGACCGCTTTTTCGCCAAAGGGGGAGCGGTCGAGGCCGCGCTGGCCGCCCAGCGGGCGGGGAAGGCGAAGTATCTGGGATTCACCGGCCATAAGGACCCCGCCATGCATCTGCGTTTCCTTGACCTGGCGAAGGCCAACGGTTTCAAGCTGGACGCCGTGCTCATGCCCATCAACGTGATGGACGCCCACTACAACAGCTTCCAGCATCACGTTCTGCCGCGGCTGATCGAGGAGAAGATCGGGGTGCTCTCCATGAAGCCGCTGGCAGCCGGGCACATACTGAAGAGCCAGGCGGCGACCGCCACCGAGTGCCTCCGCTACGCCATGAGCGTCTCCCCCGGCACCGTCGTCACCGGCATCGATAGCATGCAGATCCTGGCCCAGGCCCTGGAAGTGGTGCGGGGGTTCCAGCCCATGACCCGTGTGGAGATGGCGCAACTTTTGGAGAGGACCGCCCCCTTCGCCTACCGGGGCAACTATGAGCTCTTCAAGACCAGCGATCAATACGACAGCACCGTGAAGCACCCGGAATGGCTGGGCTAGGCCGAGGCGGCGGGCCCATGAACCCCCTGTCCGAAAGGGTCGTCCAGATGGTGGTCATCCGGCTGCTGGCGGTTGTGGCGGTGGGGGGCCTGGCCTGTGCCGCCGCGGCCTGCTTGGAGATCGACCCGCTGGGCCCCGCCCTGATCGCGACCCTGATCATCCTCGCCAAGCTGGCGGTCACCTACCGCACCGACGACCCCGACTGACCACCCCTCCCCGCTACGGGTCCACTTCCCACTCCAGTGCCCCCCATCGCTCCGTTGTCCACCTCGTCCACGCCGTCCACCTCGTCCGTACCGTCCACCTAAGCGCCCCCCGCCCCACCCAGTCGCCAAAGTTGACATCGCCCCCGTCATCTGATAGCCTTCCAGTTTTCGCACGCAGCAGGCAAAGGCGCCTCCGGCGCCGATTCCCGCCCTGCCACCCCCGCCGCAGAAGCTGCCCGCAGAAAAGAAAAATCCGAGCAAGGGAGCCTTCCACAATGCACAAAAAGCTCTTCATTCCCGGCCCCATCGAGGTAAGCCAGGAGATACTGGACGCCATGGCGACGCCGATGATCGGCCATCGCATGCCCGAGTACGCTCGCCTGCACAAGGGCGTCACCGATAAGCTCAAGAAGCTGATGTTCACCGAAGATCGCGTCTTCCTCTCCACCTCCAGCGCCTTCGGCGCCATGGAGGGGGCGGTACGCAACCTGGTCGGCAAGCGTTGCGCCAACTTCTGCAACGGCGCCTTTTCCGACAAGTGGCACAAGGTCACCCTCTCCTGCGGGAAAGAGGCCGATCCCTTCAAGGTCGAGTGGGGCCAGCCGATCACCCCGGAACTGGTGGAGTCCGCCCTTTCCACCGGCAAGTACGACGCCATCACCCTGATCCACAACGAGACCTCCACCGGTGTGATGTCGCCGCTCCCCGAGATCGCCCAGGTGCTCAAGAAGTACCCGGACGTGGTCTCCATCATCGACACCGTTTCCTCCATGAGCGCGCTGAAGCTCCCCATTGCGGAACTGGGGATCGACTGCTGCGTCTTCGGGGTGCAGAAGGCCTTCGCCCTGCCGCCGGGGCTCGCCGTCTTCACCGCCAGCGAGCGGGCGCTGGAGCGGGCGAAGGGGATCGAAGGGCGCGGCTACTACTTCGACTTCCTGGAGTTCGCCGCCGCCGACGAGAAGGACAACACCCCCTCCACCCCGTGCATCTCGCAGATCTACGCCATGGACCGGCAGTTGGACCGGATCTTCGCTGAGGGGCTGGAGAAGAGATGGCAGCGCCACCTGGAAATGGCGCAGTTCATGAGGGGATGGGCCACCGAGCACGGTTTCGGGCTGTTCGCCGACGAGCCCTACCGCTCCCTGACGCTCACCTGCGCCACCAACGAGCGGGGGGTCGATCTCGCCCAGCTGAAAAAGCAGCTTGGCGAGCGCGGCTTCGCCTTCGACGACGGCTACGGCAAACTGAAAGGGAAGACCTTCCGGGTGGCCCACATGGGCGACATGCAGGTCGCGGACCTCAAGGAAATCACTGCCGAGATGGAAGGGCTCTTGAAGGGGATGTAATCAGGTACATCAAAGAAGGGGGGAAGTCTGTTCCCCCCTTTTTATTTGCTCTAAGAAACTCCC
>NZ_DATFBA010000028.1:0-31269 GCF_035254065.1 Geomonas sp.
GGCAGGAAGGCATCGGGGATGTCGAAGTCGACGTCGAATCGCTGCAGCCTCGGGAACATGTCGGTCTGCACCTTGGGAAAGACCTGCCCACCGGTGGCCTGCTTGGGATGCGGCAGCGGCGGGTAGGGGAAGAAGTTGTCCCTGCGGATAGCCTCGGGGGACATGGCGGTGAGGCGGTCCCAGCTAAGCCCCTGGGGGAGCCTGGCGGTAGGACCCACCGCGATCGGCTTGCCGCGAGTCATCTTGACGTCCGGTGAGAGGTGCGGGGTCAGGTCGTACCTCGACTCCAGGACTCTTCGCTGGGTCGCCATTACCTTAGGTTTGTCCGCCACGTCCTTCTGGTAGACCTCTTCAAAGGTCATCATCGGCTTTTTGGCGTCGAGCGGGTCCCGGTAGAACTCGAAGCCCAGGATCTTCCCTTCGTCGGGCTGTGCCTTGAAGGCCGTGGAGGAGGGATCCGCATTGGTGGCATCGAAGACGCCGGAGCTGTCATGCTGGTTCATCTGCTGCTCCGGCCGAGTCTTGGGAACCTCTCTGGGAGTCTGTGCATCGGCTGCGGCATCAAACGGGGCCTGCTGCGGCGGGTTGGCGGAGAGGGTCCGGGACTCGGTGGCAATTAGCATCAGACCTGACGCCACCAACAGTGAAAAGAGCGCTGCCGGGTGCTTTCTCATTGCGACTCCTCCTTTACCGGTTAGTATTTGAATCCGCTAATTTTTGCACTTCTTCATAGGAAGTCAACGACAGAAAGATTGGTTGTATACTTAAGTTAAGAGAAAAGCTCGCAAACGGAGGCTGACATGAAAAGGGTTGCCATCGTCTTGCTCGTTGTTCCGCTGCTGTTTATTGCCGGATCGTTAGCCGGGCCGCTCGACTTGGCCGCCCACGCCGCCGGTGGCGCGCCCGGCCGCACCGGTGGAACAGGCGGAGGCGGTCGCCCGGCAACCGGCGGAGGTTATGGCCACGGTGGCGGTTATAGTCACGGCGGCGGTTACAGCGGAGGTTACAGCCGTGGCGGAGGTTCCGGCGGTGCTTACAGCCGCGGCGGCACCTACTATGGCCACGGCGGTTACTATGGCCATGGCGGCGGCTATTACGGCCATGGCGGTTACTATGGCCATGGCTATTACGGGCACGGCTACGGAGGCAGTTCCTTCAGCGTCTACCTCGGCGGTCCCTGGTACCCTTACTACTACCCCTATGGCTATCCCTATGGCTATCCCTACGCGTACCCGTACTACCCCGCACCATCAGTAGTGGTCGAGCAACCCCGGCCGCAGGAGTTCATAGCGCCGGCCCCTCAGGCGGAGCAGTACTGGTACTATTGCAAACAGTCCAAGGCGTACTACCCCTATGTGAAGAGCTGTCCGGGCGGCTGGGTGAAGGAGATTCCTAACCCGAGCCCGCCCGCCGATCAACAGCGGTGACGGCTGATCAAGACGGCGACGGCAGACCAGAACAGAAACGGTAGGAGAGCGGCGGAAGGGTTGACTGTGGCGGGCGAAGAAGAGGTGGAGGCTAACAACGAAGGGCAACAAACAGCATTAGTGGCAAGCGGGGCGCCTTCGGGCGCCCTTTGTCGTTTGGGAGCAGAGGGGATGAGATTGAGTTGATTAAGTATATGTGGTATCGTGCACGCGCCGGACACCCCGGCCCGTCGGAGTCTTTTTCTTCCCTCCGACCGACCACATCAGCAAACGGAGAGCGTGTCCCTTGCAACCAGCACTGAAGAAAAACTCCATACTGCCGTGGGCTGCCGCCGTCCTGGGGGGCATCTTCCTTTTCCTGGGGTACGTCGGCTTCGACCAGTTCTACCTGGAGTGGGTTTTCCTGGTCCCGGTCCTCTGGGCCATCCGCGACCAGCGTCCCGGGCGCGCTTTCCTGATCGGCTGGCTGGCCGGCATAGTTGGCCACACCGGAGGGTTCTACTGGATCGTGGAGATGTTCCGCCAGTTCGCCGGTGCCCCCTGGCCGATCGGAGTGCTGGCGCTTTTGCTGCTGGCCGCCGCCAACGGCGTCATCTTCGCCACCTGGGCCTGGGGGACGCGGCTGATCGTCGGCGCCACCGGCTGGAGCGTGGTCTGGGTGGCACCGGTACTCTGGACGGCGCTGGAGAAGCTGTGGCCTGAGCTCTTCCCCAACTACCTGGGCGCGAGCCAGTACAAGCTTTCGCTGCTGACCCAGATTGCCGATCTCACCGGCATCCTCGGGGTGAGCTTCCTGGTGGTCTACGTGAACGCCACCATCTATGCCGTGGCCGCCTCCTGGTTCGCCAGCCGCCGCCTCCCCTGGCGTACCGTGGCCATCTTCGCGATCACCATGGTAGCCGTCCTCGGCTACGGCGGGTTCCGCATCCGCGAGGTCGAGCGCGAGATGGCCGCTGCCTCCAAGATGACCGTCGGCCTCATCCAGACCAATCGCGGGGCGGCCGACAACTACCTGGAGCCGGAAGCCAAGCTGCGCGAGTACCAGGAGCTGTCGAGGAAGGTGGCGGTGGAGCGTTCCCCGGACCTGATCGTCTGGCCGGAGGGGGTATGCCTGCTCGGCATTACCACCCGCGAGGGGAGGCTCCCCGAGGCGCTCACTGGCCAGACCGGCACTCCCATGCTGATGGGGGCCTGTCTGGAACAGTCCGGCATCCAGGGGAAGAGCCTCTCCAACAGCGCACTGTTGACCGACGCCTCCGGCCGCATACTGGGCAGCTACGACAAGAGCATCCTGGTCCCCTTCGGCGAATACATACCCTTTGGCGACCTCTTCCCGATCCTCTACTCCTGGTCCCCCTATACCAGCAGGTTCCGCCCCGGTGTCAGCGTCGAGCCCCTCACCCTCGCCGGCCACCCTCTCTCGGTCAGCATCTGCTACGAGGACATCTTCCCCGCCCAGATACGGAAGCTCATGCACGGCGGCGGTAACAACCGCATCCCCGAGGCGCTCTTCAACCTCACCAACGACTCCTGGTACGGCAACTCCAGCGAACCGATGGAGCACCTTGCCCTCGCCACCTTCCGCTCCATCGAGCACCGCCGCGAGCTGGTGCGGGTCACCAATACCGGCATCTCCGCCTTCGTCGACCCGGTCGGGCGCATCACCGGTCGCACCGGGGTCTGGACCAGGGAGGTCCTGGTGGGGACGCTGCCGCTGATGAAGGGGAAGACGGTCTACTACCTTCTGGGTGACTGGCTGGGCTGGCTCTGCGCTGCCGCCTCGCTCGCCGGGCTGGCCTGGGCCTGGAGGCTCACCAGGGCCCGTCGCTGAGGCCGGCGCTAAACGTGCGAGTCCCATCTCCCCTTCGACAGGCTGAGGGCGAACGGCTTCGTCCGGCTTATCGATGCATCTTTCAGATCCACACTTGCATCCTGAGATAGTGAATGGGACAATAAGAAGCGTTGACAGTCATTGCCGATGTCAACGGGAGCAATCTCCCACTCTCAGGATCAGATAAGGCTTCAATGGCGATAGTTACTGACAGAGAAGGTTCCAAGTACTGTGAGATCCACCGGGGAAATACATCTCCCCTGGGTGCCACAGTCTTTCCCGGTGGTGTCAACTTCAGCGTCTTTGCCAGAGACTGCACCGGAATAGAGCTGCTCCTCTTCGACCACCTTGACGACGCCGTTCCCTCCCGCACCATCTCCTTCGACCCCAGGCGCAACCGCACCTATCACTACTGGCATACCTTCGTCCCCGACATCGGCCCCGGCCAGCTCTACGGCTACCGGGTCGCGGGCCCCTTCGACCCGCGGCGGGGGCGGCGCTTCGACCCCGGCAAACTGCTGATCGATCCTTACGGCCGGGCGGTGGCGGTGCCCGAGGGGTACGACAGGAGCGCGGCCTGCCAGCCGGGGGACAACCTGGCCGTCGCCATGAAGAGCGTGGTCGCCGACCCGCGCGGCTACGACTGGGGAGGGGACGTGCCGCTCAAGCGCTCCTACTCGGGGACCGTCATCTACGAGATGCACGTGGCCGGCTTCACCAAGCACCCCTCCTCCGGAGTCCCGGCAGACAGGCGCGGCACCTACGCCGGCCTCATCGAGAAGATCCCGTACCTGGTGCAACTGGGGGTCACCGCGGTGGAGCTGCTGCCGGTCTTCCAGTTCGATCCGCTCGACGCTCCCTTCGGCCTGCGTAACTACTGGGGGTACAGCCCGGTCTCCTTCTTCGCCCCCCACGCCGCTTACAGCTCCCGCAAGGACCCGCTTGGCCCGCTGGACGAGTTCAGGGACATGGTCAAGGCCCTGCATAGCGCGGGGATCGAGGTGATCCTGGACGTGGTATTCAACCACACCTCGGAGGGAGACCACCAGGGCCCCACCTTCTGCTACCGGGGCTTCGCCAACGACGTCTACTACTCGCTGGGTCCCGACGGCGACTATCTGAACTACACCGGCTGCGGCAACACGATGAACGCCAACCACCACGTGGTCCGCCGGCTGATCATCGACAGCCTGCACTACTGGGTGAAGGAGATGCACGTCGACGGCTTCCGCTTCGATCTCGCCTCCATCCTCTCCCGGGACGGCGAGGGGCGTCCGCTCAAGAATCCCCCCATCCTCTGGGACATCGAGTCCGATCCCGCCCTGGCCGGCATCAAGCTGATCGCCGAGGCCTGGGACGCGGGAGGGCTCTACCAGGTGGGGAGCTTCATCGGCGACAGCTGGAAGGAGTGGAACGGCGAGTTCCGCGACGACGTGAGGTGCTTCCTGAAGGGGGACAACGGCGTGATCTCCCGCTTCGCCGCGAGGCTTCTCGCGAGCCCCGACATCTACGGGCACCAGGAGCGCGAGCCGGAGCAGAGCATCAACTTCGTCACCTGTCATGACGGCTTCACCCTGAACGACCTGGTCTCCTACAACGTCAAGCACAACGAGAAAAACGGCGAGCGGAACCGGGACGGGGCGGACAACAACCTGAGCTGGAACTGCGGTTACGAGGGGCCGACCCAGGACCCGGCCGTGGAGGCGCTCAGGAACCGGCAGGTCAAGAACTTCCTGGCTGTGACCCTGCTGGCCCTGGGGACCCCGATGCTGCTGATGGGGGACGAGGTGAGGCGGACCCAGCTTGGCAACAACAACGCCTACTGCCAGGACAACGAGCTCGGCTGGTTCGACTGGAGCCTGCTGGACACCCACGCCGACGTGCACCGTTTCGCCCGGGAGCTGATCTCCACCAGGCTTTTGCACAGCGACGCCATCATGGTGGACATGGCCCTCAGCAGGCTGCTCGGGCAGGCCAAGCTGGAATGGCACGGCGTGCGCCTGGGGACGCCCGACTGGAGCCACGAGTCCCACAGTATCGCCCTGACCGCCTGGAGCGGCAACCGTCGGCTGGTCTTCCACCTCATGGTCAACGCCTACTGGCGCCCGTTGAGGTTCATGCTTCCCCCTCCGCAGAGGCTCCCGGGAGGAAGCTGGCTGCGCTGGATCGATACCTCGCTGCCGTCTCCGGAGGACATCGTCCCCTGGGAAACCATGCCGGCCCTGATGGAAAACAGCTACCTGCTGCCGGCCCGCACCCTGGCGGTGCTGATCGCCAGGGGGCCCAGGCGGCGCGGGTAAACTCTCCTCCCATCTCCTCCACCCACTTCTCCCGACATGCCAAACTCTCCCTCCCCCTGCGGGCTTCCCTCACTCCAGCCCTCTCCCGGAGCGAGAGGGAGCGCTGGGTAAGGAGGATTGAGCTGAATCGGGCGGAGCGCTGGAGCGAGCGGTAGTGGCTAAGTTTACAGGAGGTATAGATGTCTTCTGTCTTCGGCACCCTGTTCAAGGTCTCCACGTTTGGCGAGAGCCACTGTCCTGCGGTGGGCGCCATCGTGGACGGCTGCCCCTCCGGCCTTGCGCTCAGCGAGGCCGATATCCAGCCGCAACTCGACCGGCGGCGGCCCGGCCAGAGCGGGCTCAGCACGCCGCGCAACGAGCAGGACCTGGTCACCATCCTCTCCGGCGTCGAAAACGGCGTCACCCTGGGCACCCCCATCGCCCTGATGGTGCACAATCGCGACCAGCGGCCGGGGGACTACCAGGAGATGCTCGCCTTTCCACGCCCCTCCCACGCCGATTACACCTACCAGGTCAAGTACGGCCGACGGGCCTCCAGCGGCGGCGGACGCGCCAGCGCCCGCGAAACGATCGGTCGGGTGGCGGCCGGCGCCATCGCGGAGAAGTTCCTTGCCCAGTCATGCGGCGTTGAGATCGTGGCCTGGGTAGATTCCGTCGGCCTCATCCCCGGTGGAGAGGTCGATCTCGATTCCATCAGCCGGTCCCAGGTCGACGCCAGCCTGGTCCGCTGCCCCGACCCTGTCGCGGCCAAGGCGATGGAGGAGCTGATCGCCTTGGTGCGCGACAACAGCGACTCGGTGGGGGGCGTGGTGAGGTGCGTCTGCCGCAACATCCCGGCAGGACTGGGCGAACCGGTCTTCGACAAGCTGGAGGCGCTCCTGGCGCATGCCATGCTGTCGCTTCCCGCCACCAAAGGGTTCGAGATCGGCTCGGGGTTCGCAGGCTCATCCATGCTGGGGAGTGTGCACAACGATCCGTTCATTCAGAAGGGGGGACGTCTGGGAACGCTGACCAACAACAGCGGCGGCGTGCAGGGGGGGATTTCCAACGGCGAGCAGATCCACTTCCGGGTGGCGTTCAAGCCACCCGCCACCATCGGGGTCAGCCAGCGTACCGCCGGCTTCGACGGCCAAGAGGGCATCCTGGAGGCGAAAGGGCGCCATGACCCCTGCGTGGTACCGCGGGCGGTTCCCATCGTGGAGAGTATGGCGGCCCTGGTGATCATGGATCTGCTGTTGAGGCAGGAATATCGGCAGCGGGGAAGGGGATAACGGCTCCCTTCGCCCCTTCAGGGGAGAGGGGTCGGGGGTGAGGGAGAGGGGATGCCAACCACGCCCTCACCCGGCCCTCGGCCACCCTCTCCCCCTGAGGAGGAGAGGGTGATAACCGGAACACCGAACTGTTTCCTTAACTAGAGTGGCAACGAACCGGGGGAATTCAGGCCGGGATAGTTGATGGTTGTGGAAATTAAATAGGGACCTGGATTAGTGGCAGCTCGCTTCGGCAACCAGCGCCATGCGGGCTTCCGGCGGAATGGATTCCCACTCGGTGAACGCCGATAGGTTGGTGTACTTGAGGGTGCCGCCGTTCTTGTCCAAATGGGTCACTTCCAGCAGTTTGCTTTCCCGCTCCGAGCAGTCGATGTCGTAGCGGTAGCGGGTCTCGTAGAGTTTTTCCAGGGTCTTGGAAGCTGCCAGAGTCTTCAACGCCTCCGCTTTCCCTTCCTTGGTGTAGAGCACCCGCGTGGTTACCCGCACCACCCCCGCTTTGGGCTTTTCCATGTTGGCCGTGTTGATGAAGAAGCTGGACCCTTGGTTCTCGTCCAGCAGGAGCCACTCCTTGTCAGCGCAAAAAGCCGCTGGCACCAGGATGCCGCTCAACACCAGCAGCGCTGTCAGGATGCTGCACATCTTAGCCATTGCGGATCTCATCGCTGTCTCCTCCGTTGACCAGGTATTTTCCTTCGCCGGACCTCCTCAGGCCCGGCTGTCCATTTCTTCCGCCCTCGACTTCAGCTTCGCCATCTCGTACTTGATGTCGCCGATGATCTCATCTTCCCCTTGCACGGCGCCGTCCACCTTGAACGACTTGGTCTGCAGGTCGAGATCGTATTCCAGGTACTGCGGGGCGACCGGGCTTTGCACCGCCGTCCTCACTATCTTGGTGACGATGAAGCCGGTGAACTGCGGATGTTCCAACAACTCATGGCGCAGTTCGGCGCCGTGAGGCCTGATCATTATCCTTTCCTTCACCAGATCGCCGTGCAGTTTCATCTCCCGCACGACCTCTCCTTCGTTCCTCTCCAGGATATTAGCCTCGCTTACCCCCGGCAGGTAGCGACCGGGATTTTCCAGCCTGTCCATCAGGATCTTCCAGAGGGTTTCGTGTTCGGCGTGCACCAGGACCTGCAACGTCTTGACGATCATCGGCATGGCTTTTCCTCCTGTCTAAGGTTAAGCGGGAAGGGCTCCGGATCGACTGCTCGACGTGCTTTCGGGGTGTCGGACGACGTTTCTAATTATAGAGGGGCCTGAACAGCGGTCAAGGAAGCCGCGTTTGACAGCTTCGGGCCTGACGCTACAATGGGGACTTGGCATCCTGGGCTTGGTACTACGGGAGGAGAGGACCATGAGACCGATCAAGATCGACATCCTGGAAAGCAGGCACCCCGTGCTGACCGGCATGGCCGCGGGGCTGGTTGCCGGCCTGGTGGCGGCGGGCAGTGACCGCCTGCTCGACCGCCTTGTCAGCACGAAGCAGAAGAGGCGCGACCGGCGGGTGAGGGAGGCTCCGGCTCATCAGATGGCGGGACCCTACTTCGCCGAGAAGCTCATGGGAAGAAGGCTTTCCAAGCCGGCCAAGAAGCGGGCGCGGGCGGCCTTCAGCGTCATCTACGGTCTTGGCTGGGGACTTATCCATAGCGGCCTCAGGAGGAAGTTCCCCCGGCTGTGCAGGTATGCGGGGCTCCCCTTCGCCATCCCCTTCTTCTTTGCCTGCGACGGGGTGATCGCACCGACCCTCGGCATCTCTCCGAACCTGCGCCGCATCCCCTGGCAGCCGAGCGCCAAGGAGATGGGTAACCATATCGCCTGGACCGCGGCGGCTGAGTTCGTACACAGGCTGGCGGCCCGGGCCCGGTAAACCGGGCAGCTAAAGGAGTATGCGCAGTGTCCAGAAAGAACGACCCCATGACCCGTCCCCTCCCCAAATGGCTCAATACCATGCTCATCGTGGGAACGCTCGCGACGGTGGTGGTGCTTGAGCTGAAACGGCCGCTTCGGCGTAACCGGCAGGACAAACTGACCCGCGATGTCCGCAACGCCACGGTTTCCCTGTTGGCGGCGGCCACCGTCTCTCTGGCGGAGCAGCCGGTGGTGGCGCCACTGTCCCTCGCTGTGCACCGGCAGAGGCTCGGGCTGCTCAACATCGTCCGGCTACCCGTTTGGGCCGAGGTTGCCTTGTCGGTGATCCTGCTCGACTACACACTGTACATCTGGCACTACCTGACCCACAAGGCCCCCCTGCTGTGGCGCTTTCACAAGGCTCACCACGTCGACATCGATATGGATGCCAGTACCGCGCTTCGCTTCCACCCCGGTGAATTGATGCTTTCCGTGCCGTGGCGGGCCGCCCAGGTACGGCTGCTGGGGATCTCGCCGCTGGCCCTTGCTCTCTGGCAGACCTTGACCCTGATGGCGATCATGTTCCATCACTCCAACCTGCGGCTCCCCTTCGCCCTGGAACGCCGTCTGTGCCGGCTCATCGTCACGCCGCGCATGCACGGCATCCACCATTCCATGGTCCGTGACGAAACCGACTCGAACTGGTCCACCATCTTCTCATGGCCCGATTATCTCCACGGTACGCTGCGTCTCAACGTGCCTCAGGACAAGATCACCCTGGGAGTAGCGGGCTACCAGCATCCCGACAAGGTGACGTTGGGCAAGGTGCTGGAGATGCCCTTCCGGCCGGAGCTTCCCGCCCCGAAACCGCAGCGGGAACCGCTTTCCATTTCCACCAGTACCCTCGCCGGTTGAGGTTCTGCGTCCCCTTGTTCTTTCTAGCAGGATGACCTTCAGCCTGTCGTCCGAGGCCTCCTCCCGAAGGGAGGAGGTTGGGAGGGGGGAGCGATGGTGGCATTGGGTGGCAGCGCCCCCCTCCCTGGCCCTCCCCCTTCGGGAGAGGGGATGTCTGACGGGGCAATAAGGTTAAAAGAGGCTAGGTCCCCTTCGGCGGGTCCTTAGGACGGGTTTTGACGACGCCGGAGAGGACGGCGACGCCGAGCAGGATCACACAGGTTATGGCGATCTTGATCATGGCGACCCCTACCGTCAGCAGCGCCCAGGCCACCCCTGCGATGATCAGCAGAAAACCTACTAGATAGAGCGCAAATGACATAGTCGATCTCCTTTCAGTCTCTGCCCCTATTTTACGCCTTCTCGGCGTCCCCACGCCATCCCTTCCCGAGCCCTGCCCCTTCGGGAGAAAGGGATGCCCATGTGCCCTCCCGTGCCGAACAGTGTCGGCCCCATGGTGCACCACATGACGTGAATTATTTTCCCGTTCCGTCGCTACCTAGCTTGATCTCCCTTTGTCTCGCCTCATATCTGTCCGTATGATAGAGTGTGGAATATTTTGTGAGGGGGTGGCAATGCCGCTGTTTATCCTGTTCTATCTTGCTATTTACGGCGGCGCGCATGCGTACTTGCTGTTTCGGACCGCCCGCGCCTTTCACCTCTCCTCTCCATGGCCGGTGCTGCTGACGGCACTTTCCCTTTTCATGGTTGCCGCCCCCATCCTGGTCAGGTTGCTGGAGCGGGCGGCACTGGAGCTTCCGGCACGCATCGTCGGCTACCTCGGCTATCTCTGGATGGGTTTCTTCTTCCTCTTCCTCAGTGCCTCCATCATGCTGGACCTGCTCCGCTTCGTCCTCTTCCTGGCTGGCCGGATGCTGCAGGTCGATCTCACCATTTCCAATCCGGCAATCCTTTCCGCCGCCATGCTGCTGGCCCTCTCGGCACTGGTGTACGGACTCTTCGAGGCGCGCCACCTCAGGGTGGAACAGGTGACCCTGCGCAGCCCGAAGATCCCGAAAACAGTGGGGAAGGTGAGGATCGTGCAGATCTCCGATCTTCACTTGGG
Organism: Geomonas sp.; assembly: GCF_035254065.1. Classification (GTDB taxonomy): domain Bacteria; phylum Desulfobacterota; class Desulfuromonadia; order Geobacterales; family Geobacteraceae; genus Geomonas. Next base: position 10,701 of record NZ_DATFBA010000028.1, read on the forward strand.
GCTGATGGTGGGGAAGGATCGGCTTGCCGACATCCTCCAGAAGGTGTCGCTGTTAAAGCCAGATATGCTGGTCAGTACGGGCGATTTGGTGGACGGCCAGATGGATGGTTTGAAGGGGCTTGACCACGAACTTGCCGCGCTGAACCCGCCGCTGGGTAAATATGCGGTGTTGGGAAACCATGAAGTATTCGCTGGAGTGGCACCATCGACCACCTTCACCGAAAAGGGGGGATTCCGCCTGCTGCGAGGAGAGGCTGTACAAGTCTCCGATTATCTCAGTGTCGCCGGGGTGGACGACCCTGCGGCTGTCCATGGGAAAACTGCCGCTAGTGACCAGTCGCTTCTGGCGGCGCTGCCAAGGGACCGCTACACCATTCTCCTCAAACATCGGCCCACCTTGGAAAAGGGAGCTGTCGGCCTGTTCGATCTGCAGCTGTCCGGACACGTCCACAAGGGGCAGCTCTTTCCCTTCAACCTGATCACCCACCTTGCCTATCCTGTCAAAATGGGGCTTTCCGGGGCCGGCGGCTCGCTTCTTTACGTAAGTCGCGGCACCGGTACCTGGGGCCCTCCCGCACGCGTGCTCGCGCCTCCGGAGATCACCGTCATCGACCTGCTGCCCGTGTAGTTGTCAACCTGTTCACGTCGATTGGTTGACGAGGCTCCCCCTCTGTGTTAATAAGGGTGCTGTCCTGTAGATAATAGACCAAGGAGAACCTGTGCAGACATTTGCTGAAGAGCTGCAGGCCCTGCGCGCGGAAGGTTTGTACCGCAGCATGAGGACCATCCATGGCGCCCAGGGTGGACGTGTCGAGCTGGACGGCAAGGATGTACTGCTGCTCTGCTCCAACAACTACCTGGGACTCGCCGACCATCCGGTGCTCAAACAGGCTGCCACCGACGCCATCGGCTTCGGGGTGGGGAGCGGGGCGTCCCGTCTCGTATGCGGCAACATGGACCTGCACGAAAGGCTGGAGGCACGGATCGCGGCCTTCAAGGGGACCGAGCGGGCATTGGTCTTCAACTCGGGATACGCCGCCAACACCGGTATCATCTCGGCGCTGGTGGGGCGAGGCGACGCCATTTTCTCCGACCGTCTCAACCATGCCAGCATCGTGGACGGCGCCCTGTTGTCGCGTGCGAATTTCCACCGCTATCCCCACCGGGACACGGCCGCTCTCGAACGGCTGCTGCAGGAAAAAGGGGGCAACGGCAGGAGGCTGATCGTCACCGACGGCGTCTTCAGCATGGACGGCGACATCGCGCCCTTGGACAAGCTGGTGCAGTTGGCCAGACGCTACCACGCTCTCCTGATGGTTGACGACGCCCATGGCAGCGGCGTGTTGGGGGACACCGGGCGTGGCAGTGCCGAGCTGTTCGGCGTCCTCGACGGCATCGACGTCCAGATGGGGACCCTCGGCAAGGGGTTCGGCAGCTTTGGCGCCTATGCCGCGGCTTCCGCGGAAATCTGCGATTACCTGGTGAACAAGGCCCGCAGCTTCATCTTCTCCACCTCGCTTCCTCCCGCGGTGCTGGCCGCGTCCATCGCCGCTATCGACGTGGTCGACTCCCCAGAGGGTGAGCAGCTCAGACGAAGGTTGGCGTCCAACGTGGCACTTTTCAAGGAGAGGCTTCAGGGGGCCGGGTTCGACACCATGGGAAGCGAGACGCAGATCGTGCCGATCTTCGTGGGACCGGCTGAAGCGACCATGGAGTTCAGCCGGGAGCTGCTGGAGCGGGGCGTCTTTGTGCAGGGGATCAGGCCGCCCACGGTGCCAGCAGGGAGCTGCCGCCTGCGCTGCACCATCATGGCCACGCACGAACCAGCCGAGTTGGAGGGAGCGGCCGAGGCCATCATCGAGGTTGGGATAAAGCTCGGAGTCATCAGCTGAACGGAGACCTTGATTTCACGACAATCTTCAGTTCAGCCAACTTCTCCCTCTCCTTCAAGGAGAGGGGCGGGGTGAGGATGGGGTAGAGAAGGGACGTGTCAGCGGTAGATCATCGCTGATCGGGAAAGCCACAACGAGCAAGGAAAGCATCATGCCACTTCTTCAAACACCAGCGGTCACCCTCCATTACGACGATCTAGGCGCGGGACGACCGGTGGTCTTCGTGCACGGGTGGGCCATGTCTTCGCGGGTGTGGCGGTTCCAGCAGGGGCTGGGCGCAGAGGCCAGGCTGCTCTTGCTGGACCAGCGCGGGCATGGCGGCTCATCAACTGCCGCCGGTTACGCTATCGATGATTTCGCTGGGGACCTCGCAGGCTTTTTCGAGGAACTCGACCTGCAGGGGGCCATCCTGATCGGCTGGTCCTTGGGCGTGCAGGTCGCCTTGCAAGCCTTTTCGAGGCTGCAGGAGCGGCTGGCTGGATTGGTGCTGGTCGGCGGGACGCCGAGGTTCACGACCACGGAAGGGTACAGCCACGGCCAGGCGCCGGTGGAAGTGAAAGGGATGACGCTTCGGCTGCGGCGCGATTACCAGAAGACGATGGGCGACTTCTTCCGCGGGATGTTTGCGGAAGGGGAGATGGCCCATGCCCAGTACCAGCGCATCGTGCACGAAATCGTGATGGGCGGGCGTTCGCCGGACCCGGAGGCGGCCAGGGACGCCTTGCAGATCCTGGCCACCGTCGATCAGCGGGAACTGCTTCCGCTCATCGACCGGCCGGTGCTGCTCGTTCATGGTGAATTGGATGGCATCTGTCCGGCCTCGGCGTCGGCCTACATGGCGGAACGGATGCCGACGGCGACTCTGAACATCATGAAGGGATGCGGCCACGCGCCGTTCATGACCCGGCCGGAGGAGTTCAACGAGGTGGTAAGGGAGTTCCTGCGGGAGATGGCTTAAAGGAACGACGGCCCAACCCGGGTCCACTCCCCTTCAAGGGGAGGGACAGGGTGAGGATGGGGGGGGCGTTGCTGAGACAGTAGGGACGGAGTTGGCTGGCCCGGCAGAGTTCCCCCTCCCTGGCCCTCCCCCTTCGGGAGAGGGGAGGTTGGGATTAGTGGGAAGTGAGAGTTAAACGTGGCTTGCATGACGGAAATGCAGAAGGTAATAGATGGTTGCTGAGATAAACAGGGAAAAGGTTCGGGAGTCGTTTCACAAGCGGGCTGGCGAGTATGACGACTACGCTGTTGTTCAGCGCAGGGTGGTTGCCAAGCTGGTCGATACCTTGCGTCGTGAACAGCTGCACCCGGATCGGCTTTTGGATATCGGGGCCGGAACGGGCAACCTGCTGAAGAGGCTGCGCGAGCTTTATCCGGAGTCTCTGGCGGTGGGCGCGGACCTCGCCTTCGGCATGTGTCGGACGGCTGCGGATACGCTGGCGGCGGATCGGGTGCATCTGGTGAACGCCGACGCGGAAAGGCTCCCTTTCGCTTCCGGCTGCTTCCAACTGGTCCTTTCCACCTCCACGTACCAATGGCTTACCTCTCTGGAACACGCCTTTACGGAGGTGCGGAGGGTGTTGTCGCCGGGTGGCCTGTTCTGCTTCGCCCTTTTCGGGGAAAAGACCCTGTACGAGTTGCGGGATTCCTACAAGGCTGCGCTTAAGAGCGGGCCGGATCGAAGCCACAGCTTTTTCTCCGCTGCAGATGTGCAGAGCGCCTTGGAACGGGCAGGTTTCTCGGGGGCTGCAGCGAGCTCCGAGCTGGAGGTCGAGTTTCATCGCGATGTGCCGGAACTCCTGCGGTCTTTGAAGAAGATCGGGGCCGGGACCGCGACTCCCGTTGCTGCCAAGGGCCTTTCCGAGCGGCGGGTGATGTTGGAGATGATGGAGAGTTATCAGAAGACGTTTGGCCGCGAAGAAGGGATCCCCGCTACCTATGAGGTGATCTACGGGCTCGGCTGGAAGTAGATCCGTTCGCCCTGAGCCTGTCGAAGGGTGTGTGGAACTCACACGGCTGGATCAGCCTGAACAAGTTGGAGGTTCGTACTTCGACAGGCTCAGCACGAACGGTTCCAATTTTCGCCAACCGCCAACCAGCAGTAACACGAATCAGTCGGAAGATAAAAAAGGGGCGCCATCTGCAGGCGCCCCTTTTCGTTGCTCTACCTGACCCTTGAGCCCTTCTACACCCTGGTCAGCTGGCGGTAGACGATGCGGTGGGGCTGGTCGGCGGCGGTGCCCAGGCGGGCGTGGCGGTCTTCTTCGTACTCGGAGTAGTTCCCCTCGAACCAGACCACTTTGCTGTCTCCCTCGAAGGCGAGGATGTGGGTGGCGATCCTGTCCAGGAACCAGCGGTCGTGGGAGATGACCACGGCGCAGCCGGCGAAGTTCTCCAGTGCCTCCTCCAAGGCCCGCATGGTGTTCACGTCCAGGTCGTTGGTGGGTTCGTCCAGCAGGATCACGTTGCCGCCGTCTTTGAGCATCTTGGCCAGGTGGACGCGGTTCCTCTCGCCGCCAGAGAGCATGCCGACTTTCTTCTGCTGGTCGGTCCCGGAGAAGTTGAAGCGTGCCACATAGGCGCGCGAGTTCACCAGCTGTTTGCCCAGTTGCAGCTGCTCCTGCCCGCCGGTGATGGCTTCCCAGATGCTCTGGTTGGGATCGAGCGCGTCCCTGCTCTGGTCGACGTAGGCGAGCTTCACGGTGTCGCCGATCTTGAAGCTGCCGGAGTCGGCCTTTTCTTCGCCGGTGATCATCCGGAACAGCGTGGTCTTGCCGGCGCCGTTGGGGCCGATCACACCCACGATGCCGCCCGGCGGCAGCCTGAAGGACATCCCCTCCACGAGGAGCTTGTCGCCGTAGGCCTTGGCTACATTGTCCGCGTCGACCACCACGCCACCCAGGCGCGGCCCGGGCGGGATGTAGATCTCCAGATCCTTCGCGTGCTTCTCGCTCTCGGTGTTGAGCAAATCCTCGTAGGAGGTGATGCGCGCCTTCCCCTTGGCGTGGCGCCCCTTGGGAGACATGTTGATCCACTCCAGCTCGCGCTTGAGGGTCTTCTGGCGCTCGGTCTCCTGCTTCTCTTCCTGGGCCAGCCGGGCCTGCTTCTGCTCCAGCCAGGAGGAGTAGTTGCCCTGCCAGGGGATGCCCTGGCCGCGGTCGAGTTCCAGGATCCAGCCGGCCACGTTGTCCAGGAAGTAGCGGTCGTGGGTGACGGCGATGATGGTGCCGGCGTAGCGCTTAAGATGCTGCTCAAGCCAGGCCACCGATTCGGCGTCCAGGTGGTTGGTCGGCTCGTCCAGGAGCAGGATGTCCGGCTTCTGCAAAAGCAGGCGGCAGAGCGCGACGCGGCGCTTCTCGCCGCCGGAGAGCACGTTCACCGGGGTGTCGCCCGGCGGGCAGCGAAGGGCGTCCATCGCCATCTCCAGCCGGCTGTCGAGGTCCCAGGCGTCCAGATGGTCGAGCTTCTCCTGCACCTTGGCCTGGCGGTCGCAGAGCTTTTCCATCTCGGCGTCGGTCATCTCCTCGCCGAACTTCATGTTGATCTCGTTGAATTCGTTCACCAGGTCCACGACTTCCTGGACCCCTTCCTCCACGCACTGGCGCACCGTCTTGCTCTCGTCGAGCCGCGGCTCCTGGTGCAGGATGCCGACCGTGTAGCCGGGGGAGAGGATGGTCTTGCCGTTGAACTCCTTGTCCTCGCCGGACAGGATTCTCAGGAGCGAACTCTTCCCCGAGCCGTTCAGGCCGAGCACGCCGATCTTGGCGCCGTAGAAGTAGGAGAGATAGATATCCTTTAGAACGGGTTTCTTGTCATAGAACTTGCTGACCCCGATCATGGAGTAGATAACTTTGTTGGGTTCAATTGCCATGCTGTTTTCGCGGCCTCCCGATGTCTGAAATTATGTCTCATTCATACATGCAAGGCCCCCGCCCTGTCAACAGCGGATTCCCTAGTCCATCCTTGACTTTCTCCTCGATGTAATGTTAAATCCGCTGATATTTTTTAACTTAAGGCGAGGGCGCTTCCAACATGAAAATCCTAACTGGCACCAGACTGCTGGTGCTGTCTGGCTTGCTGTCTCTGACACTGATCTCAGGGTGCGGCAGCTCCACTTCCAAAAATTCCGCTTCCACCAGCGAAAACGTCTTTTATTCCTATGGGGTTTTCCAAGACCAAAACAACGATCTGTGGGCCGCAGGTTACAACGGCTATGGCCAGTTGGCTAATGGAAGCCTCGCCAATATCGCTGCGTTTGCTCCCATCAGCGACCCCTTAGTGAAGGATACCCTTCTGCATGCCGCTGGTTATTCCTCCGGAGCCAACCACGTGCTCGCCTTTGATAACACCACCGTTTGGGCGTGGGGAAGCAACTTCTCGGGAAGGCTCGGAATCGCGGGGCTCGCCACCTCGGGATCGAAAGCCTACAGCTTCATCCCCTTGCAGGTACCCACGATATCCAATGTCGGTAAGGTTGTTGGCGTTGCCGCCGGATGGAAGCACTCACTTGCTGCCATCGTGGTCTCCGGCGTCGGGAAGGTCTATGGCTGGGGGGACAACACCTATGGCCAAGTGGGGTACGGGTTTCCCGTCACCCAATGGGACCTTCCCATCAACGTCTCCGTTCCAGGCGATGTCGTGGAGGTGGCCGCTGGTGGTGGCCATTCCCTCGCGCGTACCAGCGACGGCAAGGTCTATGGCTGGGGGTACAACTTCTACGGCCAGGCTGGACAGCTAAACATCGCCAATAACAATGCCATCTATGCAACCCCCTATCCGGTTCCCCTCCCTACCACGGTGGGTGGGACGCCTCGCGTGGCGACACAGATCGCGGCCGCCGGCAGCTACAGCTTGGCAGTGTTACGGGATCCTACCACTGACGAAGGCACCATCTGGGGGTGGGGCTACGGTCTCTACGGCCAACTGGGACTGGGTGTGAATTCTCTTGGTGCTCCCATCGCCGTCACGGCGCAGGTGGTGCAGGATGATCTCAACAAGTTTTATCCGGTAAAAAAATCAGACGGCACCACTCTTGTTTTTCAGAACCTCAGCTCGGCATCCATCCGCCAGAAGGTGGCCCCCGGCCAGCTGCACGTGCTGGCGCTGGTTTTGGGCAGCGATGGCAAGGGGCATGTGTACTCCTGGGGCGATAACGAGAAGGGGCAACTGGGCATCAGTACCGATCCCAACCGCACCAAGCCTGACGGCTCCCCCGACCCCGGCGAGGCCCAGGTCACCTTCTGGAACGAGAGCGCGCAAGAGGCGACGATTCTCAAAGGGCTCATCGCCAGTTCGACACAGGGAGTCACCGATGTCTATGCCATCGGCAACACGTCGTACGCCAAGATCAACAATCACTGGTACGGCTGGGGGGACAACAACTGGGGGCAACTCGGTCGAACCATCCCGACCAACACGGTATCCTACATCCTGAAGCCGATTTCGCTCCTGCTGGACCCCAGTACAGGGCCGCTATAAGGCTGCGTCGGCTTGCCTCCCGCAGCCGGCGGTTCCCCCTAATTCCCCTTGACTAATCGCGCCCATGTGGGCTAATTTGACGGATTGTTCCACAGTCCACGACGCGAGAAAGGTTGATCAGATAATGGAAGAGTTGAGCGAGCTGTTGCTGCAGAGAAGACGCAAGGTTGATGCACTCTGGGAGGCGGGGATCAACCCGTATCCCAACGATTTCCGGCCGGAGCACACCTCGGCCGATGTTCGTGCCGCTTACGGCGACAAGGAAGTGATCGAGGAGAACCCGCAGCGGTTCGTGCTGGCCGGCCGCATCCTGGCCCGCCGCTCCTTCGGCAAGGCCGCCTTCGTCCAGATCCAGGACCGCAAAGGGCGCGTCCAGCTCTACCTGAAGAAGGACACCCTGGGTGAGGAGCTCTTCGCTGAGTTCGAGAACTACGACATCGGCGACATCGTCGGCGTCTCCGGGACCCCGTTCCGCACCCAGAAAGGCGAGCTCACCGTCGCCTGCGACACCATCCGCCTGCTGACCAAGTCGCTCTTGCCGCTTCCCGAGAAGTTCCACGGCCTCACCGACGTGGAGACCCGCTATCGCCAGCGCTACGTCGACCTGATCGTGAGCCCGGACGTGCGCGAGGTCTTCTTCAAGCGCTCCCGCATCGTCTCGCTCATCCGCGAGTTCATGACCCGCCACGACTTCCTGGAAGTGGAAACCCCCATGATGCAGCAGATCCCCGGGGGCGCCGCCGCCAAGCCGTTCATCACCCACCATAACGCGCTGGACATGGACCTCTACCTGCGCATCGCCCCGGAACTGTACCTGAAGAGGCTGGTGGTGGGCGGTCTCGACCGCGTCTTCGAGATCAACCGCAACTTCCGCAACGAAGGGATCTCGGTCCGCCACAATCCCGAATTCACCATGATGGAGTTCTACCAGGCTTACGCAACCTTCGAGGACCTGATGAACTTCACCGAGGAGCTCCTCTGCCACGTGGCCCAGGAGGTGCTGGGCACCCTGGACTTCACCTACGGCGGCGTGCCGATCAGCTTCCAGCGCCCCTGGCAGCGCTTCACCGTCAAGGAGGCGATCGTCCACTTCGGCGACATCGACGCCAAGAGCCTGGAGGATCGCGACCTCGCCCTCACCTACGGCAGGAAGCTCGGCCTGGAACTCTCGGACGATATCGGCTACGGCAAGCTGATCACCGAGATATTCGAGGAGGTCGCCGAGACCAAGCTGATCCAGCCGACCTTCATCACCGCCTATCCCACCGAGGTCTCTCCGCTCTCCAGGAAGAACGACCACGATCCCGAGATCGTGGACCGCTTCGAGTTCTTCTGCGCCGGCCGCGAGATGGCCAACGCCTTCTCCGAGCTGAACGACCCGCGCGACCAGAAGGAGCGCTTCCTCGCCCAGGTGGCCGCCAAGGCCAAGGGTGACGAGGAGGCGCACTACATGGACGAGGATTACATCCGCGCCCTGGAGTACGGCCTGCCGCCGACCGCCGGCGAAGGGATCGGCATCGACCGCCTTGTCATGTTGTTGACCGACTCCCCCTCGATCCGCGACGTCATCCTGTTCCCGCAGCTAAGGAAAGAGGCGAAATAGATGCCATTCGAGCTCTTCATAGGGCTTAGGTATCTGAGGGCCAAGCGCAAGTCGACCTTCATCTCCCTGATCACCCTCATCTCGGTGGCCGGTGTGGCGCTGGGCGTCATGGCGCTCATCATCGTCCTGGCGGTGATGACCGGCTTCGAGGAGGACCTGAAGGAGAAGATCCTCGGTACCAACGCGCATGTGGTGATCCTCAGCACGAGCGGCGCCATGGACGACTACCACCCGCTGCTCGACAAGGTGCGCAAGATGGACGGCGTGGTGGCCGCCACCCCCTTCATCTACAACCAGGTGATGCTCTCCTCGGGCAGGAACGTTTCCGGGGTGGTGCTGCGCGGTATCGACGTGGCCACCGATGCCAAGGTGACTAACCTGCACAAGTCGATGGTGGAGGGAAATCTCCAGAAGCTGGAAGATCCCACCGCCAAGACCCCGGGGGTGGTGGTCGGCAAGGAGCTCGCCAAGAACCTGGGGCTCTTCGTGGGCGACACCATCGACGTGATCTCGCCGATGGGGAACATCACCCCCTTCGGGATGATGCCCAAGTTGCGGCACTTCAAGCTGGTGGGAATCTTCAACACCGGCATGTTCGAGTACGACTCCACCCTGGCTTACGTCTCGCTGGACGAGGCGCAGCAGTTCCTGGGGATGGGGGACGTGGTGACCGGCGTCCAGCTCAAGGTGCGCGACGTCTACAAGACCGGTGCCCTGGTCCAGAAGCTCAACAGTACCCTCGGCCCCTCCTACCATGCCCGCGACTGGATGCAGATGAACAAGAACATCCTGTTCGCCCTGAAGACCGAGAAGAGCGTGATGTTCGTGATCCTGACCCTGATCGTGCTGGTGGCGGCCTTCGGCATCGCCTCCACGCTGTTCATGGTGGTCATGGAGAAGACCCGCGACATCGCCATTCTCAAGTCGATGGGGGCCACCAGTCGGAGCATCATGCGCATCTTCGTCTTCGAGGGGGTCATCATCGGTGTGTTCGGGACCGCCGTCGGCGTCCTGAGCGGCCTGTTGGTGGCGCTCAACCTGGAGCCGATCGTCGGCTTCATCCAGAGGATGACCGGCTTCGAGCTGTTCAGCAAGGACATCTACTACCTCGACCACTTCCCCTCCCGGGTGATCCCGTCGGACGTGCTTTTGATCAGCGTGACCGCCGTGCTGATCTCCTTCATCGCCACCCTCTATCCCTCGTGGGCCGCCTCGCGCATGGCCCCGGCGGAGGCGCTGCGCTATGAGTAGCCTTCTGGAGGTGAAAGACCTCTACAAGACCTACGGCAACGGAGCCAAGGTCGAGGTGCTGAAGGGGATCAACCTGGCAGTCGGGCAGGGGGACACCATCGCCCTGGTCGGCCCCTCGGGCGCCGGCAAGAGCACCCTCCTGCACGTCATGGGGACCATCGACCGTCCCACCTCAGGGAAGGTGCTCTTCGATGGACAGGACATCTTCAACCTCTCCGATCAGCCGCTGGCCGCCTTCCGCAACAAGTCGATCGGCTTCGTCTTCCAGTTCCACCACCTGCTCCCCGAGTTCACGGCGCTGGAGAACGTGATGATGCCCCTGCTGATCGGCGGGGAGAAAAGATCTAAGGTCGAAGGAAGGGCGCGGGAACTTCTGACCAGCGTCGGTCTCGCCCACCGGGTGACCCACCGGCCGGGAGAACTGTCGGGCGGGGAGCAGCAGCGGGTCGCCATCGCGCGCGCCTTGGTCCGCTCGCCGCGGCTGCTTTTGGCGGATGAGCCGACCGGCAACCTGGACATGAAGACCAGCGAAGAGGTGCATGACCTGCTCTACTCGATCCAGAAGGAGACCGGCATCTCGCTGGTGATCGTGACCCACAACGAGCGGTTGGCCGCCGGTATGGCCCGCACCATCCGCCTGGTGGACGGCAATATCGTGGAGGCGGGGTAAGGTACTCATCCTGACCCGGTCTTTTTGATTGGGAGTCGAGTGACGGTTGGAGTGGGGGGATCCCGTTCGTGCTGAGCCTGTCGAAGTACGAACTCCAACTTTTATCGACACGAAGTGCCGTGTGAGTTTCACACACCCTTCGACAGGCTCAGGGCGAACGGCCTCTGGCGGTCGTGAGGAGTGGTTGAACGATGAGGCTTCCCTCACCCCGGCCCTCTCCCGCAGGGCGAGGGGGAGTTGGTAGAGGGCGGATAGAGCTTTTGTAGGTGCTGTACTATTCTGTATTGATGTTCTGGGGGGGCTTTGCAGCGTACATTTATTTCAGCCACGATCGCCGTGCAGGTATTGACCTGTTCGGTGACCGCGTTCGCCGAGGCCGAGAAGCCTGTAGTCGACAAGGTCGCCGCCGATAAGGTCGCTTCAGACAAGGCCGCAGCGGATAAAGCCGCTCCGGACACCACAGCCGCTGCTCCAGCTTCCACTCCGACGACTGCCCCGGCTGCCACCCCGGCAACTGCTCCGGCTGCTGCTCCGGCTGCTGCTCCGGCTGCTACTCCGGCTGCTACTCCGGCTGCTCCCGCTCCGGCCGAGAAGGCCGCTGCTCCTGTCGCCGAAGAGAAGGTCACCTCGGTCGTCGTGAAGGGGAACCACCGCATCGAAACCGCCGCCATCATGCAGGCGGTGAAGGTCAAAGCGGGCGAAATGCTGGACCGCGAGAAGGTGGACGCCGACATCCGCGCCATCTACAAGCTCGGTTACTTCCGCGACGTGCAGGCCCGCACCGAGCAGGTGGCCGCCGGGGTCGCCCTCGAGTATGTGGTGCAGGAGCGTCCCATCGTCCGCGAGATCAAGGTGGAAGGTGCGAAGGAGATCAAGCCGGACAAGATCCGTGAAACCATGGAGGTCAAGCCTAACACCATCTTCTCCAACAAAGAGCTGCAAAAGAGCATCAAGAAGGTGAAGAAGCTCTACATGGACGACGGCTACTACCTCGCCGAGGTGGAAGGAAGGATCAGCCAGCGCTCGGACACCGAGATCAACGTCATCATCAGTGTCAAGGAAGGGAACAAGATCCTGATCAAGACGATCAGCTTCGACGGCAACCGCGCCTTCCCGGACAAAAAGCTGAAGAAGAACATGGAAACCGGCGAGCAGTGGTGGCTTTCCTGGCTCACCGGGGCAGGCACCTACAAGGAAGAGGTGCTGAAAAACGATACCGCCCTGATTGCCGATCTCTACCTCAACAACGGCTACATCAACGTCAAGGTGGGCGAGCCCAAACTGGAGCTGCTCCCCGACAAGAGCGGGCTCAGGGTCACCATCGGGATCACCGAGGGCGAGCAGTACCGGCTGGGCACCATCGCTTTCAAAGGTGAGCTCCTGGAACCGGCCGACGTGCTGACCAAAAAGCTGAAGGAAAAGACGGGGCAGATTTTCAGCCGCGCCGACCTGCGCACGGACGTCTACACGCTGACCGACTTCTACGCTGACAAGGGGTATGCCTTCGCCAACGCCTCTCCGCTCACCAACGTGCACCCGGAAACGCGCACGGTGGACATAACCTTCGACATGGAGAAGGGGACCCTCGTTCATATCGACCGGATCAACATCACCGGCAATCCCAAGACTCGCGACAAGGTGGTGCGTCGCGAACTGAGGCTCGCCGAGGGGGATCTGTACAGCTCCACCGCCATCAAGAAGAGCAAGCAGAGCCTGATGAACACCGGCTTCTTCGAGGAGGCCAACCTGGTCACCGCCAAGGGGAGCAGTACCGAGGTGGTCGACCTGAACGTGGACGTCAAGGAGAAGCCGACCGGCACCTTCAGTATCGGCGCCGGTTACAGCTCGCTGGACGGCGTCATCGGCCAGGGCTCGATCTCGCAGGCGAACTTCCTGGGGTTGGGGCTCAAGGCCACCGCCTCGGTCGCCATCGGTGCCAAGTCCAAGACCTACAACCTTGGGATGACCGATCCGTACTTCCTGGATTCCCACTGGACCTTCGGCGGCGACGTCTATCGCAACGAGCGGCAGTACGTCGACTACACCAGGCGGGCCACCGGCGGCGACATCAAGGCAGGCTATCCGCTAAGCGACACCTTGAGCACCTTCTGGCTTTACAAGTTGGAGCATAAGGAGATCTACGACCTTTCCACCTCGTTCCTGGACGCCATCCATTCCGGCGCGGCGGTGGCCCCCGAGGGAAGCTCAGTCACCAGTGCCATCCAGGCGAGCCTGACCAACAACACCACGGACTACCACCCCGACCCCACCTCGGGTTGGATCAACACGGCTTCCATCGAGTTCGCGGGCATCGGGGGGAGCAACCGGTTCCTGCGCTACGTAACCGAGCACACCTTCTTCTACCCGGTCGGCCTCGGCACGGTGGCATCGATACGCGGAACTTTCGGGTACCTCCAGTCCCTTGGTAAGGACATCCAGATCGACGAGAAGTTCTACCTCGGCGGGATCGGCACCCTGCGCGGCTATTCCCCCAGGACGGTCTGTACCGTCACGCAGACCCTGGCGACCAGCTCTGACGCCTTGGGCATCGGGAACAGCAATCTAAAGCCTGTCTACCTGGGAGGCACGGTCGAGGCGGTGGCCAACCTGGAGTACACCTTCCCGCTCATCAAGGAGGCCGGACTGAAGGGGGTCATCTTCCTGGACGGCGGCAACGCCCAGAACGGCTTCAGCAACACGTTCCAAGGCCTTTTGGGCAGCTACGGCGCCGGCATCCGCTGGTTGTCGCCGATCGGGCCGCTCAGGCTCGAGTACGGCATCCCGATCAACCCGCGCCCGAACATCGACAGCGCGAGCGGCCGGTTCGAGTTCTCCATCGGGACCATGTTCTAACAGGCAGGTGCCAGTCTTAGGGCCCGGCACCAATTTCAAATACACAAGCCTTACGGCAAGGAGCACGACATGAAACGTTTCCTCATCGGTTTAATCCTGGTGCTGGCACTCCCCCTCTCCGCCCTGGCCGCCGACGGCGCCAAGATCGGCTCGGTCGACATCCAGAAGGTCCTGCTGATGTCCGACGCGGGCAAGGATGCCAAGGAGCAGTTGGGTCAGAAGGCCGCCAAATACGAGGCTGAGAAGAACAGCAAGGAAAGCGAGCTGAAAAAGCTCAAGGGCGAGTTGGAGAGCCAGGGCTCGATGTTGAACGACTCCGCCAGAAGCGGCAAGGAGCGCGACTACCAGCAGAAGCTCAAGGATTACCAGCGCTTCCTCAAGGATGCCCAGGAGGACCTGCAGGCCAAGAACGACGAGTTCACCGGCCGCATCGTCGACGAGATCGTGAAGGTGTCCCAGGCCTACGGGCGCCAGCACGGCTTCACTGCCATCTTCGTGAAGAACGAGACCATGATCTACCTCGACCCGGCCGCCGACGTGACCGAAGAGGTGCTCAAGTCCTTCAACGCTTCCCGCAAGAAATAGCAAGCGTTCCAGCTTCTCACCTCCCAAATCGAAAGTTGGAGATGTCCTTCGACAGGCTCAGGACGAGCGGGTTTGGGGGGAGATGTTAAGAATCCGTTTGTGCTGAGCCTGTCGAAGCATGGACGCAAGTAGTGGCTTCAAGAGGGGAATATGAAGAAAACGCTGCAGGAAATTGCCGATTATCTCGGTGGCACGGTGGGCGGCGATGGCAATGTGGTCATCGGCGGCCTGGGTACCCTGGACGACGCGGGCGAGGGACAACTCACCTTCCTGGCCAACCCCAAGTACGCGGCCAAGGTGGCGACCACCAAGGCCTCGGCGGTGCTGCTCCCGCAGGGGGCGAACCCGCACGGGCATAACGCGATTTTCCACGCCAACCCGTACCTCGCCTTCGCGAAGCTCTTGACCCTCTTCTACACGGCGCCCGCCGCCCCCCTCGGGGTCCTCCCCGGCGCCTTCGTGGCGGACGGTGCCAAGATCGGCGCCGACGTCACCATCTACCCGGGCGCCTGCGTGGCTCCCGGCGTGGTGGTCGGCGACCGGGTCACCCTCTACCCCGGCGTGGTGCTCCATCCGGGAGTGGTACTGGGGGACGACGTCACCTTGCACGCCAACGTGAGCGTCCGCGAGCGCTGCCGGATCGGCAGCCGGGTGACCATCCACGACGGCACCGTGATCGGCTCGGACGGCTTCGGCTACGCGCCGGACGGCAGGTCCTGGTACAAGATCCCCCAGATCGGCGTCGTGGTGATCGAGGACGACGTGGAGATCGGCTCCAACTGCGTCATCGACCGGGCGGCGCTGGAGGTGACCAAGATCAGCCGCGGCACCAAGATCGACAACCTGGTGCAGATCGCCCACAACTGCGTGATCGGCGAGGACTGCATGATCGTCTCCCAGGTCGGCATCTCCGGTAGCACCCAGGTGGGCAACCATGTTATCATGGGCGGTCAGGTCGGCCTGGCCGGGCACATCAAGATCGGCGACAACGTGATGATCGGCGCGCAGTCCGGCGTCCCCAACAGCGTGGCAGCCAACCAGGTAGTGAGCGGCAGCCCGGCGATCCCGCACCGCGAATGGCTGAAGGTCTCCGGACTGGTCCCGAAGCTCCCCGATTTCAGGAGGACCCTGAGCGCGCTGGAGAAGCGGGTGGCCGAGCTGGAGAAGCAGCTGAAGGGCGGGGAGAGCGAGGAGTAGGCCCGCTGGATGTTGAAAGTCCCCCTTTATCAAGGGGGGGACGTCGTAGCGGGAGGTCACCGCTGATTCGGTTTAAGTTGACACCGCGGGACGCTTTGGCTCCACGCGATATTTATGATTTCATAGGAGGCGGCTTTGCTTGACATAGTTCAAATCATGGAGATCCTGCCGCACCGCTACCCGTTCCTCTTGGTCGACAAGGTGCTCGACCTGGAGGTGGGGAAGCGGATCGTGGCCATCAAGAACGTAACCATGAACGAACCCTTCTTCCAGGGGCACTTCCCGGGGCACCCGGTCATGCCGGGGGTGCTGATCATCGAGGCGATGGCACAGTCGGTCGCCATCATGGCCTACCTCGCCGAAGGGGAGGGGGCTACCGAGAAGGTGAGCTACTTCATGGCCATCGACAACGCCCGCTTCCGCAAGCCGGTCAAGCCGGGCGACACCCTCCGCATCGAAGGGGAGACCATCTTCCACAAACGCGGCGTCTGGAGCATCGGCTGCAAGGCGTACGTCGGTGATGTCCTGGTGACCGAAGCGGAACTTAAGGCGACCCTGGCTGCCAAATAGCCGGGAGGCCTACGGAGAATAATATGATCCACAGCAGCGCAGTCGTTTACCCCGGCGCCCAGATCGCCGAAGACGTCGAGATCGGGCCCTTCGCAGTGATCGGGCCCCACGTCAAGATCGGCAAGGGGACCAAGATCGGCCCCCACGCGGTCATCGAAGGGTGGACCGAGATCGGCGAGAACAACAACATCTTCCACATGGCTTCGGTCGGCGCCATCCCCCAGGACCTCAAGTACAAGGGTGAGGAGACCTACCTGAGGATCGGCAACGGCAACACCATCCGCGAGTTCGCCACCCTGCACCTGGGGACGGTGACCGGGGACGGCGAGACCACCGTGGGCAACAACAACCTCTTCATGGCCTACTCGCACGTCGCTCACGACTGCCACATCGGCTCCAACGTGGTGATGGCGAACTCGGCTACCCTGGCCGGGCACGTGACCGTGCAGGACTACGCCATCCTGGGTGGGCTGTGCGCCATCCACCAGTTCGTCACCGTGGGCGAGAGCGTCATGATCGGCGGCGGCTCGCTGGTCGGGCAGGACATCCCCCCCTTCACCATCCTGACCGGCGAGGGGAGGGAGCAGAAGCTCAGGGGGCTCAACCTGATCGGCCTCAAGCGGCGCGGCTTCCCCGAAGAGGAGGTCTCCGCCCTCAAGAAGGCCTACCGCATCCTGGCCTTCTCGGGGCTGAAGCTCTCCGAGTCGCTCGACAAGATGAAGACCGAGGTCCCCCAGACCCCCGCGGTGCAGCAGTTCATCACCTTCATCGAGAACGCCAAGCGCGGCATCTGCAAGGCCGAGCGGTAGGGAAGGCGCCGGGAAAGCGCCTACAGAACGCTTCCGTCTTACACCAGCTGAGGCTAAGATTCGCCCGGGAGTAACTTTCCTGGCGGCCTTAGCCTCGACTGCTTTTATCGAATACGGCTTTAGGTTTTCCTTAACGAACCCGGAGTTACCTTGTCCGAAAGAAAGACAGTGATGATCGTGGCCGGCGAGGCCTCGGGCGAGATGTACGGCGCCAACATCGCCAAGGAGATCCGGGCGCTCGCGCCGGATACCCGCTTTACCGGCATGGGGGGCGACCTGATGCGCGCCGCCGGGGTGGAGACGCTGTGGGACGCCAACGTGATGGCGGTCATGGGGCTCTTCGAGGTGGTGGGGCACCTCCCCACCATCGCCAAGGGGTTCACCGTCCTCAAGAAGCGGCTGCAGAGCGATCCCCCCGACCTGTTGATCCTGATCGACTACCCCGACTTCAACCTGCGGCTCGCCAAGGTAGCCAAAAAGGCGGGGGTCAAGGTCCTCTACTTCATCAGCCCGACGGTCTGGGCCTGGCGCAGCGGCAGGGTGGTCGGCATCGGCAAGGTGGTGGACAGGATGGCGGTGCTCTTCCCCTTCGAGGTCCCCTTCTACGAGAAGGCCGGCATCCCGGTCAGCTTCGTGGGGCACCCGCTGGTGGACATGGTGCGCCCGGAACTCTCCCGCGACGAGGCGCTCAAGTCGCTGGGGCTCGATCCCTCCCGGCGGACGGTGGGGCTCTTCCCCGGCAGCCGCAAATCGGTGATCAAGCGGATGCTGCCGGTG
The DNA here is from genome assembly GCF_035254065.1 of Geomonas sp. Taxonomy (GTDB): domain Bacteria; phylum Desulfobacterota; class Desulfuromonadia; order Geobacterales; family Geobacteraceae; genus Geomonas. The sequence goes on from NZ_DATFBA010000028.1 coordinate 28,383, forward strand.
GTGCTGGAATCGGCGGCCCTGCTGACCGAGCGGATGCCGGACCTGCAGTTCGTGCTGCCGCTTGCCTCCTCGCTGCGTCCGGAGGACCTCGCCCCCTACCTGCAGGGGAACTCGCTGCAGATCTCGGTGATCTCTGGCCGAAACCACGACCTGATGACCGGCTGCGACGCGGCCATCGCGGTCTCCGGCACGGTCATCATGGAACTCGCGCTGGTGGGGGTCCCCAGCGTGCTTATCTACAAGGTATCGCCGCTCTCCTACGAGATCGGCAAGCGGGTCATCAACGTCCCCCACATCGGCATCTGCAACATCGTGGCCGATAAAAGGGTGGTCAAGGAACTGATCCAGCACGAGGCGGAGCCGATGGCGATCGCCGACGAGATAGACGACATACTTAACGAACCGGGCTATGCGGCCGGCATGAAAGAAGAGCTGGCCGGGATCAGGGTCAAGCTGGGAAGCGGCGGAGCCCTGGGCCGGGTGGCCCGACTCGCCATGGAGATGATGTAAATGCAACGAGTGCAGCAACAAGGAAGGAAGGTTTTTTTCAGACTCCTCGGTTACAGCCGCCCCTACGCCTGGCGCATCGCGCTTGCCGCAGTGGGCTCTTTGGGAGTGGGGGGGATGGACGGCGCCATCGCGTACCTGGTGGAGCCGGTGCTGAAGAAGATATTCTCCGGGCAGGACATGAGGATCTTCTACCTGCTGCCGTTCGGCATCGTCTTGATGTTCATGCTGCGTGGCCTCTGCCGCTATACCAACGACTACTTCATCTGCACGGCGGGCCAACTCGCGGTGCAGGATGTGCGTAACGAGGTCTACGACCGCCAGATGCACTTAAGCCTCGGCTTCTTCCACCGCCACGGCGCCGGCTCCCTGATGTCGCGGGTGCTCACCGACGTGGGGATGATGCAGGACGGGGTCGCCCAGGTCATCAACGGCCTGTTCCGTGACGTCATCTCCTCGGTCTCGCTTCTGTGCGTGCTCTTCTACCGCGACTGGAAGCTCGCCCTCATCTCCATCGTGGTCATCCCGCTCACCGTGCTCCCCGCCCAGAAGATCGGCAAGCGGATCAAGACGCTGGCCAAGGTCGGCCAGGAGAAGATCGGGGTGATCGCCTCCGTGCTGCAGGAGACCTTCTCCGGCATCAAGGTGATCAAGGCCTTCGGCCTGGAGGACCGCGAGGTGGAGCGCTTCAAGCGCGCCAACAAGGACTACTACCTGTTGGCCAGGAAGAACATCAAGTACAACGGCCTCTCCACCCCCATCATGGAGTTCGTCACCTCCTTCGGCATCGCCGCCGTGGTCTGGGTGGGGGGCTCCAGCGTCATGCACGGGCAGAAGAGCGCCTCCGAGTTCTTCTCCTTCATCACCGCCATGGCGCTCTTCTCCAACCCGATCAAGAGGCTGATCGGCTCCTACAACACCATGCAGCGCGCCATCGGCGCCGCCGACCGGGTCTTTGAGATCATCGACGAGAAGCCGGAGATCGTGGATGCCCCGGACGCCCAGGACCTCGGGCGGGCCAACGGTGAGATCGAGTTCAGGAACGTCTCCTTCCGGTACGAGGACGACTACGTGCTGCAGAACGTCAGCCTCAAGGCGTCCCGCGGCGAGGTGATCGCCCTGGTGGGACCCTCCGGCGGCGGCAAGACCACCCTGGTCTCCTTGATCACCCGCTTCTACGATCCCAACGACGGTGCCGTCCTGATCGACGGGGTGGACATCCGCAAGCGGACCCTGAAGAGCCTCTTGGACCAGGTGGCCCTGGTCGACCAGGAGACCATCCTCTTCAACGACACCATCGCCAACAACATCCGCTACGGCAGCACCTACGCGACCGACGCCGAGGTGGAGGCCGCCGCGCGCGCAGCCTACGCGCACGACTTCGTGCTGGAACTGCCGGAAGGGTATGAGACCAACATCGGCGACCGCGGGGTCAGGCTCTCCGGCGGCCAGCGGCAGCGCATCTGCATCGCCCGCGCCATCCTGAAGAACGCCCCCATCCTGCTCCTGGACGAGGCGACCAGCGCGCTGGACACCGAGAGCGAGATCATGGTGCAAAACGCCCTCAACAACCTGATGAAGAACCGCACCACCCTGGTGATCGCCCACCGGCTCTCCACCATCACCCATGCCGACCGCATCGTGGTGATCGAGAAGGGGACCGTCGCCGAGGTTGGCAGCCATCAGGCGCTTCTGGAGAACGAGGGGATCTACAGCCGTCTGCACGGCATGCAGTTCAAAAGCTAGATTTCGGTTTACTTGATCGAGCCTTTCGGTTTAACCTACCGGAGCGTTTTTATTTGCCACCACCTTCCCTCTGCCAACTTCTCCCTCTCCTTCAAGGAGAGGGTCGGGGTGAGGATGGGGTCTCCTTCTCCTGGAGGAGGGGCGCTCCGCCGAAGGTCATCGCTAGTCGCACGTTTTTCTGCCTTTCCTCCGTGACCTCTTCAAAATCCCCTGGTGGTCAGGTCAGTTTTCTCGTTGGGAGTACCACTTGCCGAAAAAGATCCGTTGGAACTTGGAGACAGCGCTTTTCCTGTCCTTGTCCTTCGTCCTCGCCATCCTTCCCGGGAGGCTGGGCCTTTGGACGGGGGCCACGTTGGGGAAGCTTTTTTTCCATCTCCTGAAGGACCGGCGGCAGGTCGCCATCGACAACATCGCCGATAGCCTCCCCTTCTTAGAGAAGCAGCCTGGCTGGCAGCCGCGCTCGGCCTATTCCATCGCCCTGGAAACCTTCGAAAATCTCGGCCGCTGCGTGGTCGAGGCCTGCAAGCTCTACCACGGACGCGGCCAGCGGATGATCGACGCCGTCGAGTTCCGCGGCATCGAGCACTACCACGACGCCATGGCCAAGGGGAAGGGGGTCGCCTTCATCACCGCC
>NZ_DATFBA010000029.1:0-3476 GCF_035254065.1 Geomonas sp.
AGGTCCCCCCCTTGATAAAGGGGGGATAGGGGGGATTGCGTTTGGCTTTCCTCGGCAATTGCGGCGGCAGCTCCCCCTCCCCGGCCCTCCCCTTTCGGGAGAAAGGACGTTCGGGCCTACCGGAGCTGGCGGAGAAAGGCCGGGGGGCGCGCAGATGGCTGCCCTCACCCCCCCTTCGGGCACCCTCTCCCCTAAAGGGGCGAGGGTAGAGGTAAAGAAGACCCGCTACGCGAGCTTGGTCCCTTCGGCGTCCTGCGGGGGGGCCGGCGGCAGGGTGAAGTAGAAGGTGGCCCCTTCTCCCGGCTCGCCCACTGCCCACACACGCCCTCCGTGGCGCTGGATGATGCGGGCCACGGTGGCCAGACCTATGCCGAGCCCCGCGAACTCCGCGTCTGAATGCAGCCGTTGGAAGGCACCGAACAGCTTGTCCGAATAGGCCATGTCGAAGCCGGCGCCGTTGTCGCGCACGAAATATGCACTCTCTCCACCCTGTTCGTCAACCCCGAATTCTATGAGGGCTTCTTCTTTTTTTCCCGTGTACTTGCAGGCGTTACCGAGCAGGTTGTCCAGCACCACCCGCAACAGGTCGGGGTCCCCCTCGGCCTCGACCCCCTCCGGGATCCGGAAGCTGATCCGGCGCTGTGGCTCGCGCATCCTGAGCTCGCCGGCTATCTCGGCGGCGATCTCGGACAGGTCGGTCCGCTGGCGGACCAGTTCGCTCCGGGAGAGCCTGGAGAACTCGAGCAGGGTGTTGATCAGCCGGTTCATGGCCAGCGCCTCGGAATCGATGATGTCGATGAAGCTTCTCCCCTGCTCGTCGAGGAGCTCCCCGTAGAGCTCCTGCATCAGCTGGCAGAAACCGCTGATCTTGGTGAGCGGGCTCCTCAGATCGTGGGAGACCGTGTAGCTGAAGGACTCCAGGTCGCGGTTCACCTTCTCCAGATCGTGGGCCCTCGCCTCCAGCCGCTCGTTCAAGAGTGCGATCTCGTGCTCGCTCTGCTTTCTCAGGGTGATGTCGTCGGTCACCGCCACGAAGTTGGTCAGCTCCCCCAGCTCGTCCCAGAGCGGCGAGAGCGACACCGCGCCGGTGTAGGGCTCGCCCCCTTTCTTGACCCCCTCCAGCTCGCCGCGCCACTCGGCTGCCGACTCGATCAGGCCAGCGGGGAGCTCTCCCAGCTGCCTGAGCGTCCAGAGGCTCGCGCCGATCAGCTCGCCGGCCGGGTAGCCGGTAAGCTCGCTGAAGCGAGGGTTCACGTACTCCACCGTCCCCTGCCGGTCGGCGATCACGATGCCGCTGCCGCTTTGCTCCACCGCGCGCGAGAGCTTTCTGACGAAGGCCTGCTGGGCCTTGAGCTCCTTCTGGAGGGTGAGCGCCTCCAGGCACTCCTCGATGGCCGAGAAGAGCTTGTCGGTCTCCACCGGCTTGATCAGGTAGCGGCTGATGCCGATCTCGATGGACTCGATCAGGTAATCGGTGTCCGAGTGGGCGGTGGTGACGATGATGGGGACCCCGGGGTCGAGGGCGAGGATACCCCTGGCCATCTCGATGCCGCTCATCACCGGCATCTTGATGTCGGTCAGCACCAGGTCGGGCGAAAGCTCCTGGAAAAGCTTGAAACCGGCGGCCCCGTTTTCCGTGCTGTGGATGGCAAGCCCGGGAAAACGCCTCCCCAAGACGGTGCAGACGGTCTCCCTGGTGATCTGCTCGTCCTCCACGTACAAAAGCGTGGAGCCTTCGTATGTCGGCCGGTGCGCAACCATCTCAGACCTCGATCCTGAATTCGGCCCCGCCGCCCGTGTTGCGGGCGGAGAGCGAGCCTCGCATGCTCTTTTCCACGATGTTCTTGGCCATGAACAGCCCGATGCCGGTCCCCTTCCCCTGCTCCTTGGTGGTGAAGTAGGGTTCGAAGATGCGGCCGAGGATCTCCTCGCTGATCCCCCCCGCGTTGTCGGCAATGGTCAGCACCGATTTCCCCTCCTCGCCGAACACCTCGACCTGGATGAGGGGGTCGTCGCAGCGGCGCCCGGAGAAGGCGTCCATGGCGTTGTTGAAGATGTTAAGCAGCACCTGGGAGAACTCGTTGGGGAAGCCGTCGATCTTCTGGGGCTGCCGCACGTTGACCTCCACCCGGATCCCCTTGTTACCCAGGCTGCCGCTGATCAGCGCCAGGGTCCGCTCGACCACCTGCCCCAGGTCGAACTGGCTCTTCTGCCGGTCGGGGGTGAAGAAGTTCCTGAAGTCGTCGATGGTCTGCGACATGTGCCGGACCAGCTGCATGATCTTGGTGGTGGAGGTGTAGAGCTGGTCCTTGCTGAAGTTGCCGTACTCGAAGGAGAGGGTGAGGTCCTGGACCAGCAGCCCCACCGCGTTGAGCGGCTGGCGCCACTGGTGGGCGATGTTGCCGATCATCTCCCCCATGGCCGCCTGGCGGCTTTGCTGCATGAGCACCTCGTCCTTCTTCCTGAGCTCCTCCAGGGCCTGCAGGCGCTCCGCGGTCTCCTTGTTGAGGGCGGCGCTCCGCTCGGCCACCCGCTTCTCCAGCTCGCGGTTCAGGCTGGAGAGCGACTGCTGGGCGGCCAGCAGCTCCTGGTTCTTCTCGGCGGCCAGCTGGTAGGTGGAGAGGAGCAGCTCGATGATCTGGGCCCGCCCCGCCTCGATGCGGTAGGTGCGGTCGTGGAAGCGGACGTTGACCTCGCGGCCGTCCTCCGACTCCAGGCAGGCGTGCTCCTTCTGCAAGACGGCGGCGATCCGGGAGAGGAGCAGCCGGTTGGAGTAAGGCTTGGAGACGAAGTAGTCGGCGCCCGCCTCCAGGCTGTGCAGGACGTCGGCCGGGTCGTTCAGGTGGGTGAGCAGGATGATGGGGGTCTCCCTGACCCCTTCGCTCCCCCGGACCCGCCGGCAGAGCTCGAAGCCGTCCATCTCGGGCATCAGGATGTCGCTGATCACCAGGTCCGGCAGGCGCTCCTCGATCAGGGAGAGCGCCTCGGCGCCGTTTTTGGCCGAGCAGACGCGGTAGCCGTGGACGGTCAGCACCTGCTCCAGCAGCATGGCCTGGGTGGGGCTGTCGTCGACGATCAGGATGAGGGGGGCGCCGGCTCGGGCGTTTTCGGGGTCGTGCATCGCTGCTGCTCCTTATGGTTCCTGGGAGGGGGGCGGGGGTTGGACCAGCCCGCGCAGAAGTTTGAGGATCCCCTGGGGGGGGAGTACGTAGAGGGCGGCGCCCGCCTTCACCGCGCCGCCCGGCATGCCGAACACCACCGAGCTCTCGCGGTCCTGGGCCACGGTGACCGCACCCTGGTCACGCATCTCTTTCAGCCCCTCCACGCCGTCGGTACCCATGCCGGTCAGAAGCACCCCCACCGCCTGTTTTCCGTAGCGCCGGGCGACGGAGCGGAAGAGGACGGAGACCGAGGGGCGCAGCCCCTGTTCGGGGGGAGCGCTGGAGAGGTGGATGCGTCCGCCGGGGCCCGCCTCC
>NZ_DATFBA010000030.1:0-4679 GCF_035254065.1 Geomonas sp.
TATTACAACCAAGGAGGGTTTTAAGATGACTAAAGCAGAACTCGTTGAAGCAGTTGCCAAATCCGCCAACATTTCTAAAGGCGCCGCCGAGAAGGCCGTAGCCGCTTTCATCGACAGCGTGAGCGGCGCTCTGAAGAAAGGCGACCGCGTCACCCTGGTCGGCTTCGGCAGCTTCGAGGTCTCCAACCGTCAGGCCCGCACCGGCCGTAACCCCCAGACCGGCAAGGAGATCAAGATCGCCGAGGCCAAAGTGCCCAAGTTCCGCCCGGGCAAGGCTCTGAAAGACGCCATCTCCGCCAAGAAGTAATCGCGCAGCGCCCTGCGTGCCCTCCACGTGGGGCCGCGCCGCAGTACCGGAACCCCGCCCCCAAGCGGGGTTTTTCTTTTCGGTATAGTCAACCTTCTCCCGCTATTGCGTCCCTCCCCCTTCAAGGGGGAGCACAGGAGGAGGTGCCCGGCGCCCGAACCCCATCCTCACCCCGACCCTCCCCTTGAAGGGAGGGAGTCGAATAAGGGATCTAAGAAAGTGCCGTTTTCGAAAAGAAAAGCTTGCTTTCCCAAGCGAGCTGTAGTAATGATGTGCGGCTGACTGACAACTGCTCTATCCGGGAGAAGCTTTCCCGTCCCATCGATCCAACCCCTCGCATTCCAGGTAATCCCCTCAAGAAATGCGGCAGCAGGCTTTTGGTTGGCGACGATGTATGATCTGCCGGTCACAAGTCCGTATGCTACCAGAGCGTACCGAGCGCCCATGCGCGGCAATTTCGCCGTTACGGCTTTCTACGTTCGTAATTCGCCGACCTTCGGTCGGCGACCGCAAGCCGTTGCTTGATTTCTAAAGCTCCGACCAAAAAAGGAACCACATGTCTTTTGAATCGCTGAACCTCTCCGCCCCCATTCTGAAAGCTCTCTCCGCCTGCGGCTACACCGCGCCGACCCCCATCCAGGCCCAGTCCATTCCGCTGGCCTTGGAAGGCAAGGACCTGATCGGCAGCGCCCAGACCGGCACCGGCAAGACCGCCTCCTTCGTGCTCCCCGCCCTGCAGCGCCTGCTGGTTCCCTCCGAGGCGCGCGGCAAGGGGCCGCGCGTGCTGGTGCTCACCCCGACCCGGGAGCTGGCCACCCAGGTGACCGACGCCGTGCGCAACTACGGCAAGTTCATGCGGGTGAGAAGCGGCCATATCCTGGGCGGCATGCCCTATCGCGACCAGATGGACCTCCTCTCCCGTCCGGTCGACTTCATCGTGGGGACCCCCGGCCGCCTGATCGACCACCTGGAGCGCCGCAGCCTGAACCTTTCCCGGCTCGAGCTCTTGATCCTGGACGAGGCCGACCGCATGCTGGACATGGGCTTCTCCGAGGACATCGACCGCATCGCCGCCGCCTGCCCGGAAAATCGCCAGACCCTGCTCTTCACCGCCACCATGGACGACGCCATGGCCAAGATCGCCGCCAGGCTGCTGACCGACCCGGTGCGGGTCGCCATCGAGGGGAAACAGGCCGAGAAGCTGCACATCGAGGAGCGCCTGCACGTGACCGACGACATGCGCCACAAGAACCGCCTGCTGCAGCACCTGATCTCCGACGTGAACCTCACCAAGGCGATCATCTTCTCCGCCACCAAGAAGGACGCCGACCAGATCGCCTCCGAGCTCTACTCGCAGGGACACGCGGCCGCCGCCCTGCACGGCGACATGTCGCAGGGTGCCCGCAACCGCACCATCTACAACATGCGCCGCGGCAAGGTCCGGCTGCTGGTGGCGACCGACGTGGCGGCCCGCGGCCTGGACGTGAGCGGGATCAGCCACGTGATCAACTTCGACCTCCCCAAGTTCGCCGAGGACTACGTGCACCGCATCGGCCGCACCGGCCGCGCCGGAGCTACCGGGGTGGCCATCTCCTTCTGCTCTATGAACGAAGTCGCCTACCTGGACAGGATCGAGCGCTACACCGGCAAGTCCCTGGAGCAGCACGTGATCCCCGGCCTGGAGCCGAGCCGTCCCCTGCGCAGGGTGAACAGCGGCCCCGGCGGCAAGAAAGGGCGCCCGAGCTTCGACCCGCGCAAGAAATCGTTCGGCGCCAAGGGGGGACGTCCGGGTGCCCCCGGCGGCAAGCCCGGCTTCGGACGCCGTGAGCAGCAGGTGGTGGTCGAGTACCGCCGCGGCGGCCGTCGCGACGGCAGCGCCGGCAGTGCGAGATAACTGAAACGATGGCCTCCCATTCCGCCGCTTCCCTCCCTGAAGGGGGGAGGTGGCGGGAAGACGGCCAGAGCGAAAGGCAGCCAATGAGCGGAGCCGCTTCGGATGAAAATCATCATGCAAGCGGCTCCGCTCATTGCGTTTCTAACGTTCTCCCGTTACATTCATGAATGCTGCAACGGTAATGAAAAGAAATATTCAATCAGCATGTAGAGTTTCAGCCCCCGGACGACGAAGAGCGGACAATCCAGATGAACCAGGGATGGCGGAGCGCCAAGCTATGAGAGCAACACCCATCTTCCTTGCACTACTTCTCTTGCTGACCGCTGGGACGGCGGCGCATGCCTCCCTGGCGGAAATTGACCTGGAGCGCGTTTCGCCTCAGGGGAGTGAACAGCTTGCGGCTGACGTGAGGGTGCTCGAAGAGGTGGCGGAGAACTGGTCGCCCGAATGGCGATACGGGCTTCCCAAGGGGGACGCGGTTTCTTTGGCAAAGCGTTCGCTGAAAACGACCGACGAGCTGTTGCTGACCGCAAAGGGGGCGGCTGCCGGAGAACTGCTGCTGCTGAAAGGGTTGACGGCGCACTACGCATACAACCTCGATCTGCAGGAATACTTCCAGGTCGCCGTCGACTCTCTCCAAAAAGCGCGCGAGGCTCTGCCCACCGATTGCCGGCCGCTGTGGTTCCTGGGCAATCATTACGCCAAGGGGGCCGACGCGGTGAAGGGGATGCCGCTTTTGAAGCAGGCGTCACAGGAATGCGCAGAGAGCCTGCCCCGCTCCTTCTGGGAGGATTACGCCTACGCCGCGCTGCTCGCCGCGATGCCGGCCACCGGGACATACGCGCTCGACCAGGTGAGGGCGAGAAACGGCGGAGTGCTGACGGCAAAAATGAAACCGGTCGAGGAGGGGATAGCCAGGAGGCTCGCTCCGACGATCCCCGGCAAGAACTACAAAGCTGAAGAACTCTGGAAATCCGTACCGGGAGCCGGGACGACGCGGCTGGTGAACAGCATGTTCGGGTTGTGGGTGGACCTGCCGGGAACCTGGCCGGTTTCCCCTTTTGGCGTCAGGGACGGCAGCAGCGGTATCGCTATCAGGCTGCCCGGCAAAGGGAAAAAGCTGCCGGCTCTGGAAGCTGCGGTGTTCGTGCTGCCGGCCCCGCCGGAAGCAAGCCCGGAGAAGGCTCTGCGCAGGTTCCTGGCCGGGGCGGGTACCAATCGAAGCTACCAGGCCGTCGCCGGACCCGGGTTTGCCGGCGGAGACAAGTTCCTTTGGCTGGAATCCCGGCAGAAGAAGGAAAGCCGGATCCTTGCCGGCATCGTCAGGCGTCCGCAGCCCGCCTACCCCGGCCTCGCGCTCGAGTCGCCGCACAACATCACCCCCCCGGCGGGCGATCAGGCCGGGCCACAATACTACGCGCCGGTAAGGGAGTTCAGCCGTCTTCCCGGTGACCTCGACTACATCATCATGGTGGAGGGAGCCCCCGCGGCCTTCGAAAAGGGGCGTGCGGATCTGGAGTTGTTGTTGCGGAACCTGGCCATGGAATAAGACAAAATCGGCTTTTACGGGATAATTAGAGCAAGGATCCCGGCCGGGGAGCGACGAGGTCACCTGGTGTCCCTCCGGCACCCACCGCTGCCGTCTACAAAGGAGGTTCATCCATGAGGAGATTTATTTCGCTGATACCGGCGATTTTGATCGCGATAGTCACCTTGACCTGGACTGCCGCCGTGGCGAAGGCTGAGCCGCGGGTAAACGTCAACCTGTCCGGCCATCCCATCAGAGGGGCGGCCAACGCGCCGGTCACCATCGTGGTTTTTTCCGACTACCTCTGAACGGGGTGCAAACGGCTCGAGCCGGTACTCCAGCAGGTGTTGGAGAAATATCCCAAGCAGGTTAGACTCGCCATCAAATTGATCGCCGCTCACGCCTTTTCCATGAAGGCTGCGACCGCCGCACTGGCAGCGCACGACCAGGGAAAATTCTGGGAGTTCCACGACCAGCTTTTTGCCAACCAGGACGACCTCGATGACGACAAGCTGATTCAGATCGCGAAGCTTTTGAAGCTGGACCTGCCGCGCTTCAGGGCGAAGATGAAAGATCCGAAGCTAGAGGAGATGGTGGATGCCGATTACGATGAGGCGATGAAACTGGGAGTCGACCGGACCCCGTATATCTACATAAACGGCAGGCACCAGGAGCACCGCACCTTCCAGAATCTATGCGACGCCGTCGACGTGGAGTTGGCTGCAATCGGCAAGGGCCCCAAAGCGCAGGGGAAAGGTGGCAGGAAGTAAGCTGTCAGCCAGAAGGTTTCGCGGAGGACAGGCACCCGAAGAAGATGCTGGTGCGTGTCCTCCGCATTTCTTTTTTGAACTTACCAGGTTTGGGTAATGGAATCAGGCGTTATGGCGAGGGTCGCGCGCAGCCAATCGAACTTCGCTTTCAGGGTGTCGAAGTCCGGTCCGGAGGTCACG
>NZ_DATFBA010000031.1:0-12323 GCF_035254065.1 Geomonas sp.
CCTCCTCCAGGAGAAAGCGCAGGGACTCATGGCGGTCCTCGGGGTCGGGGAGCGCCACCCGCAGCAGCTTGAAGCCGTTAGGCGTTTGCACGAAGGGGGCGATCCCCATGCGGGTCGCGGCCTGCAGGGAGAGCTCACGCCACTTCGTCGGCCACTCCTCCAGGAGCTTCTCGCTGGAAGGATGCAGCCTGGCCAGCTCGAAAGGGTTGCTCCGGATCTGGTGCAGCTCGCGGTCCACGAAACGGTCGTAGCTCCGCACCTTTTCCGCGATCTGGGCCAGGTACGCCCTGCGGGGATGCGGCACCAGGGTGTTCTTCTTCGCGTAGCTGAAGATGTCGGCGGCCGGGGCGGCTTCGGGTGCCGGCCAGCCGAGCCTTTGGCAGATGCCGGCAAACAGACGGCTGGTGCCGGGATCGCGTACCGCCTTCGAGGTGGTGGGGAACAATGAATCCTGCTTGCCGAGTTCCGCCAGCACGCCGCGCAGCTCAGAACAGGCGGCCTCCGCCCCCTCCAGGTCCACCTTGTTGAGGACCACCAGCCCCGCATCGCGCAGAAGCTGGTCCTTCTGCAGCTGCAGAGAGCTGCCGTACTCCCTGGTCTTCACGTAGATCAGCAGGTTGGCTTGCAGGTCCTGCAGGTCGAGCCCCGTCTGTCCGGTACCCGGAGTCTCGACCAGCACCAGATCGTAGCCGGCGGCGCAGAAAAGTCCCAGCATCTGTGGCAGGTGCGGAGAGAGCGGTGCGTAGGCGCTGCCGGTAGCGACGCTGCGCAGCCAGACCCGGTGGTGGTAGATGGCATTCATGCGCACGCGGTCCGCCAGGAAGGCGGTCGTCGCTTGGCCGGTGGCGATGGATGGATCGTTGGCGAGCACCGCAACCCTCTTGTCGGGGAAGTGCGCCAGGAAGTTTCGGACCAGCTCGTCTATCAGGGTGCTCTTGCCGCTGCCGCCGTCCCCGGCGATGGCCACGATCCTGGCGCTCCTTTGTCGGTCGGTCAGCCGCTGCAGCAGCCCCGGGAAGTTGTCGGCGGGTCTGCTTTCCGTAAGGGTGAGCAAGGAGCTCAGCCGGACGGGATCGGAGACACCCTCTGCCCAGGTCGCCGGGTTCGGCTCCAGGGTCGCTTCGCTGCGATGGTTGACTATACGCTGCACCATGTCGCGGGCGATGCCGTCCAGAGGCCAGCCGGGACCGTAGATCTTCGCCACGCCGCCCGCCTCCAGCTCCCGGGCGTCCTCCACCAGGATGGTGCCGCCTCCACCGCCGAACACCAGCGTTTCCCCGCTGCCTTTCTCCCGCAGGCGTTTGACCAGGTGGGGGAAAAACTGGAGGTGGCCGCCGTTGTAGGAGCTCACCGCCACCGCATCGGCGCCTTCCTGGAGGGCCGCTTCGGCGATGTTCTCACCGGTCATGTTGAACCCGAGGTAGATGACCTCGACCGGCGTGTCGCCCATCAGCAGCGCCCGGTTCAAGGCCAGCACCGAGGCGTCGTGACCGTCGAAGGCGGCCACCGCGGTAAGGATTCTCAGAGCTCTTTGCATCATGGTCGCCTCACGGGAGATAGCAGGTTTGGGAAATGAGACAGTGGATACAAAAATTGTATCATCTGTGGTCAACTTCAGGATATCAGTATACTTTCCGTTGCTACCTTGTCGAACAAGGCGGCTTTCCATGATTCGGTGACTCTTTTCATCTGGCGGTTGACTACGCCATGGCAGGTGTTAGAGTTTCTCCGTCCCGACTGACCGCGTGGGCCGGCTCAGGCAAACTACCTAAAACAGCAGGAGGATATTATGGCGAGAGAACCTTGGGTGGATCAGGATGTCTGCATCAGCTGCGGGCTTTGCACCGACAACGTTCCGGAAGTATTCCGCTTCGCCGACAACGGCAAGGCCGAGTGCTACGACCCGACCGGCGCCTCAGAAGAGGAAATCCAAAGCAACGCCATCGATGTCTGCCCGGTATCCTGCATCCACTGGCGTGGATAACGGGTAGGGAGCTGAACGAGGGGCCATCATGACTCGTATCGAGACTACACGCGTCAGGGAAGTCCTCGGCATGAACATCACCGAGGTCAAGAGAGCGGCGGAAACTCTCAACTCCGAGAGCGATCTCCAGGAACTCGAGCGGCATTTGACCGAACTGGAAAAAGCCGTGGCCCAGCTGAGAAGTAGTGTTGGGGGATTGCCGTTCAAGCACTCGGAATAGCTTGCACCACACTGTTAGCGACTAGAGGCCGTGCCCGGTTGGGTGCGGCCTTTGTCGTTTATCGTTCGGGGCTCTCTGGAGGGGAGCCGGTGATCAGCACCTTCGGGCCGTTGTCGACCTTGTGAAGTTTCCCGGAGTCGGGGCCGGGGCCGACCACCCACTGGTAGATGACCTTGGCGGCCTGGAGATAGGGCTTGGTCAGCGCGCGGTAGTTCCTGCCATTCACCTTCTTGTCGTAGGCGGAGTAGTACTCGACCTGCATCTCCTCATCGTAGAGGCCGATGCAGCCGTGCGAGGCGGGGTAGCCGGGGAGGTCGCGCCCGTGAATCCAGTAGGAGGGCCAATCCTCCCGCGTCTTGTCGATCCAGAAGCGCAGCGCGTAGTGCATCGGGTACGGGCGCCCGATCTCCTCCACCTGGTAGAGGTTGGAGTGGTGGTCCCGGTCGGCGGCTTCGATCCGGTATTCCCCGTTGGGAACCCGGAACCCTTCCATGCCGAGGGCTATGGGGAACGAGTAGACGAGCTTGCCGTTTTGGTAGGCGCCCAGGAACATCTCGCTCTGGTCGATCAGGATGAACTTCGGCTCGGAGGCTGCCTGCGGGAGGGTGGCGGGAAGCGGCGTGAAGCTGTTGAGCTGCTGCGGGTGAACCGGCACCTTGATGGACATCCCGGCCAGAAAGTGGCGCCGGTCCAGCCGGTTGAAGTGAAGCACGTCCAGCCAGTGCCCGCCGAACAGCCGCTGCGGTGTATCTCCCTCTTTCAGCTTCTGGCATCTCCATTGGATGCGCTGGTCGCTCGGGTAGTGGATCTCGCATAGCGACCTCACCTTCTGTGCCGCCACCGCGGAGGATGCGGTAAGGATGACGGTCAAAAGGGCAGCCAGTATGGTTGACAGACGTTTCATCTCGTTGTCACCTGCTTCGTTATCTGCTTGATTCTACAATGGTTGCTCCCCTCTTCACAAGAGGGCCGGGTCGGGGCTCCCTCACTGCGGCACCCTCCCGGAGGGAGAGGTTGTGCTGTTGGAAACCGAGACCGGGCCCTGCACACCGTGGTACAGGAAACGGCCGGTTCGCGACAGCAAGCCCGCCAGCAGTAGGATCAGCAGCAGAACCAGCCAGGCGAGCACCCGAAGCCTCCGGTCCGGGGCCGGGAGCTGCCGGAGGTCACCGGGCTCCGCAGGTCGCGACGTTTTCTGGCCCGACTCCCTGAACGGCACGTAACCGAGGAACCTCCAGGCTTGCTCCCCCGAGCCTCCCACCGTGCAGGTTGCCACCGCCAGCTCACGAAACCCCTCCAGCATCTTCATCTCACCCGGCAGCTTCCGGTAGCCAGAGCCCTTTTCGCAGCCGCAGAGGTCGAGCATGGCCTGCAGCTCTCCACGGGCTATCAGCCGTTCCACCTCCGAGCCCACCCGCCGCACGCGCGCCACGCTGTGACGCGAGGCGGGGTCCAGCGTCGCGCAAGCCAACTGCTCGTAATCCCCGAGATCCTTGTGGGAAGCCGCCTTCAGCAGGGCCAGATCCAGCGGGTCGGTGGTCCCCATGGGGGCTCCGAGTGCCGCGGCGATCAGCAGCGGGCGCCTTTTTTCGCCTTCATAGGGAACCGGTTCCCCCAACTCGACCCGAGTCTCGTTGTTCGGCTGATCGCAGACGTCCATGGCATACCCCCTCCAACCGCCCCACCTCGCACCTGCGATACTCTTTTCCTGAACCCCGACCCAATATGAAAGATTTTTATTTTATCGGCACCGGTGCCAATGTCTATCGCCAGCCGGTCCGCAGGGTGCCGGTCTTTCCTTTTGGGATCACGCCGTTATACTTAGAAAATTGTAATAAATCCTGCTTTTCTGATGAGCTGACACGGTTTGGGGGGCATGCAATGAAAGGGCACCGCTTGTCCCGCGGTGGCAGCATACTGCGGGCTTCGCTTTTGGTCTTGAGCCTTTGCCGGCTGCTGATGCCGACACCACTCTTGGCTGTGAGCGGCTTCCCGGGCATCAATTACTGCAGCGTACCACCTCTTCCCGGTGCCGGTTTAAAGTCGAATGTGCTGCTTATGCTCGACAATTCCGCCAGTGCCGAAGATCTCGCCTACTCCGACACCGGGGGCTTCATCTGTTCGGGAACTACCACCCGCTCCTGCTCGGCCAATGCCGATTGCCCCAGCGGCGAGAGCTGCATCTCCCGTCCCCCCTATTATTGCTACGACGAAAGCTACAGCGACACTAACTCCTACCTCGGTTACTTCGACCGGAACAGCTACTACAACTACGACTTCAGCTATCCAGGGGGGGGCAGGTTCGTAGCCGTCGCCTCCCTGCCCACCTCCTGTGTCGCGGGCGGCGGTTATTGCCCCGCCTTGACCGGATATCTCTACCTCCAGATGACAGATGCGGCGTCCCCCTCGACGGTGCAGACCTTCATGGCGAGAGGGAATTTTCTCAACTGGCTCACCACCTCCCGGCTCGACCTCGAGAAGCAGGCGCTCACCGGCGGCAAGTTCCTGCCTGATGGCAGCGGCGCGACCAGCGGCATGCTGATCGGCGAGACGCGCGGCTGCCAGGGGAGGAAGTTCGTCAAGGTGGCCGCCGGTCTGCCCCAGCTCACCTTCGCCGTGAGCGGTCCGATTCCGGCCTCCACCATCAAGACCTGCGTCATCGACTACCTCCCCAGCCCGGGTGGCCTGACCCAGATCGAGATCTACGACAACCAGTATCGGACGGGGCCTTGTATGGCGGCGGCAAGAGGCTGGCAGACGGGAAATGTTTCCACAGCGGCTGTAAACGATGCGCTGGCCTGTTTGACGGTGCCCCCCGCCGAGAGCCACGACGACGGAAAGGGAGGGAGCATCACCTCGGTCTCTGACAACCAGCTGTTTGTGCAGGCCATGACCTACTGCGCCAAGACCAACGGCCCCATCAGCAAGGTCGATGCCGCCAACGCCTGCGGCCCAAACCTGCACTACTTGCACGGAGGAAAACCGCAGACCATTCCCCGCAACAGCGCTGACGCAGTCTGTGGCTCCGGGGGGACCGATTACAACCATGTCCCGGTGGGCTTCGATACCAAGGGATTCCTGGGGATAAAATATGTCGACGGAAGCATTAGCGGTTCGATCACTTCCCCCACCGAACTTGACCACTACTGCGCCGACCTTCCCAAGCAGGTGCTGGTCGGTCCTTCTTTCGGGGTCGGCGTCCCGGACTTCATCCCGGATCTCGGCATGTACAACCTCGGCATGCGGGGAAGCTATACTCCCGTGTCCACCCCCGTATCGAAAACTCTCTACGCCAGGATCGCGGTCGGCTCCCCGCCCAGCGGCATCCTGCAGGAATACGCCAATGAGCTCAACTTCGGGGCCATGATCTTCAACAACAACGGTGCCTTGACGGAATGCACCGATCTTGGCTACACGAACTGTTCGAACCTCGGTTTCCTCGATGGCGGCAAGGTCGTCTTCCCGGTCGGCAGCTCCCTTGGTGACCACACCTCCGGCCTCATCTCGTACATCGACCAGATGGCGGGCACCTCGTGGAGCCCGCTTGCGGAAACCTTCTATGAAGCCATCGGCTACTTCGCCAACCGGACCGATCTCAGGTTCAACTCTGCCGATTACGGCACCACCACGCCGAGGCTCAGTTGCCAGAGCAACAACGTACTCATCGTCAGCAACGGCGTCTCCACTGCCGACCGTAACGCCAACGTGAACTCGCTGGTGTCGAACGCAGCTCAGCAGTCGTTGAGCGGCAATTACGGCATGCCGTCCAGCATGACCACCAAGGCTGGAGACTCCGTGCCCACCTTGGACGGCAGCTACAACCTGGACGACCTCGCCTGGATCGCCCGGCACAAGAACATCAACGATCCATCCTTCACACAGCCTCCCGTCTACAACAAGGATTACCTCACCACCTATGTCCTCTATAACGGTGCCCCGTGCGGCAGCTACGATTCCAACGGTAACTGCACGACCAAGGACGAGGGGGTGCCGGAAAAGCTGATGCAGCTCACGGCGTCCAATGGCGGGGGGAAGCTCGCGAGGATCCAGAACTTCGCCGACCTCGAGCACTCCTTCCACCTGATGCTGCAGGAGATCGCCGCCGGTTCGGGAAGCGATCCCTGCATCGCCTCGACTGGCGTTGGCAACGGCGCGATATCCATGCGGGAGCAGTTCTTTCCTTCCCGCAGCCTCGATAATGGGCAGACCACGATCAAGTGGAGCGGGGAACTCTCCAGCCTTTGGTACTACATCGACCCCTTCATTGGCATCGACGCGGGCTCGGGCAGCGCCCTGCGCGAGGACTCCGACGGCAACGGAAAGCTGACTCTGAAAGACGACAAGATCGTCAGTATCCGCTTTGCTGACACCAGCAATAAGAGCTGGGCCTACCTCACCTCCGACAGCAACGGCGACGGTATCTGCGACGGGCCGGAATCGCAGCTGGAGGTCGATCAGGTGAAATATCTCTGGCAGGCGGGAAAACAGCTCTGGAGCAGGGATCTGACGGTATTGCCGCGCACCATCTACACCCCGTTGCTGCCGGGCGGGACTGCGGTGGGAGGGGCCGCAATGATGAAGTTCTCCTCCGGCTCGCAGGAAGCTATCACCCCTTACCTGCATCTGCAGGCGGGGGACCCTGACCCCGGCAAGCTGATCAGCTACCTGCATGGCTTCGATCCCGGAGATCCCACGATGCGCAGCAGGACTCTGGCAAAGGATGGTATTCCGGCCTCCACCGCGGATTCGCTGAAGGGGGTCGGAGTATGGAAGCTGGGAGATGTCATCTCTTCCACGCCCCAGGTGCAGTGGCGGGTGCCGCTGGGGAGATATCATCTTTCTCCCGGCGGTTACGGCGACCTCTCCTATGCAGCCTTCATCGGCAGCAGCTATTACGGTAAACGCGGCACCGTCTATCTCGGTGCCAACGACGGCATGCTGCATGCCTTCAACTTCGGCAACCTGGACACCACCTCCAATCGCGACCTCAAGGCGACCGTCACCGCCAGCGGAGGTGACCTCGGCAGCGAGCGCTGGGCCTTCATCCCCAAGAACGCGCTCCCTTACCTCAAGTACCTGGCGAACCTCAACTACCGGCACCTGTACTACGTGGACGGCAAGCTTACCGTGCTCGACGCCAGCATCGGGAACAACGCCGGCTGCACTGGCAGCTACTGGAACTGCCTGAAGCCAAAGTCCGCGACCTTCGATCCGGCCGAAAATACCTGGAAAACGGTACTGGTAGGCGGCATGGGGCTGGGTGGGGCAAGTTGCGGAGCGGGTGCCGGTTGCGTGGCACCGCCTCTCGCCGATCCCAGCACCGGCGGCAGCTGGGTCGGATACTCTTCCTACTTCGCCCTCGATGTGACGGATCAGAACAACCCCATCCTGCTCTGGGAGTTCAGCAACCCAGCCTTGGGATACACGACCACCGGCCCGGCCATGGTGCGGATTGGCGATCGTAACGCCAACGGCAGGTGGTTTGCCGTGTTTGGTTCGGGACCCACCGGCCCGGTTGATACGGTTGCTCATCAATTCCTGGGGCAATCGAGCCAGGAACTCAAGCTTTTCGTGGTCGACCTGCGCACAGGCGAGTTGGTGGCGACAATCCCGACCGGCATCATGAACGCCTTTGCCGGGGCGATGGGGGGCGGGGTTATCGACGTGGACCGGAACTATCAGGATGACGCCCTGTACGTCGGTTATAGCCAGATGAGTTCAGGCGGCACCTGGGGCGGAGGCGTCCTGCGATTGATCACCGGGGAGAAGATCGATCCGAGCCAGTGGCAGGTAAGTAAGGTCATTGATGGAGTGGGGCCGGTCACCAGCGGCATTGCCAGGTTACAGGATACGAGAAATCACAACCTCTGGCTGTACTTTGGGACCGGAAGGTACTTCTTCAGCCAGGACGATATGTCCGACCGGCGCTCTCTCTACGGAATCAAGGAGCCCTGCTACAACATCAGGAAAGACGGGGAGGTCCTTACCTACGACAAGCTCGACGCCAACTGCCGTGCGAGTGTTTCAGGCGAGCTGATCGATCAGACGACCACTATCCATTCTGTCGCAGCTGCCGGTCTTACCGATGCGGGGTGGCGCGTCGACCTGGAAGCCGCCCACGATGGTGTGGGCGCCGAGCGGGTCCTGACTACGCCCATCCCGACCACAGCCGGTGCGGCCTTCTTCTCCACCTTCCAGCCCAGCACTGACAGCTGCCAGTTCGGAAACTCCTATTTGTGGGGAATGAGGTATGTGACGGCAGGTCCTATCCAGGATCCGGTGTTGCCTGATCTGAACCTGAAGGGAAAGGCGCTGGTGCAGCTTTCCAACGGCGGAGTGCGGGAGATCGATCTCGCCACCACCTTCGCAAACAGGAAAGGAGACGGGGCAACCGGCCTGCCGGCGGGATTGAAGTTAGTCACCAATGCAGGGCTCAAGCCGCTCAAGAAGATCATTCACATTCAGGAAAGGTAGGCGGCCAGGGGAGACCAACCCATCCTCACTCCGCCCCTCCCCTCGAAGGGGAGGGGGCGCGTAACGGGTTCTAGGCAGGGCAGGGGAGGGGAAGGTTGGACGTGATTTTAGGGCAGTGGAAGGTGGGGCGGCAGCCGGTTCTGGTGCGCCCGGTGCCTACGAAGTGATGGCGGTGTTTGAAGGTGGCGGTAACTGGAGAGTGCTGATGGCTAAGATGGCGATCATCCTGCTGCTTTTACTCATGCCGTTCTTGCTGCCTGCGCGGGGCATGGGGGCGAGCCTGAACATCGACGGCTTCCGCATCTACAGTTCCGGCACGGTCAATCTGACCAACAATGGCGGCAACGGCAGCGTGAAGGCGGTCGCGGTGCAGCCGTGGGACGGTAAGGTCATCATCGGCGGTATTTTCACGGCAACCGCCGGCTCGCCAGTGAAGACCCTATTGAACCTTGCCAGGCTCAACACCGATGGCACGCTCGATACCGGCTTCTTCCCCATCGTCGACGGCCAGGTGAATGCGGTGGTGGTCCAGATGGACAAGAGCGACCCGCCTCAGCCTCTCGGCATCCTGGTCGGCGGCTCTTTCACCAAGATCACCGACGGCGGGGGTGACCATTTCAGAAAGGGACTGGCGAGGCTGAAGATCGACGGCAGCGTGGATGACACCTTCGATCCCGCCACCGACGGGGGCACGGTCATCCAGGTCATCACCCTCCATCCCACCGCCAACAGCATCCTGGTCGGTGGCACCTTCAGCGACATCAAGGGAAGGCCCGGCGGAACGAGCTGCAGCAACATCGCCAGGATAGCCGGCAGCGACGGGACCTTCCAGGACTGCTTTGCCGGCGGGGTCTCGGCGGGCATAACGCAGGCGGTGAACGCCATCCTGGTCCAGGAAGACGGCAAGGTCGTGGTGGGGGGGGATTTCCAGTCGCCGCAGCCGTACCTGGTCCGCTTCCACGACACCGGCCTGGTTGATACCAGCTTCACGCCGCGGCCGGGCGGGGTGGTGCGCTCACTGGCCATCCAGGCGGACTGGAGCATCCTGGCCGGAGGTGACTTCACCTGGATCACCACCAGTAACTTTCCGGCAGGCATCGATCGGCACCACCTGGCGCGCATGACCAATGACGGCGTGCTGGACGGTTTCGATCCGGGGCCCGACGGGGCGGTTTCGGCGATGGTCGTGCAGCCTGATGGCAAGATCGTGCTGGCGGGGAGCTTCGTCAAGGTGCTGGACGAGGATGGAACTGTGACCTCCCGCCACCGTGTCGCCCGCTACCAGGTCGACGGCAGCCTCGACGATTTCGACCCTGACGCGCTGGGGCGGGATGAGGTGACCCCGCAGGTGACGGGGGAGGTGGCCGTGGAGGCGCTTACCCTGCAGTCCGACGAGAAGCTGCTGATCGGCGGCAGGTTCGCCGCCGCGGCAGGAAGGCCGCGCACCATGCTGGCACGCTTCTACGGATTCGGAACCTTGGACGACGACGTCGCCAACGTCGGCAGCACCGTCGACTACCACATCGGCGATGTGGTGTTGGAGCCTGACGGCCAAATGGCCTTCTGGGGGGACTTCTCCACCGTCTGGGGGCAGACACTGAAGGGGCTCGCCAAGCTGAACCCGGACTGGACGCTGGCGGACGCTCCTGCGTTCAACGATTCCGCCAGCATGCCCGATGGCAGCTCCAGTTGGCTGATCTGGTCCCCTCTCATCGACGATAAATACACCCTGATCGCCGGCAGCGGCATCGCCATGATCCAGAATGCCCTCTGCAGCCATAGTTGGCTCTTTTTGAACGACTCCCCGCTGTTGGATTTCGGCATCCCGTACAATGCACAGAGGTTTGCCGACGTCCCGCACGAGTACGCGGAAGCCAATACCACCAGTGCCGCCGCCGAGGCCCCTGACGGGCTGATCTATCTGGCAGGGGTGAACTATCCCAACCTGGTCGACGCCTACAACCCCGCCACCTGGGGGACTCCCTATTTTCTCAGCAAACTCGACAGGAACGGTGTCTGGGACCGCACCTTCGATGCACCAAGCGAGCTGATGTGGCCGCCAACTTCTCCGCTGATGCAGCCGAGTCTGCTTCCCAACATCCGGCCAGTGGCCACTTCGATGCTGATAGATCCCGGGCCGACCAAGGACGACTACAAGATCATCGTCGGCACCAAATATGGCAGCATCTTCCGGTTGAACAAAGACGGGACTCTGGATCCAACCTTCAACGTGCTGCGGCCGGAGATGATTTACGACTCGAACGTGCCGGATTGGGATCCGAGTTACCGACCAACGTATCAACCGTTTGAACAGGTCGTGAGCTCACTCACTTTCGACAAGGACGGACAGATCGTTGCCGCCGGAAATTTCGATTACACCTACAGCAAGGATGGAAAAATCTGGCATCGCAACGTGATGCGCATCAACCACCACCGCCCCGGCTATCAGGACGGCACCATCGACGACCGCTTCACGGTGGAGGTCGGCCTCGATCCTGGCTGGGTCTACACCTACAACCAGCCCAACATCTCACACGTCAGCGCTGCGACCGTGCAGGTTGACGGCAGTGTCCTCGTCGCCGGCTGGTTCGATCACCTGGTCGACGCTGACGGCAATACGGTCCCTGTGAACAACGTCGCCCGCATCGATCCCACCGGCCATGTGGACCCCGGGATCAATTTCGGCATCTTTGGAGAGCCGGTCCTGGACAGCTATCAGGATAACTACCAAGTCTCCTTTGCACGCTTGCAGCCCGACGGCAAAGGCATCATCACCGGTCAGTACGATCGGGTGAACGGCGACTTTTCGAAGGCGCGCATAGTGCGCTTCGCGGCGGGGTGGGCGACTCAGGAGCTTTCCGTCGCCGCCGACGGCAGCAAGGTCACCTGGACCCGGGGCATAGAGGAGCCGGACACCACCCTGTGCGGGTTGAAGGTGTGCGGAGGAGGAGGGCCGGAGTTGAAACGCGCGGTCTTCCTGTACTCCGAGGATGGCACTACTTGGGAGATGCTGGGCGAGGCGGTGAGGACGGCGCCGACCAAGTGGGAGCTGGGCGGCCTCAACCTCGGCCGGGACAAGGGGTGGAACCAGATCCGCTACATCCGCGCCCGGGGCCTGATGGCCGGGGACAACGGGGGCGGGAAGCTGATCGAAACCAGCAAGGCCTACTACCTGAGGGCGCAGGTCACCGTCAAGGCGCAGCTGCAGAGCATACCGGCCGGATCGACTCCGACTTTCACCCCCCAGTATTTTTATGCCGACGGCACCGGTCGCGCTCTCATCCCGGTCGCAGCCTCGCTGCGGGGCGCACCGGTTTTCACCACCACCGCGACCACCTCGAGCCCTCCCGGGGATTACACCGTAACTGCCGACCTCCAGAACTTATCCTCCTGGATGTATAGCTTTGTCGCCGCCGACAGCACGCTGACCCTGACCGCTGCCACCAGCGTCATCAACGTCATCGCGGCCCCCCAGTCCAAGACCTACGGAAGCACCGATCCCACGCTTACCTATACCTTCTCCCCTCCGCTGCCCAACGGGGTGACGGTCAGCGGGACCCTTACCCGAGACGGTGGTGAGACGGTGGCGGGCGGGCCTTACGCGATCCGGCAAGGGACGCTGGCGCTGAGCGGCGGGTACAGCAT
>NZ_DATFBA010000032.1:0-25580 GCF_035254065.1 Geomonas sp.
CCCATCACGAACTGGGAGCTTTCCAGCGCCAGGGTCTTGGGGGAGCCGATGAAGAAGCCGGTCACCGAGAGCACGATGATGGCCAGCATGTTCACCCAGTGGGTCACCCGGACCGGGATTTCCCATACGTACTTTTCGTACATCTGTCCCATAAAAGGCCTCCTAGAGCAGGTTGACCTTCACCATCTCGTTGCCGCGCGTGTCCAGCACGTGCACCGCGCAGGCGAGACAGGGATCGAAGGAATGGATGGTCCTCAGGATCTCCAGCGGCTTGTTGGGGTCGGCGAGCGGAGTTCCCACCAGCGCCGCCTCGTACGGCCCCCTGAGCCCCTTGGCGTCGCGCGGCGAGGCGTTCCAGGTGGAAGGGACCACCGCCTGGTAGTTGAGGATCTTCTCGTCCTTGATCTTGATCCAGTGGCCGAGCGCGCCGCGCGGCGCCTCGTGCCAGCCGTAGCCTGCCGCCTCTTTCGGCCAGGTGGCCGGGTCCCATTTCTCGCCGTTGTGGGCGTTGTAATCCCCCTTGCTTATGTTGTCGATCAGCTGGTCCAGCCAGACCGGCGTCTGCTGGGCGATCAACAGGCAGTCGATGCCGCGGGCAGCCGTCCTCCCCAGGGTGGAGAAGAGCGCCTCGGGCCCGACGCCGAGCTTTTTCAGCACCCCGTTCACGGCGTCCTGCACCTGCTTGTCTCCAGCGCCGTAGGCCACCAGCAGGCGGGCCAAGGGCCCCACCTCCATCGGCTGGTCCTGGTAGCGCGGTGCCTTCACCCAGGAGTACTTGGCGTTCACGTCCAGGTTCTGGAAGGGGGGCTTGGGCCCGGTGTACTTGGCCTCCGACTCGCCGTCAAAGGGATGCAGCCCCTTACCTGCCCCGCCACTGTACTCGAACCAGGAGTGGTCCACGTATTCGGCCACCTTCTTGTGATCGGCCGGGGCGACCTTGGTGATCTCCTTGGCCATGATGACGCCCGCCGGCATCCAGAGCTGCCCGTTGCCCGGCTGCGGGAATTCCCCGTAGGAGAGGTAGTTGCCGACCCCGCCGCCGATGGCCGCCCAATCTTTGTAGAAGGAGGCAACCGCCAAGAGATCCGGGATGTAGACCTGCTCCACGAAGGTCTTCGCCTTGGCGAGCAGGCGCTTGATCTCCATCAGCTTGTCGGCGTTCAGCGCGTTCTGGGAATCCGGGTCGATAGGGATCGCCATGCCGCCCACCAGGAAGGTCTGCGGGTGCGGGTTCTTGCTCCCCAGGATGGCGTGGATCTTGATGACGTCCTTTTGCCACTCCAGGGCCTCCAGGTAGTGGGCGGTCGCCATCAGGTTCGCCTCGGGGGGGAGCCGGTAGGCGGGATGGCCCCAGTAGGCGTTGGCGAAGGGACCGAGCCTCCCCTTGGAGACGAAGGCCTTCAGCTTGTCCTGGGTCTCCTTGAAGTAGGTCGGGGAGTTCATCGGCCACTCCGAAATGGAGGCGGCCAGCGCGGCGGTCTTGGCCGGGTCCGCCTTGAGCGCCGAGGTGATGTCCACCCAGTCCAAGGCGTGCAGGTGGTAGAAGTGGATCACGTGGTCCTGCACGTTCTGGATGCCGATGATGATGTTCCTGATCAGTTCCGCGTTGGGCGGGATCTTGATGTTGAGCGCGTTCTCTACCGCCCGGATGGAGGCGATGGAGTGCACCGTGGTGCAGACGCCGCAGAAGCGCTGGGTGAAGTACCAGGCGTCGCGCGGGTCCCGCTGCTGGAGGATCTTCTCGATGCCGCGGAACATGGTGGAGCTGCTCCAGGCATCGGTCACCTTGCCGCCCGATACTTCAGCCTCTATCCTTAAATGCCCCTCGATCCTGGTGATCGGGTCCACAACGATTTTCGCCATCGGTCAATCCTCCTTTGCGCCTTCGGAAGTGTCCCCTTTGCGGCAGGCGCTGATCACGCCGTGCACCGCAAAGGCCGCCGCCGTGCCTGCCGCGATGCCCAGGCCGATCTTGTCGGCGGTCGCCTCGATGCCGAAGCCGGGGACGTGGGGGAGCCGGTGGTAGAAGGGGGTCATGGTGTCCCAGAACTGGGGTTGGGAGCAGCCGACGCAGCCGTGCCCGGAGGCCACCGGCCAGCTGGTCTTCTCGTTGTAGCGCTGGGTGGGACAGTTGTGGTAGGTCTCCGGCCCCTTGCACCCCATCTTGTAGAGGCAGAACCCTTTCTGGTGGCCGTGGTCGCCCCACTTCTCCACGTACTGGCCGGCGTCGAAATGCGGCCTGCGCTCGCAGTTGTCGTGTATCCGCTTTCCGTAGGCGAAGAGGGGACGGCCGAAGGAGTCTACGGCGGGGAGCTTGTTGAACAGGAGGAAATGGACCACGGTGGCGGTCAGGTTGTCGGCGTTTAGGGGGCAGCCGGGGAGGTTCACGACGGTGGCGTTGGGGACGGCGTCCTTGACGCCGACCGCGCCGGTGGGATTGGGGGCGGCGGCCGGGATGCCGCCATAGGAGGCGCAGGTACCTACCGCCAGTGTGGCCATGGCGCCTCCGCACACCTCGCGGGCGGTATCGACCGCCGCCTTGCCCGATACGCAGCAGTAGACGCCGCCGTCCTTCAGGGGGATGGCCCCCTCCACTACGGCGATGTACTTCCCTTTCTGCTCCTTGACCACCTTGGTGAGGGCTTCCTCCGCCTGGTGGCCGGCGGCGGCCATGATTGTCTCATGGTAGTCCACCGACAGGATGTCCAGCACGATCTCGGCCACCGTCGGATTGGCGGACCTCAACAGGGCCTCGGTGTCGCCTGCGCAGTCCTGGAACTCCAGCCAGACCAGGGTCGGCCGCTTCACCTCGTCGAGCGCCTGGGCTACCTTGGGGGCAAAGCCGGCCGGCAGCGCCAGTGCGGCGGAGACCGCCGTGCAGAATTTCATGAAGTCGCGGCGGGAGACCCCGCGTTGCTCCAGCATGCGGGGAAGGTTCAGCTCGGTACCGGTGTCATCCAGATGCGCGTCGTTTTTGCCCATTGAGATCCTCCTTGCTGCAGTGATGCGTTCAAGCCGATATCTCTTTATGTGGTCAGCAAAAATTGTCGTGAGCCGGAAATGCTGGAGCGAGGCGGGGTGGAGCTATTATATAAAACGTTATTTTGAATTTCCATTAGCACGAGTTGCAAGCAATGTAAATACCATTGCAGCATTTTTCCGCAAGTCAACATTATTTTTACTTTAATACAGATAGGTTGCCTCCTTTTCCGAGCACCCATTTAACATCGTTTTATCGTTTCCATCGAAGGCCGACGAGTTCGGCAGAGCTGACCGATTCCTGAAAGAGGGGGTCGAGAAGATTGCAAGGGGAGGGGAAGACGCTATAATCCCGGCGTGCAGGTGAGCTGGCGAGGGCGGAAAGTTAGCAAAGGGGACGGTAATGACTTCGGGCTACTGGAAAAGGTGGGCAGCGGCCGTCAGCTTCGTCGCTGCGGTCAGCGGGTGCGGTGCGGAGAAAGGGGAAAAGGTGACCAAGAATCTGCTGGCTCGCGGCGGAAAACTCTTCTCGGTACATTGCGTAGGTTGTCACCCGGCGGGGGAGAACCGCATCTACCCGCAAAAAAGCCTGCACGCCGTGGATCTGCGGGCAAACGGCATCACCACAGCCGATGACATCGTAGCGGTGATCAGAAACCCCGGCCGCGGCATGAAGAAGTTCGACAAAAGCACGCTCCCCGATGCCGACGCCCGGGCCATAGCGCAGTACATCCTCGCAACCTTTTAAATTTCAAAAGCAATCCCCCCTGTCCCCCCTTTATCAAGGGGGGGGACAGGGGGGATTGCTTCTGGCCGCTCAGGGCCCTGTCCTACAAAACGTGGGACATCATGTGAGCAAACAGCTCCTTGGTCCGCTCCAGGATCGACCTCTGCTGCCATTTCTCCCAGGTGATCTCGTCCGACTCAGCCACGTCCTTGGCGAACATCGCCTCCATATCCGCCCCGAACTTAGGACTCAGCACGACCGCGTTCAGCTCGTAGTTGCTGGAGAGGCTCAGGAAATCCATGTTGGTCGAGCCGACGGTCGACCAGACGCCGTCGATCACCGCCGTTTTCGCGTGCAGCAGCGCCTTTTTCCGCTCGTACAGCTTCACGCCGGCCTGCAGCAGCTCCGCATAGTTGTAGCGCATGGCGTAGTAGGCGAGCGAGGAGTCGGTAATGGAGGGGACTATGATCCTCACGTCCACCCCGCGCCTGGCCGCCTGGCTGAGCGCATCCAGGATCTTGTCGTCGGGGATGAAGTAGGCGTTGGTCAGATGGATGGCGTGTTCGGCGAACATGAGCGCGCTGACATAGGAGATGTAGGTGATCCGGTTGCTCTCGCCGGGGTTGTTGGCGATGGCCCGTACCAGGGCGTGCCCCTTCGACTCGAGCTTAGGGAAGTAGCATTCCCGCTGCAGGGGCGGGCCTTTCTGCTTTTGCCACATATCGAGGAAGAGCTGCTGGAAAGCCGCCGCCGCCGGCCCCTCGATCTGCACGTCGGTATCCCGCCACGGCACCTCCGACGGTTTCTTGGGACGCCCGCTCTGGAAGGGGGTACTGGTATAGACGGCGCTGATGTTGATGCCCCCGGTGATCACCACCTTGCCGTCCACCACCAGCAGTTTCCGATGGTCCGCGTGCAGGGGGTTGACGGCTCCCACTTGCAGGTCGCTGAGCGGATTGACCTCTACCACCTGCACCCCTGTTTCCCGCATCCGGTCGAAGAACGAGGTGGGGGTCGGCAGGCTGCCGATGCCGTCATAAATGAGGTTGACCTGCACCCCTTCCTGCTGTTTGCGCACCAAAAGATCGGCAAAGGCGCGGCCGATTTCGTCGTTCTCTATCTTGTAGGTCTCCAGATTGATGGTCTCGGTGGCACACTGGATGGCCTTGATGATGGCTGCGTAGGTGCTCTGCCCGTCGGTCAGCAGGGTCACCTTGTTGCCGCCGATCAGCGGACTGCCGTCCACCGCCTCCATCACCGCGTTGTGCCGCTGCACCAGGTCGGTCTGATAGACGGCGCCCTGCAACCGCTTTATGAGCTCCCTGCTTTTTTCATCCGACAGCATCCCCTTGGCTGTCATGATCTTGGGAGGTCTCTCGGTTTGGGCGTGGTCCGTTATCTTGGAGACGTCCGGCAAAGGCGCGCATCCCCCTCCCATGAAGAGGATCAGCACCAGCGAGACACAGATGGTCTTGAATGTGTCCATAGTGGATATAGTATACCTTTTGAAGCTTCGGTTCTATCCTAACTGCAACTTTCTGTGAGAGTGATTGGGAGCGGACTGTCACAGCCTCCCACTATGCCAGTCTCCGTGCGGCATTCGGCCCGCGCAAAAAGAGGGACCAGCCTTGTCTGGCTGATCCCTCTCCTCTTGTTCCAATCCCACTATTGGTCAGCTGCGCGGTCGCCGTCTAAAGCCTCTGACAACCGAAATCCGCTATGCCCCGTCTTACTGTAACATCACACCGACAGACAGTTTACTGGGTCACCACCGTTACCCCGGTAATGACGACTGGCTGCCCCGAAGTCGGGCTGATGGTCTGGGTGGTAGCGGTCTCTGCCAAGGTTGCCGTGATGGTGTCGTTGTGCGGGAGGTCGGTAGTGCAGACCTGTGCATCGAAGGTGCAGGTATAGGGTTTCGCATCGCTCACGTTCAGTGTTTGCGGGAATTGGCAGGTGGTGGCCGAAATTTTGTTATTGCTGCTTGCGATCTGGCCGTAGAAGCTGTCGCTAAGCCCGGTGAGGGAAAGCGGCCTGTTGTACTGGTCGGTGTTTTTCACCGAGGCCTGGAATCTCACCATGGTGCAGACCGCGCCGACCACGCTCTTGTTGACCTGGGCCGTCGGGGTGACGTCGTTGATGGAGACCGAGGTGCAGCCGCAGACGGGGGCCACTGCACCGAACTGGCTGGTCCCGCTGACGCAGACATTGTCAGAGACCTTGTCGCTGGGGTTGGCGGTTACCACCCGGCTAAAGGTGCAGGTTGTCGAGGTGCCGGCCGCCAGCGTGGTGGCAGCGCAGTGCACCGGGACGGCGTTGCTGCTGCTGGAGAAGCTGTAGGTGAAGTCCTGGGTGAACGCGCTCGCGGAACCACCGCTGCTGGGGCAGCTGACATTGGTCCCCACCGATTCGGTCAGGCTGGTGAGGGTCACCGCGCTGGTCGATCCGTTTTTGACGGTAACCGTGTAATTGACCGTGGTGCCGGGATCTACCGATAGCTGGTCTGCAGCCTTGGATACCTGCAGGGTCGGCTTCTGCACCTGGATCAGGTTAACGGGGAAATTCGGCATGTAATTGCACTTGGAGGTGGTGCCGGGGACGGCATTCTGGATCCCCTTGCAGGGTGCGGTCTCTTTCTGCAGCCAGCTGGTGGCGTTGGGGAGGTTCAGGGTACCGGTCCCCACGCACTTGGTCACGATGGGCATGGTCACCGAGTACGGGCTGTGGCCGGAGGTCACGTCGCCGCAGGAGTCCGCCGGCACGGTGTAGTTGTCATACGGAGTGGAGTTGGCCGCGGTGAGCACCGCGCGGTTGCAGGTGGTGCCCACCAGCGCCGACCCCTCCTGGCCGGCGATGTAGAGGCCTACGTCGTAGCGCTGGGAGGCGTTGGCAACGACGCTGAATACGCCGGTGAACTGGATGGTGCTGTCCTGGATGCAGCTGTAGCTGCCGTCACCGTTGGGGAAGAGCCCGCTGATATCGTTGCCGCTGCTGTCTTTGGCAGGTGTCACGCTGACCAGTTCGGCGATTTTTACGTCATTGGCGGTGCAGCCGAGGGTGCCGGTATTCCCCGCCGCGGCGTAGTTGGTTTGCATGCAGGCACCGGTATCCGCGGCGGCCGGTAGTGCATTGATACCGACGACAAACACCCCTGCGATTAGGGCCAAGCTCCTAGTTCTCGTTTTCATTGTTGCGCCCTCCCATTTTAAGGTTTAAGAAACGGCAGTCCTGGGACGCCGATTGTTATACAGATAAGGCCGGATCGCAGTGAATATTGATCCTGGACCGGAAGAGTCAGGCAGAGCAGTCGAACGGGTATTGGTCTATCTGGAGGGCAGAAGGATGGAGTGGGGAGAATAGCTTCAATAACAGAGAGGAGCAGGGGGCAAATTACATTACAAGATTCCCGTCAGGTTTCTGTCCCCACGCAAAGACAGTGGAGCATGTGACCCTCAACAGCAGGTAATACTTTAGTAGGTGATACCAAGTAGACATAAGTCTTGTACTCGAGTGTAGACAACCGGACCAAGGTGTCAAAATTATATTTCTTTCGAAATAATTGAGTCTTTTACCATGAAGTAACGTCAACGTTGGGACAGCTCTTCACCCGCTTCCAGTTCTCTCTTCCAGCACATCCTCTCCTTTTTCCCCTTTCTTCTCGCTATCGTGTCATAATGCTCAACGTTTCTACAGGGAGCCCCGCATGCCGACTTCGGCGATAGACGCACCCGGAAGATACCCCGCAGGAGAAGCGGAACTGGCGGCATTCCGGCAGACGGTGAAGGAGCACTACCGCGAGCAGGGTCGCACCCTCCCCTGGCGGGAGACCTTCGACCCCTACGCCATCCTGGTATCGGAGATCATGCTCCAGCAGACCCAGGTCGACCGCGTACGGGACAAGTACCGGGAATTCCTGGCCGCCTTTCCGAGCTTTCACGACCTGGCCCGGGCTGAGCTCTCCAGCGTGCTCTCGCTATGGCAGGGGCTTGGCTACAACCGCCGGGCAGTCGCGCTGAGACAGTGCGCCGTGGCGGTGGTCGAGCGTTTCGGCGGCACCCTCCCCAACGACATCAACGACCTGCAGTCCCTTCCCGGCATCGGCCCCTACACCGCGCGGGCGGTGGCGGCCTTCGCCTTTGGCGAGCCAACCCCCTTCATCGAGACCAATATCCGCTCAGTCTTCATCCACCACTTCTTCGCGGATCAGGAGCAGGTGCACGACAGCGACCTGCTGCCGCTTATCGAGATCACCCTCGACCGGGACAACCCGCGCGACTGGTACTACGCGCTGATGGATTACGGCACCATGCTGAAAAAAAGCGGCGCCAACCCCGGCCGCAGGAGTGCCCACCACGCCATCCAGTCCCCCTTTCGCGGCTCCAACCGGGAGCAGCGCAGCCTGCTGCTCAAGCTGATCCTGGCCTCGCCCGGCATAAGCTCTGCTCAACTGATAGAGAGCGTCCCGGCTAAAGGGAACAACCTGCTCAAAAACCTCCGACAGCTGAAACAGGAAGGCTTCATCAGGGAGCACGACGACAAGTATTGGATTTGCAGTTAGCTGGAAAAGACGCTGCCTTTTTTATTTTTTTATTGACACAATTTGCGATTGCTTTTTAAAAACCGTTTACCTATATTGTCCCTCCGTAAATTCTTTGCACCCGCTAATCTCACAGCAATAACCCTTTAAGATCACTGCGCTATGCCGGCAATGCACTATTCGAAGCGGCTGCCAGCCGATCGGTCGGGAACACCTTATTTCAATCGAGGGGGACACCATGAGAAACGTGAAGATTTTGGCAGTATGGATGATGTTGATTGCGACCGGCCTGCTGGCCGGCTGCGGCGGGGGCGGCGGTAGCAGCAGCAATATCCCGGTGGTAGCCGCCAGCAAGGTTTCCGGCGTGGCCGCAACCGGCTCTCCGATTGTCGGCACCGTTTATTTGAACGACTCTTCTACCCCGAGCAAGCAGCTCTCCCAGACCACTAACTCCGACGGCTCGTTCTCCTTCGATGTCAGCGGCATGACTGCCCCCTTCATCCTCAGGACAACGGCGGTTGATGGCAACGGCCAGGGCTACACCCTCTTCTCTTTCGCCAACGCCGCCGGAACCGCCAATATCAATCCACTATCGAACCTGGCAGTCTTGCAGGCCAACGGCGCAGCCGATCCCGCCACCCTCAGCACACCAACCGCAGCACAGCTGGCAGCGATCAAGGCGGCCCTCGCCAACGTCATCACCCAGATCCAGACCCTGCTCGCCCCGGTGCTGACCGACTACGGCGTGGCGGGCAGGAACTTCATCACCGACAGCTTCCTGGCCAACCACAGCGGCCTTGACCTCCTGTTCGACTACATCTCCATCAGCGTTTCCGGGGGGACCCTCACCATCACCAACAAGTTGAACAATGCCACCATCCTGGTCACCACAGTGGGAGGCCCCACCCTGACCGGCACCGTCAACACCGCAAACCTCCCTACCATCCCCCCTAACTTGAGCCTGTTCGGGACCTACACCCTGTCCGGCTTCGAAATCACCTACGCCGACGGCAGCTCGCTCACCTCCACCAGTCCGGGCATCATGTTCTCCGGGACCTTCCAGCTCAACTCCAACAACACGGCCAGCCAGAGCGTCACGGTGAACGGCTACACCGTGAACAACAACGCCACCTGGAGCTACGACGCCGCCACCGGCAAGTTCACCTTCGTCACCCTCCCCAGCGGCGCCACCTCCGTGCTGACCGTTGTCTTCTCAAACAACATGCTGACCACCATCTGCCCAACCAGTACCTTCACCGAGTATGACCATTGGACCAAGGTGTCCAACCACGTAACTCGTGCGGTGAAGAGCCCTCTCGAGCAAGAGATCCTCACTCCGTCCGCACCGGCGGGCACCCTGGCCGCCGGCTTGCTGGGCGTGATCTAGCCTCCGCCCCTCTATACCCGGACACAAAAAAGAAGGCCTGGCCGAAACATCGGCCAGGCCTTTACCATCTCCCGAAAACAACCGGGGGATAAGTTCCCTTTTTAGAAATAGCGCTTGAGCAGCCCGGCAAATACCTGGCCGTGGCGCGCCTCGTCCTTGCACATCTCGTGCACGGTATCGTGAACGGCGTCGTAGTTCAGCTGCTTGGCCCTGGTCGCCAGATCCTTCTTCCCCTTGCAGGCGCCGTTTTCCGCCTCCACCCGCATCTGCAGGTTGGTTTTGGTGTCAGCCTTGACCACCTCGCCCAAAAGCTCGGCGAACTTGGCGGCGTGCTCGGCCTCCTCGAAGGCGATCCGCTTGTACGCTTCCGCCACCTCCGGATACCCCTCGCGGTCCGCCTGCCGGCTCATGGCCAGATACATGCCGACCTCGGTGCACTCACCGAGGAAGTTCTTCTTGAGCCCCTCTACGATTTCAGCATCGATCCCCTGAGCCACACCGATCTTGTGCTCGTCTGCCCACGCCAGGACCCCTTCCTCCTGCAGGACGAATTTTTCCGCCGCCGCATGGCAGAGAGGGCACTGCCCCGGAGGTACATCTCCTTCGTGAACATAACCGCAAACGGTGCAGACAAATTTCTTCATTTTCTTCCTCCTGGATATCTAAGTTTACAAGGGCGTAGTGCCCGTGGTGCCACGTGAACGAGCAGATGGCGTGAACGGTTGATGGGAAAAGGGATCGTGCTGCTTTAGTTCTCGGTCAGCACCCGGGCATCGTAGATGTCCTCGATCCTCTTTTTATGGACCAATTCGACCTCGGCGAATACTTGCAGGGTCTTTTTCAGTTGGGGATCATCGGTGGCGTCGGCGGCCGCACGGTAGAGGTTGTAGGCCGCATCTTCCGCCTTGATGGCGAAGCGCAGGATTTCAGGGTAGCTCATGTTGGGCCGCAGCGGGACCGACACCAGGTACTTGCCGATGCCGAGGTCCGGCATTTTCTGCGAGCGCAGTTGCTCGGATTTGGCGAGGTCGATGTTGCTGAAAACCTTCTTGTGGCCGACCTCCTCGGCGACGAACTCCTCGAACAGCTTGCGGGAAGCGATGTCGGTAGAGAGTCGGGCTGCTTCGGTGTACAGCTGGACAGCCTCCTCTTCACGTTCGACTGCAAACTTGATTACATCCTGAAGCGTAATGAATTCCATAGTACCCTCCATTGAAATAGACGACCGGCCTCTCCCCTAGAAGGTTGCCGATCTTTGAATAAAGCGGTCAATGTCGTACCAAAACGGGATTGCTTTCGCCCCGGCAGTTGCCGCACACCCCCTTGAACTGGATGGCGTAGTCGAGCACCTGGAAGAGGCCATCGGGGCTTGGCGGCAGCGGGATGTCGTAGGATGCGCGGTGCGGCAGATCGATGATGGCGCCGCAGCAGACGCACTCGAGATGATGATGGCGGAGCGCCTCGGCATCGAAGCGGGCCTTCGCCTCGTTGCTGCCGATTTTCTGGGCCAGCCCGTGGGCCACGAAGGCTTCCAGCACACGGTAGACGGTGGTGCGGGAGACCCCGGCAAGCAGCGGCTTCACCTGTTCGTAGACCTGGTCGGCAGTGGGGTGGTCCTTCCTCCCCGCCAGGGCTTCCATGATCACCGTGCGCTGCACGGTGACCGGGAGCCCCTTTGACCGGCAGACGGTCTGCAGCTGCTCCTGTTTGCGCTTTTTGAAATCGGCTCGCCCGTGCATGGTTGGTACAATATTGCAATTGGTACTTTATGTCAACTAAAAAATTGAAGCTGCTCTAAAGAAGCAAAAAGCCTGGCCGGAAATGGCCAGGCTTTGCTATGAAAAGTCGCCGGTGTCGACCAGCCGGCGACGGATTTGGTTTGCGGTGAGCGGTTAGGGTCTCAGACGCCGCCCGCGGTACTCCGGACGGTGGAAGCGCCCGCTATAATGGCCCCGGTCCCGCTGGTAGTACCGATACTGGACGTCGCGGAAATGACGGATACCGCCGATGCGGTACCGGGCAAAGGGAGCCGGATAGGCCCGCCGCGGCACGTATGTCCAGGGCCCGCTGTAGTACGGTCCCCGGTACCAGCGGCCGCCGTAGAAGTAATAGTACGCCGAGCCGGTGTAGACGAGGTCATACGGGACCCCCACCGCCACGTACATACCGAGCTCCGGCGCCCAGATGAATTGCGGCGCCGCTTCCAGATAAATCTCGGGCGCCGGCGGAACGGCCACGACCGGCGGCGGCGGAGCGGCGGCTTGCGCGCGGTAGCTGGAGATCTGGTTGCCGTAGGAATACATGCACTGGAGGTAGGCGTTGTCGTAGCGACGCTGCGCTTCCTCGCCGTACACCTGCGCGGAGCCGGAGCCCGCAGCGGTCCCGAACAGGAGGCCGGTCGCCGCACCGATCGCCGCGCCCGCACCCGCGTTGCCGGACACCGCGCCAAGCGCGGCACCAACCCCGGCACCGACCGCCGTCCCGGCGACTGCCCCGGTAGCCACCTGCTCGTTATAGGTTTCCTGCACCGGATTTCCGAGCTGCGATTGCGCCCACTGCCGGCAGGTGGCATCGTCCTTCTGGAATTCCTCGAACGGCATCCCCTCCGCTGGCAGCACCCTCACACTTGGACCGCTTGGTACCGTGGCGCATCCGGTCAAAACGGCCAACAGCATCACGGTCTTCAACATCGCCTTACCACCCATATTGAACCTCAACCCTTCTTCCCGCGGACACCCTCAATGGTGCCGCGGCTTTCCCGGTAAGCGGGGCTTACCTCTCTCCGAGTCGTCATCAGCATCCGAAAAATAGTCAACGAAAAAGAACCAGAAGGAAACCACGATGGCCAGCACAGCGATGGTGAAGGCGAGATTTTTCCCGTGCCACAGGCCGGCAAACCAGAGCATTATTTCCTGGGCCACGGCACTCGCCTTTCCGCCGTAGCTCTCCAGAACATGAAGGTACTTCCTCGACTCCTCAAGATCCGCGCCGGCGGGGTCGACGAAGTCGTCCGCACCAAGAAAGATGCAGAGCGCACCCAGCAACCCTGCAACCAGGATGATCGCCCCGATCACGTCGTAGCGTATCTTGAGATTGGAGAATCTCCCCCGCATCGCCCTCTCCTTGCCTAACCTACGTCTTGTCCGGCCAAGACAGTGTCCGCCGAACGGAGAACCGATGCATCCAACAATGCCTGTCCCAGACTCAAAGGAGATGCTAGCAGCGAATTGGGGATAAATTGTGGAAATAATATGGAAAAATGGGCAGGATTCGGTTAAGCAATCGACTGGCATCCCACTACCCTCGCCCCCCCCGCCCTCACCCCTGCCCCTCTCCCCCCAGGGGGCGAGGGGAGTCATGGAAAGAGTGTGCAAAAGCAAATTGTGAGGAGAGCGGGACAGAAAAGGGTTAGCGGTACAAGACTCCCCCCAGCATGGCGCCGCCGAGGATGATGAAGGCAGGGTTGATCTTGGAAAAGGTCAGTAGAGCGAAGGCCACCGCCACAATCAGCAGTTTGTCCCAGCAGCCGTTGAAAACCTCGCCGAGCCCCAGCTTGTTCAGCCCGAAAACGGTGACCGCCATGTCGTAAGCTGTCCATAACAGCAAGCCGACCACGATCGGCCTCACCACTTTCAACATCGCCTTGACCAGGTCGCTGTCCTTCACTTCGAAGAAAAAGACAATCATCAGCAGCATGAGCAGCGTGGTTGGCAAAATCGTTCCCGCAACGGCGGCGACCGCTCCCGGCATGCCGGCCAACTTGTAGCCGACATAGGCCGACACCTGCGGCGCAATGGGTCCCGGCAGCGCGTTTCCTACCGCCACGGCGTCGGCGAATTCAGCGGGGGTGACCCAGGGTACCGGCGCGCTCGCCCCCCGCGGCAGCCAGGTCGCCGCCGTCGACTCGCGCTGCATCAAGGCAAGAGAAGCGGGACCGCCTCCCCATGAAAACAGGGAGACCCTGCTGTACACCAGGAATATCTGCCAGATCAGCATGGTTACTACCTCCTACTACCTGAGTTACTGCACAATCCTTGCGAGCACCTTAAGCGCCGTCGGAGCGTGCGAAGGTGCTTATTTCATCCCCACACCAGCTTGCAACTTCCCCCTCGCCCCTTGAGGGGAGAGGGGCAGGGGTGAGGGCGGCTTTTTCCTGAAATTGTGGCACCCTCACCCGCCCTTCGGGCACCGGGGATAAGTTACGCTACCGTTCCAATCTTCGGCAGTGACGCCAGCAGGTCTGCGAAGCGCTCCCCCTGGACCGCGATGTGCTTGCGCATGAGTTCGGCAGCGAGCTCGCCGTCGGCCCCCTGGATGGCCGCCACGATAAAGGCGTGCTCGGAGAAAGAGCTCCGCAGGCGGTCCCGTACCCGCAGCTGCAAACGGCGGTAGACGCTCAGCCGGCGGTACATGGCGACGGTCTGCTCGATGAGGAAGCTGTTGTGGCTGGCGGCGTAGATGATCTTGTGGAACTCCTCGTTCCTGCGGAAATACTCGTCCGGGTCTCCCTGCTCACGGGCCTCGTCACAGGCACGGTGCGCGCTAAGCAGCTGTGCGAGCTGAGCCTCGGAGATCCGGCGGGCGGCCAGCCTGCCGCACATCCCCTCCAGTTCCGCGGCCACCTCATACATCTCCAAAAGCCGCTGGGTGGTGACCTCGGCGACCACTGCCCCTCTCCTCGGGCGCATGTCCACCAGACCGGAGAAGGAGAGCTGCATGAGAGCCTCGCGGATGGGAGTCCTCGACACCTCGAATTCGTGGGCCAGCTCCGTCTCGTCCAGCCTCATCCCGGGCGGATAGCATCCGGTGGCTATGCGCTCCTCGATGATTTCCAGCAACCGGTCGGAGCGCCGTACATGTCCCTGTTCGTTTTCCATCGACACCTCCCTTAGAGACGAGGGAGTCATATATACAGCCAACACGCATCTTGTTCAACAAAAAAGCAGTTGTGCATACACAGGTGACGTCTTCTGTACACAAGCAGGGGTATATCGATACTTGAAGGCTTGGCACTGATAGAAACTGGCGGGACCAGGATGTCCTAAACTGCAGAGCGGGAGAAGAGAAAAAAGATGCCGCACGCGAAACAAGGCGTGCGGCATCTTTTTCGGTTACCTGACGATCCGGCTCTGCTATCTGCCGGTGCCGACCAGGGAGACGCTCTGGGAACTTGGTACGCCGTCCGAGTCGTCGTTGATGATCAGGTGGCCGCTGGTAGTGATTGCCTGAACGGGCCTGAAGGTTACGTTGATCGTGCAGCTGGCGTTGGCCGCCAACTTGTTGGGACTTACCGGGCAGTTGTTGGTCTGCGTGAAGACAGCGGTATCGCTGCTGATACCGGCGAAGGTCATGGGAGCCAGCCCGGTATTGGTTACTGTCACCGGCATCACCTTGCTCTTGCCTACCGAGACTGTGCCGAAGTTCAGGGCCGGCGGGTTGCTGGCAGGCAAGGTCGTCACGGTCGCGTGCGGGAGGTCCGGGCGGAACACGATCGGCCGCATCATGTCGTTTTCTTCATGCCCTAACAGGTGGCAGTGCCAGACGTACTCCCAACCGAAGTTGGTCATGACGTTGGTTGTCTGGGCGACCGCGGGGAGTCCCGGCGGCGGTGCAACAGGCTGGAAGTTGCCGGCGGTATTTTGCAGCATGGTGGGGTCGAGCACCCGGTTGCTGTCGGGCAGGGCGAACGGGAGCTTCATGGCCGAGCCTACCGGCTTGATGGCCACGATGATGTCCTCAAACGGGTTGGTCCTGATGGTCTCCTTCCAGCCCAGTTCGTCATCATAGGGAGGCTTGATGGTGTTGGTCCAGTCGACGCGGTTCACCACCTGCACGTTGAAGAGATGGAAATGGATGGCGTGGGAGTCCACACCGATGTGCGACAGGCGCCACAGCACCGGCTCGCCGCCGTTGAGGATCTCGGTGGGCGGGTCGATATAGAAGTTCGCACCCACCACGGCACCGGCACCCACCGTCGGCGCCAGCAGGTTCGGCGTGGAGCCGAGCACCGCGTTCATCCTGCCGTACTCCATGTCGAAGCCTTCCACCAGATTCTTCCCGTTCAACACCAGGCTGTTGGCCAGCATCGAGGCAGCAGTGGCGCCGGTGCCTCCGCCGCCGGTCAGGGTTACCTGGGGCGCTGAGAGACAGGAGCCAAAGGGGAAGCTGGGGTTGGTGCCGGCGCTGAGTGTGATGGTGCCCACCGAGCCGAGGGTGATGGTGGCAGTTGCCGTCGCCTGGGTGGTCGCACCGCCGCCCGACAGGGTAACGGTGGGGGCCTTGGTGTAGCCGGAACCGGGGTTGGTAATGGTGATGACGGTGACTACGCCGCCGGAAATGGTTGCCACCGCGGTGGCCCCCTTGCCCGCACCGCCGGAGAAGGTGACGGTCGGCGGAGAAGTGTAGCCGCTCCCCGCGGTGACCAGGGTCACGCCGGTCACGCCGTTCAGCGCGGCGGTGGCTCTCGGATAGGATGTGCAGCCGCCGCCCGTGAAGTTGACGGTGGGGGCCTTGGTGTAGCCCATGCCGGGGGCGGTCAGCACCACTTTCTGGACCCGCTGAGGCTGCCCGGTGACGTTGAGCGAGTCGTCGACGGCGTTGGCGTAGATGTTATTGGCTGCGTTGAGCGGCCCGCTCGGATAGGCGTCGTTATAGGCTTTCTGCGGCACCAGGATCGGGTCCTGATCCTTGGCAAAGGTCTGCGGCAGAGCTGTCTGCAGCGTCGCCAGATCGTAGGGCGGCGCCTGCACGCCGTTGGCGTCGATCCGTATCTGCATCACGGTACGGGTATTAGGTCCGAAGCTGGCAGGGGTCGGGGGTGCACCGCCGGCCGGGGTCTGGTCGGGGGCGCCGGTGAAATAGTCGTTGCGCGAATCGTACAGCGGCATGGGCGCCGGGGCGTCGTTGTACATGATCAGGACCGACCCCGGTGTGACCGAGGAGAAGTCGACGATCACGTCGGCGCGCACGGCCGGCGGCATGAGCAGTGCCTTGCTGGTGACCCCGCCAAAGGTGACACTTCTGCGGTTGTAGTCGAAGTCGATCGGTTGCGGCCTGATGACGACCGGCTTGACCAGGAAGCCACCCTCGTTGCCTATCTGGATCATGCTCGGGCCGACGGTATTCCAGTTCGGAACGCCGCCGTCACGCCCGTCCTTGGGCCAGGTAGCGGGCCAGTTCGGGTCGGTGGAGTTGTTGGAGGCAGGCACCATCGACACCTCGGTGCATTTAGCGGGGTCGGGAAGGAACTGCCCGGGGACCGCCTTGCAGATGGTGCCATCCGGCATGGCCGCGTAGTAGAGCTGCAGGTTCAGCATCCGGTCGTTGCAGGCGTTCAGGATCCGGAAGCGGTAGGCGTTCGGCTGCAGCTGCAGGTAGGGGAAGGCCGCGCCGTTGACCAGCGGGGTATCGCCGAAGGCTTCCGGTATGATGGTCGGGCTCGGCAAGATGTCCTTGAGCGGCACCATGGGCGGGATCATCCAGGGAGCGTAGTCCCAGCGCCCCATCGGGTTGGAACCGGGGGAGTCGGGGAACAGGTTGTACAGGTCCTCGTTCGGCATGTACTCGTGGGGGAACCACAGGTCGCCGTGGGCCGAGTTGGGCAGCAACTTGAACCAATTGGGGTCGACGTCCTTGGTGAGGGCGGTGGGAGTGGCGACTGCCGGGGGAGTTGTCGGCAAGGCACCGCTGGCATTACCGTTCACGAAGGTCTTGTCCTGGATGACCAGCGGAATGCCGTATTTGTAGATATTGCCGGTGCCGGTCTTGTCCAGGCCGGCCTGGTCGGGAAGGACCTTGTACCCGCTGGGATTGGCGCCGAAGCCGTTGGTCCCGTCGATCAGGTCTGTCTCTGCCTGGTCGATCAGCAGGTAGCCTGCCGCCTCACCTGCGTAGACGTTCAGGCGGGTGATGCCGTAGGAGTGGTCGTGGTAGAACATGAGGCGCGCGCTCTGCTCGTTGGGGTAGTAGTAGGTCCCGGTTCCGTCCCCTGGAGCCGGGCTTGCCACCGGTTTACCGGCGCCCACCATGTCCGGCACGTTCTGGAAAGCGACCCCTTTCAGGAAAGGCGTGCTGTTCTCCCCTGCGGGAGTTATCCACTGGTGGGGGGTGCCATCGCTGATCCACGGGGTCAGACCGCCGTGGAGGTGGATGTTGGCGCGGTTCTGCGAGTACATGGCGCAGGTGGTCATCATCGGATCGCAGGGCGCTCCGGTCATGGTCAAGGGTCCCATGCCGGCGCCCATGATGTTGGTGTCGACCGGCAGCGGAAGGTCGCCTGCCGCACCGATCCCCAGTTCATTGGTGAACTTGATGCGGACCGGCGTGCCGCGCTTGGCGATGATCAGCGGCCCGAGGTAATGCGGCTTGCCGTCGCCTACCCCCTTCTGGTAGTAGCCGCGCAGGGCCGTGGTGTTGGGAAGATCGCTGTGCAGCTGTTGGGTGTACTGCTTCAACCCGATCTCGTAATAGTCGGAGACTCCGTCGCTGTAGAGCTTGGGCTCGGCGACCGGAATATAGTTGCCCAGGTTGTTGGCATTAGCCGATCCAAGCCCCGGCAGGGAATCGACGAACTTGGTCAGGTTGGGGCTGTTGGCGAAGTTCGGCTTGGTGTAGTCGACAGCGGAGTT
The DNA here is from genome assembly GCF_035254065.1 of Geomonas sp. Taxonomy (GTDB): domain Bacteria; phylum Desulfobacterota; class Desulfuromonadia; order Geobacterales; family Geobacteraceae; genus Geomonas. Next base: position 18,258 of record NZ_DATFBA010000032.1, read on the forward strand.
GTAACCGATCATGTTCACGGCCTGCGCCGTGCAGGGCGCCAATACGGCCATGGCCGCCAGCGCCGTCAGGGCGGCGGCCCGCGCCTTTTTCCTCTTAAGGGACCGGGTCATTTGGCACCTCCACTGGTGGCGGGCGCTGTGGCCTGGCCCGAGCGCACCGCTTCACGCAAAGCCAGCGCCTCCTGCAGGTGCTTCTTGGCCTCCTGACGCCGTTGGTAGGCCGTTTTCTGCGTCCCAGGCGGTGACGGTTTCACCGCGACTTTGGGCAGCACGGTCGTCGCCGGTTTTTCAGCTCCCCAGGCGAGCGACGACGCGCCCAACACCACCAATGCTATCCACCTGCTTCCTGTTTTCATTGCACACCTCCTCTGGTGGCGTTGGAGGAAAAGAGTCCCTTTCCTCAGGTTTCACCTATCACTACTAAAGTAGCCGGACCGGCAGCCTATCCTGCGCAACCAGCCGGCGCCGAACTAGAACCTTGCGGGGTACCGCATTCGGTGCATCGAGAATGGAAAAAGTAGCGAAGCCTTGGTAGGCGAGAGTAAAACTATGGTTGATATTTTACGGAAAGGATAAAGGGGGGAAGGTGATCATTCTTTGCCAATCTTGCTAACAACTTGGCAAAAATTGCTATTATACTTGGAGTTTTCTAGTGATACGGAGAATGTGGCACGAAAGTGGCCAAAGGAGCTGCGGCTTTTGTCGCCTTGGCTGGTTAAGTTGCCTTAACAGTTGCGAAAATTTGCGGGAAAGCAACGGTCGCCGACCCTTGGCAGGCCCTAAAAAAACTCCGTTTGCAGGGTCCTTCGATAGGCTTTGGGAGTGATGCCGGTGATCTTTTTGAATTGGCGGCAGAAGTCACTCAGATCATTGAAGCCGGACTTGAAGGCAGCGCGGGAGATGGTGCATTCCGGCTCCTGGAGGAACTCCTTCGCCCTTTCGATCCGGCGGGAACTGTAGAACTGCAGCGGGCTGATCCCGAGGTGGCGCTTGAAGGTCCTGCAGAAATGGTACTTGCTCATGTAGCCGGCCTTCGCCAAATCGTCCAGGCAGAGCGTATCGATCAGGTTTCTCTCCATCAGGGAGATGGCGCGGACGATGCCGTCGGGCAGAGAGCGGTTGGCGGAAGGCTCTGCGCTCCCGTTACCTGGGGGGACCGGTGGGGAAGCGGGGCGCGCTCCCCGCTTGAAGGAGAGGATCCTTTCCAGGGATCCGGCCACCAGTCGGGGGTCGAAGGGGATCCTGAAATAATCGCGCGCGCCCCCCTTGAAGGCCCTGGTCACCACCTCCTCGGAGCTGCGCGCGGTGATGAAAACCACCGGGGTGGCGGGAAAGCGTGCCTTGATGGCCCCCAGCAGCCAAAGTCCCTGTTCCACATCCCGGTCGCAGAGAACCACCGCCACCTCGACCTCGAGTTTCTGGAGAGCGGCCGGCGCCTCCCCGAAGACGATCTCCCTGCGGTCGGCGTCGACGCCCCAGGGGTTGAGGCAGTCACAGCCATGCTCGTGAAATATAGTCACCACTGCCACGGCAGACTCCAGAATATTCGTCAGGTTACCCCAAAAGGCGGCTTGACCGCCAAAAAAGTTCATGAAAATCTATCACAAAGTCGCAAACTTTCAATGCGGTGACGACAAAAAAGCGTCGCCTTCTGACGCGGATTGCTGATATAAAGATGAGGAGACAGTGAAAGGATGAAAGGCAAGCGCTCCCTTCAGGAAGAGGTAATGATGTCGTCCCCCAAATTCCGTCCGAGGTTCCTCCTTTTCACGCTCGCCATGCTGGCAGCCTGCACCCACGCGCCCCACTCGTCCGCCACCGTCGCCGACCAGACCGCACCCCCCTCCGCAGCCCTTGCCGCTCCCCCCGCCCCGCGGCCGAGCGTCACCATCATCGACCACGACATCTTCGACCAGCAACGGCTGGCGATGACCAGACAGTACTGCCAGCTTCACTACGGGACCGCCAGCGAACGGCTGGAGACTCCCAAGATGATCGTGGTGCACTACACCGCCTCGCCCACCCTCCAGAAGGCCCTCGACTTCTTCACCCCCGACCGCAACTCCCGCGACGACATCCGAAGCGGCGGGGAGGTGAACGTCTCCGCCCAGTTCCTGATCGACAAGGACGGCACCATCTATCGGCTCGCCCCCGAGGACCGGGTCTGCCGGCATACCATCGGCTTCAACCAGGTGGCGCTCGGCATCGAGAACGTCGCAGAGGACAAGGACGCGCTCACCGACGCCCAGCTTGAGGCAGACGCCGCCCTGATCGCCGACCTGGCGGCGCGCCACCCCAGCATCCGGTACCTGATCGGCCACTACGAGTACCAGGACCGCTCGCTCCCCCATTTCGCGCTGAGGACCGAGCTCGACCCCTCCTACCATCCCACCGTCAAGATCGACCCGGGCGAGCGTTTCATGACCCGCCTGCGCGCGCTGCTCAAGGAGCGTTACGGCCTTACCTTCGAGCGCTAAGCCTCATCCCTGCCGAAAAAATCGCGCTTCCCTTCCCCCTTCAATCGTGCTGAAATTGAGCTGGTGCACACAGGCTGTCGCGGTCGCCCCAGCGTTGTCCGGCTGACAACTGGCACTCCCCGCCTCTCCGGACACAGCGAACTCTTCCTCCCCTGCGGGGGGCCGGGTGGGGAAAGCCTCGCATCTTCGTGGAGACTTCCCTCACCCCAGCCCTCTCCCGCGGGGAGAGGGAGTGCCGGCAAGAGTGGATTCAGTCAAGGCAATACCCTACCGGAAAGCGTGGGCAACCGGGCAGCCTCCTAAATGGAGGAGCTCATGCTGATCGAAATGCATTGCCATTCGGCGGAACATTCCGCCTGCAGCAGGGTACCGGCGGTGGAACTGGTGCGGGCCATCCAGGCGAAGGGGCTCCAGGGGCTGCTGCTCACCGACCATCATTTCCTCTGGCAGCCCGCCGACCTCGCCGAACTGCGCCGACAGGCGGGGGTCCCCCCGGAGTTCCTGCTTTTGAGCGGGCAGGAAACCAACGTCCCGATACTGGGAGACGTGCTGATCATTGGCGCCCCCGTTACCATCCCCCGCGGCACCTCGCTGACCGACATCCGCCAGGATTTTCCCGCTGCCGCCATCATCTGGGCCCACCCCTACCGGGACGGGCGGCTACCAGGGGATGAACTGCTGAACTCTCCCCAGGTGAACGCCATCGAGATCTTCAACTCCAACCACACCGTGGGGGAGAACAGCCGGGGACTGCAGGACTGGCGCCGGCTGCGCTTCATTGCAACCTCCGGAACCGATACCCATGCAGCCACCTACGCAGGCATCTACCCCACCGTTTTCGATGACGCCCTGACCACCGTGGAGGAGTTGGCGCAGGCGATCAGGAGCGGGCACTGCCGCCCCTACCTGAAAGCGGTCGCTCACGGTGAAGAAAGGAGGGTCACCCAGGTAACCATTGGGCAGCAGAAGCCCGACCAAAGCCGCGAAACGCTGATCATCCGTACCCCCGCGGCCGGCACTGCCTGGGACCGGGCGGAAAGGGCCTTCCACATGATGGCCGCCCTCTACGGGAAGGGCTTTGCCGGGGGGACCTTCCGGGTTCCGCAGGCCATCGAAAAAAACGCGCAATCAGGCACCATCCTGGAAGAGGGGATCAGCGGAGAGTCCCTTTTCGACAAGCTCATCTCCTCCCCGACTGAAGAGGCGGAGAAGTACCTGCGCCTGTCGGCACAGTGGCTCGCCCGTCTGCACCTTTTGCGTCTGAGCATGACCACGGCGGAGGAATTCCTGGCCGAGGAAAGGCGGCGCATGGACAGGGATCTGCTGCGCTTTACCAGGGAGAAGCACCCCTACGCCAGGAAGGTGACCGATATCGTCTCCACCGTAGAACGGGGCGAGCAGGAACTCTACCATCAGGACCAGGATCACTGGGTGCAGGGGCACGGCGACTTCCACCCGCAAAACATCATCATCGGGCATGAGGAGTCCGCCCCGGGTGACGGGATCTTCGTGGCGGCGATCGATTTCGAGAGGACCCAGGTGCTGCCACCGGCCTACGACGTGGGGTGGTTCCTGGCCCAGGCCCGCTCCCAGTTTGCCAGTCACCCCAAGCTGGTGGGGGGATTTCTGGAGGAGACCTTTCTCAATGCCTACCGGGAAGCGGCGGGCGAACTCTTGGACGGCGATTTCTGGCGACAGGTGGAGCTCTTCCGCGCGCGCGCCAACGTGAGCATCGCCACCTACCTGGTGATGCTGGAACTGGGGGATGCCGGAGAACTGTGGCGGGTGCTGGTGGAGTCGGAGCGGGCGCTTACCTATGTGGTATGAACAACTTCGAAACAGGGGGAGTAGTAGACAGGAGAAAATGGAGAGGGACTCTCGGACAGCTCCTTTCACAACATATCGAGCACGGCGTCCATAGCGCCCTCGTCGATTTGGTGGCCGGTCCTGCAGATTACGTAGCGGTAGTCGAAGCCCAGGCTGAAACTGAGCCAGGCAAAGCAGTCGAGTATGTAGTTTTTCGGGAAAATTTCGATGACCCGGCAGGGCGCTTCGGACCAGACCAGGTTGCTCAAGCCGGCGCCGTGGGTGGAGACCACCGTTTTCGCCCCATCGAAGAGACGTATCTGCTCCCGGAAGGAAAGCTCCTCGCAATGGACGACGCTGAATCCTCTCTCCCTGAGCCTTTCTTCGAGCAGTTCCTCGCCCCCCAGCCGTCTCCTTCTGCTTCTTCTCCTGGAAATATAGAGTTTCTCCGGGCCAGGGTTTCTCGCTGGCGAGCTTTCCTGCAAGAGCTTCCCTTTCAGTTCGGACCTGAGCACCCCCAGGACCTCCGGATTGGTGAACTCGGGCTTGTTGTGGTACTGCGGCATAACCAACGTCTTTACCCTCACGGGGCCGGAGCAGGTGATGAAGCGGTCGCCTGGCTCGGCGCCGACGGCGACAGCCAGACCCTCCCTGACGTAATCGGGGCACTTTTCCGGCAACACGATCTTAATCTCGGGAAAGCGGGCGAGGGCGAACAGGATGTTGGGGAGCACCTCGAACAGCCAATGGAAGTAGGTGGCGGGATGGCAGACCACCACCGGCTCCTGCAGAGTGAGCTCCTGCACGGGAAGCAGCGGTTCATGCAGGATGTCCCCCCAGTCCATGATGCGACGCAGCGAGCCGACGCTTTCCTCCATGATCCGGTTCCCTATCCACGCCATGCCGGAATACGGGGAGACCACGGCATCCCTCAGCAGGTACAGGTTGCGCTTGCCGAAGACCGCCTCGGTCCTGATGAAGGGGGGAAGCTTGGCCTCGACCTCGTGTTTCACGATGCGGGCATCGGTCAGCGGGATGATCTCCACGAGGTGTCGCTCTACGTTGGGGAGGTAGCTCGCCTTCTCCAGCGACTCGATGCTCGACTTGGGCATCTTGCCGACCACCGGCCCGAGCAGTTCCAGGGAAAGCTGGCTCACCCGCCTCTTCCTCTCCTTGGCCTCATGTTCGTTCAGCTCATCGATCACTGACTACTCACTCCATCGTTTGCAGGTTCCGCTGACGATACGTGCAGCACGACGAAAAATCAAGCCATTGCTTTGGTCGCCAAGTCGCCCCCTGGCGGGTCGGTGGACGGGTCGGTGTCACAACCCTGCCGGGCAGTTGCAAAACAGTACCTCGTCTCCATCTGGCCCTTACTTGTCGATCTTTTTCTCATAACAGCTTTCTTCTTAACTCGTGAAATAATATCTCCAGGCTATATTCACTCCTTCCTATTAGCAAATTCTTGTCGCCTATTTCCCTTCAAAAATCCAAAATCTTGGCTGCTGTAAGTTTTTTATACATCCTTTAAAGCCAGTACTACTGTCATTTCCAGCTTAGCTCAACCCTACAATGCATCAATTTCCTACTTTTTCTGTACTTGGCTCGACAATTGCTGCTTATTTCTCACAGATAAGAGATCGTTACCTGCTATTACTATAGTAGTTTGGTAGAGAGCCCCTGTCAGTATCTGCCTTTTCCTGTTATTGATCTCTTATCGAGAGGGAAGCCCCATGAAAACTCCTCCCAACAACGAGCCGTTCGAGCCCGGTTGACCGCCCTCCCCTCTCCGGGGCGGCCATAGCCCACCACCGAAACGGAGGGGGGCGGCAAAGATGGAATGCAGTTATTTGATTGAGTGGAGGGATGCAGCAACTGAAGTTATGTGTTATGGGAGGGATGCAGTACTGTAGTTACTGAAGTCAGGCATTAGCGGAGGGAATGTAGTAATGAAGTCCATGTGGTTATGGAGGGCATGAAGTAGTGAAACACTTCACCTGAAAAGGTAATGGCACCCGGTTCCCGCCGGGTGCCTTTCCTTTTTTCGGCCAGCGCATCCCCCCCTTTAGGAGAGAGGGTGGCCGAAGGCCGGGTGAGGGGGCTGACCCTCTCCCCCAGGGAGGAGAGGGGTCCCATCACTGTTACTGGTAGAGTTCGGCGCTGTTCAGGAAGACTCCGCCGTTGTTGCCGCCGATGATGACCACCTTGCCGTTGGCAAGGGGAGTGGCGGTGTGGTTTGCACGGGCGAAGTTCATGACAGTGGCGGTGGCGGCGAAGCTACCTGCGCCAGTCGGCGTGTACAGCTCGGCAGACAGCAGGAAATCGCTCAGCGAGCTGGATGGCCCGCCCAGGCCGCCGGTGAGCAGGACGTCGCCGGTCGCCAGCCTCGCGGCGGCGTGGTGGCTGCGCGCATCGGTCATCTGGTTGGTGGTGGAGGTGCTGGAGGTAAAGGTCGCCGCCAGCGCATCGAAGGTCTGGGCGCTGAACAGGTGATTCGCCCCCGGCCCTGCTTCGGTTCCCGCATTGCCGCCGATCATCACCACCGACCCGTTGGCGTCGTTGAGGATGGTCGCCGTGTGCTGCCAGCGCCCGGTGTCGGAGGCGGGGTCGACCATCATGCTTCCGGAAACGGCAAAGGTATTGGTGACGGGATTGAACAGCTCGGTCTCCGAGAGTATCTGCCCGCCGGTCCCCTGCCCGCCGGCCAGCAGCACGGTGCCGTTGCGGAGCAGCGTGGCGCTGTGGAAGTAGCGGGCCTCGGCCATGGGCTGGGTCACCGGCGAGAACTTGCCGGTGGCCGGATCGAAGATCTCCGCGCTCGCCAGGGCGGTATCCCCCTCGACGCCGGGGCCCTGGTCGGCGGTGCCGCCGGCGACCAGTACCTTGCCGTTACCGAGCAGGGTCGCCGTATGCATCCAGCGGGCGGTGGTCATGCTGCCGGTGGCGGTGAAGGTCTTGCGAGCGGGGTCGTAGATCTCCGCGCTGGCCAGCGGCGTGCTGGTGTCGTCGACGCCGCCGGTGATCAGGATCTGGCCGTTCT
>NZ_DATFBA010000033.1:0-5370 GCF_035254065.1 Geomonas sp.
GCACGTCTGAACAGGGAGTACCAGAAGGCCCTGTTCAAGTAAGCTACTGCTTGATTTCGCTTAGATGCGGGTCGGGGCGAGAGGGAAACCTCTCGCCCCTTTTTTATGGGTGGAACGGACTCTGCAGTTCTCCCCTCGCCCTGCGGGAGAGGGGCGGGGTGAGGGAAGCCTCGCATAACCGCATCATGGTGATTCGGGACGGCCCTCACCCGGCCTTCGGCCACCCTCTCCCCTGAAGGGGCGAGGGATCGAAAGACACTTCCTTGGCCTTCCGGAGAGCGAAGAGGTTGGCAGAGGGGAGTGAGGTTGGTCAACATAGTTACGCGGACAAAGGTAGGTACTGGGTTTTGATGTTTTGGTTGATTTAGATGATGGAGCAGCCGTTTAGCCGTGTTGTATGTTGAGGGCAAGGGGGGGGCTGGAAGGGCGAACTGCTGGTGGGGATGGCGTAGGACACCGGGCTCCCCCCTTCCCTCCGCTCAGGGGGGAAGGGGAAGCGCGGCTTGCTAAGGGAGTTACTCCGCTTTTTCGAGAGTCATGAGCAACTGGTTGGCTTCCTGCAGTTTCGCCTGGAGTGCTTTCAGTTCAGCGGCAGAGTACACCTTGTCGCCTTTCTTTATCGCCTTCTCCAGCTTGTGGATCCGCGCATAGATGTCATCCACCTGATTTGCACAATTCTGCGCGGCCAGCAGGCACTCGTCCTTTTGGGTGTCAGGCACGTCGGCGGCCAGGGCCGGCAGGGACGACAAGGCGAATACGGCGGAGGTAGAAACCAGCATTACCAGTCTTTTCATTGTGCTTTCTCCTTTCTCGATGTTTGCTACCACGCTAATCATTATAACAGATACTAGCATATTGGCATAAAATGATACCTGCTCTGACAGTGGCGCTTGGGGGGATGAATGAGGAAGTTACTGGTACTGTTCGTGGTGTGGCAAGGCTGCCTGCTATGTCAGGGGTGCAGCAATCGCGCATGGTACGATATGCTTCGTGAACAGCAACGTCAGCTCTGCAACCAGGAAAAGAGCTTGCGGGCAACCCAGCAGTGTCTGGAGAGGGTGAATGGCGTGAGCTATGATGAGTACGAAAGGCTGAGAAAGGAATCGCTGAACGCCGAGCAGGGACGAAACTGATGAATTTCGCGCGTCCACCCGGCCGGAAAGTGCTCAAAAAGGGGCGGAAGAGGGGAGGGGAGGCGGTATTGATGGTTGAAATGCCGTTTTAAAGTGGGTAGAATCGCGCTGGTGCCGGTGCCCGTATCAGTCAGCCGCTGCGCCCACTTTGTCTTGCAGGGAGGCTGGCCATGGAAAAACGCTATCTGACCCCTGCCGAGACGGTCAGGACCATCGTCGACAACGGCAAGCGGGTGCTCACCCAGTCCCGCGTGCGCACCCTGGTTCTGAGCCTCTTGGCCGGCTTCTACATCGCCTTCGGGGCCGAGCTCGCCACCGTGCTGACGCAGGACGCCGCCCTCTTCGTGGGGAAGGGGATCGCCGCCCTGCTTGGTGGCAGCGTCTTCTCTCTGGGGCTCATGCTGGTGGTGATCTGCGGCGCGGAGCTCTTCACCGGCAACAGCCTGTTGGCGAGCTCCGCCCTGCAAGGTGAGATCTCCTGGTGGCAGCTTCTGGAAAACTGGCTGCTCGTCATCCTCGGCAACATGGCGGGGTCCCTGTTCTTCGCCGGGCTGATGTTCGAATCGCGGCTGTGGGCCAACGGCAACCTCGCCGAGCACGCCATCAGGATCGCCGCCCTGAAATGCCAGCTCCCCTTCACGGTCGCCCTGGTGCGGGGCATCCTCTGCAACTGGCTGGTCTGCCTGGCCGTTTTCATGGCCACCGCCGCCCGCGACGTGACCGGCAAGATGTTCGCCTGCTACGTGCCGATCATGGCCTTCGTCGCCAGCGGCTTCGAACACTCCATCGCCAACATGTACTTCATTCCCACCGGCCTCCTGTTGGCGGGGGAGCTGGGGCGGCCGGTGCCGGGCCTGGACTGGTCCAGCTTCTTCCTGGGGAACCTGCTGCCGGTCACGCTGGGCAACATGCTGGGCGGAGTGCTCTTCGTCGCCTTCGCCTACTGGTACGTGCATCTGCGGCAAGAGTCACGCCGCCAGCCATAGGCTTAGGAGCGCGGGGGATGAAAAAGGAGAGGGTGTGTTGGGGGATGGGTGGGACGCCGTTCAACTTGGGCTTGTCGAAGGGCTTGGTGCTCACACGGAAAGTAGAGACTGAAAAAGTTGGCAAGGATGCTTCGACAGGCTCAGCACGAACGGCCCAATAGAAATGAGAAATTGCAGATCACTGAACCACGCGTCGGCGTAGGCTTGTGGCGAGAAAAAAGAGAAAGGACCGGTCTGGATCAGGCCGGTCCTTTTGTCATTGGGTGACGGCGACTACGATGCCACACAGGTAGCTCGGCTGGTTTTCCGCGTCCATAACCAGCTTGCCCAGCATGCGCAGCCGGTGCGTATCGCCCTTTTTGACGCTGACAGGTCGGAATACGATGTCGCAGGGGGCGCCATCCGCCGCCTCCCGAACCGCCTGCTGCATGTTCGGCCGGTCCTCGGGATGCGCCAGGTCGAGCCATTCCTGAAGCGGCACGGAATCCTTGTCGGTCCCCAGCACCTTCGAGCCTTGCCGGCAGAAGGTGAAGCTGTCGCTGGCCGCCTCCCAGCTCCAGGTGCCGAACTGTAAAAGAGCCGACGCCTGCCCCAGCATGGAACGCTGCCGTTCCAGCTCCTCCTCGGCCACTTTCCGGCTCGTGATGTCCAGTATCAAGGCGTGCTTGGAGACGCTGCCGTCGGCGTTGTGGATGGGGGTGTTGGAGACCTGGTACCAGCGGCCGTCGCGGGGGCTTTTCACCTCCCACTGGACGTGTTCGCCGGCCGCCACCCGGTCGTTCACGCACCACGGGCAGATGGAGTCCCGTTCGTGGAGGGCGGCAAAGCACTCCTCACCGGTGGCGTCGCGGCCGAGGAGCTCCTTGAAGCGGTCGTTGAGGAATTCGATGCGCAACTGTTGGGAGCAGATGTAGGTGAACCCCGGGAAGGCCTGGACCATCGCACGGTAGCGCGCCTCGCTCTCCCGCAGGGCCTCTTCGGCTCTCTTGCGATCGGTGATATCGGTGATCATGGCGAGCGAGCCGACGTACAGATTGTCGTGGTCGTAAATGGGGGTGGTTCCCAGGATGGTCCAGACGTCGCGCCCCTCCTTGCTCCGGAAGCGGAAGTCAAAGACGTCCTTCACCCCCCGGCTGCGCAGGGTGAGCTTCTCCTCGGCGAGCTTCCTCGACTCTTCGTCCATGAAGTCGAACAGGTGCCGTCCGAGCATCTCTTCCGGATGGTACCCGAGCATCACTCCCAGCTTCTCGTTCACAAAGGTGGTGAACCCCTTGGCGTCCAGTACCCAGACCCCCTCGTTGGCGGTCTCGATCATCCTTCTGTAGCGGTCCTCGCTCTCCCTGAGGGCCACCTGCTGGGTCATCTGGATCACGTTGTTCTGGCGGTGCAGCGAGTGCACCTCCCTGAGGAGCTCTTCCCGTGACATCTTTTCGTACTGCTTCATCGCGAATTCCCGTGCCTCCGCAGGCACTGCGGCGGCGGTCAAGTCAGAGATGGAGTATCCCACCATGTTAATCCCGTTTACAGTAGCAAACTTCCATAATTAAATAAAGCCTATCTGGCAGAGGCAGAGTCAGGAAGCCAGGATCGACTGTAAAATTTGCAGCTCAAAGAGCCAGATCATCTCTGCTGAGAGAGTGACATGACCATGTCTTCTGAAATAGTCCACGGTGATGGATCAGATTACTGTTAAACGAAAAAAAGCTGCTCCTTAAAGGGCAGCTTTCTCATGGCATGTCTTGGTGAGGCCTATTCCTACCTAGATCCCTTTCTCTATCTGAGTGAACAGCTCCGAGATGACATTGGAAAAGTGACATCCGGACAGCAATTCCGAAAAGGACCGCTCGTCGAGGATCATCCTTTTGCGAACAGATCTGAACTGGTCTTCTGCCAGCACGTCTTCGATGGTGGCACGGATGCTCCTCCCCTTGGACGGCACCTGCACGCTATGACCATAGCCTGCGTCGTCGAGGGCGCAGACGTACCAGAGTTTCACCGGCTGTCCGTGCAGTTCCTGCTGGGTCTTCAGGTAGGTGAGCACCTTGTGGGCGAGTTGGAGTTTCGCCAGGCGATAGCAGGAGTCGTCCACGATGTTGCCGTGTTCGAAGAAGGGGATGATGTGCTGGCTGGGTGCCCTGCGGATCTCCTCGGGCGACGGACCGTTCTCCCGCCCCACCACGAACAGAGCCCAGACGTAGGCGGTGTAGAAGAGCCCGGCGCTGGCAGGGTTCCCCATGGTGCTGTGACTTTCGTACTCGATGATGAACGCCTCCCGGTCGGGATTGAGCAGTTCCTGCTGCGCGCCGCAGATCTCTCCCTGGAAGAAACTGCTGGGGGGCCAGAGCTTGCCGGTGATGCTGACATGCAGGAAGGGGTGGGCGGTGCTCGTGCGTGAGGCTGCCACGTTCCTCAACTCGTCCAGCAGGGCCACCTTGGCCTGGTCCTTGACCCGTATGCGCACCGAGTTGTTTTCGTCGCCGAAGCCGTACTGGAGGGTGACCGGCCCCGCCCACTGTTCGCAGCTGCAGACGGGAACGCTCGGCCCCCAGAGGAGCCAGAGGTTGAAAATGGTCATCTGCTGGTGCGAGAAGGCGCGGCTCGCCATCCGGTCATAGCTCGAGATGATGGGTCCCCAGTCTTGCTGGAAGCGGGACATGAGCCCGGCCAGCAAGTTGAGCGGCAGCAGGTACCCTTCGTTGATTCTGACGCTGCACAGAAAGGAGGCCTCCTCGTCGAGGGAGAGCTTGAGCTGCGAGACCGCCAGCAGGTACTTCTTGATGCCGTTCTTGGTGATCTCGTCGTTCAGCCGGAAGACGTCGGCCACCTCGATGACCGGTTCCTTCTCCTTGACCTTCAGGGCACCGAACTTCGCGCGCATGCTCCGCTTCCATTCGGCCAGTTCCCGCCGGTAGGAGGCCTCGTCCACTTCCAGCTGGTAGCGGCGTGTGCGGGTGTCCAGCACCCAGCGAGGCTCCTTGGGCGGCTTGGGATGCAAGAGGCGCAACTCCAGCCAAAGGCGCATCTGCTTCCTGAAGATGGCCGGTTTCAAGGGCAAGGCGGAGCCGCAGCAGGCCTTCAGGGTGTTCAAAAGCGGCAGGTTCTCTTCTTCCGAGAGGCATCGCCAGACCAGGCGGATGGGAGGGAGGAAGAACCAGAGGATGTAAAAGAAGCAGGTGGCAGCGGCCAGGGCGATGGCGAGCAGTTGCTTGTAGCCGTCAAGGTTCACATTGCCCTCCTTGCTGTCGCGGCAG
>NZ_DATFBA010000034.1:0-2139 GCF_035254065.1 Geomonas sp.
CACCCTCTGCAGCCGATCCAGCGTTCTCCTGCTCACGGCTACCATCCTCCAGCGGATAGCTTCCTCGCTCGCCCGCACCCTCCTTGAGAGGGGTCTTCTCCTTCACCGCGAAGATCTCGATACCGGATTTGCCTTCCAACGGGCAGACGTTCTCGCAGATGCCGCAACCGTTGCAAAGGTCCTCCAGGACATAGGGGCGCTGCAGACTGATCCTCTTGCCGTTCAGATCGGTCTCCTCCACGATCTCGGAGCGGATCGCCTTCTCCGGGAAGGGACAGTGTTCCTCGCAGACGATGCAGTTGGTCTTCTTGGCGTAGGGGAGACAGTGGTTCTTATCGAACACCGCCTTGCCGATCACCGCCCGACGCTTTTCCTTCACCGGGAGGTTCGGTATGGCGGCGGTTGGACAGACCTGGCCGCACAGGGTGCAGTTGTACTCGCAGTAGCCGAGCCTGGGGGTGACCACCGGAGTGAAGACCGCCTCTATCCCCCCCTGCGCCAAGGCGGGATAAAGGGCGCCGGTCAGGCAGACCTTCATGCACTCGCCGCAACGGACACATTTGGAGAGGAACTCATCCTCTTTCCCCGCCCCCGGCGGACGCAGCAGGCGCGCCTGCGCTTCAGGAGGCCGAAAGCGGAAGGTGCCGGCCAGGAAAAAGCCGCAGGCGAGCCCCCCGAGCAGCACACGCCGCTCCGGCAGACAGGTCCCGTTTCCATAGCCCGGAAGTGTCAGCTTGTAGCGAACCCGGCCATGACGGCAGCGCTGGTGGCACTGGAAGCAGAGTATGCAGGACTCCGCCTGCAGAATGTCCTCATCGAAGGCGGTGGGACAGAACTCGCGGCACCCCTGGCAGTCGCCGCACAGCCTGGCGGGGACCCTCTTGAAGAGCGAAAAGCGGCTGAAGAGCCCCAGCAAGGTCCCCAGCGGGCAAAGGTTGCGGCACCAGTTGCGGGGCTCGTAGCGCTCGATGAAGATGATGGCCAGGAACATCAGGGCCGACAGGAATGCGAGCGGGTAGAAGGTCTCCCGGAAAGGCAGCAGGTGATCGCGCAATAGGGCGTAGGCAGGCTCCAGGTGATCGCGCCGCTCGCCGATCAGGTGGTACAGCTCGACCCAACTGCGGCGCACGCCATTGCCGATGATGGGATACAGGAAAAAGGTCAGCGCCCGCACCAGGATGGCGATGGGGTCGAGGATGCCGGCGAGGTTGGCGTGAAAGAAGGAAGCCGAGACGATCGGAAGCAGCAACCAGTACTTGAGGTTTCCCCTGAAAAACCTGATGGGGGCGCTCTTTTTTATGCGGCCGGTGACCAGGTCGAGCACGGTGCCGAGAGGACAGATCCAGCCGCAGAAGAAGCGCCCTAAAAGGAGGGTAAAGATGAGGGTGAGCAGCGCCGGCAGCAAAAGCCAGGTGAAGGAGCGCGCCGAAGCGAGGTAACTGACCAGCACCAGGGGATCGCCCCTGAAGAAGCTGTTGATGGCGGCGGAGACCGTATCGGAGCCGCGGTACTCGGTCTGCACGAAGAGGATCAGGAAGATAAGCAGAAAGAGCAGCTGGGAGATTCTGGCAGTGGTCGGTCGTTTCATAGAGATAGAAAATCCTGCTAAGGAGTGCTTCGACAGGCTCAGCACGAATGACAGCCAGCGCTTCGACAAGCTCAGCGCGAACGGAGGCTCATTTCAGTCAGAGATTCGACGAGCTCAGCGTGAACCGGCCCACCCTCCCGGCAGAGAATCCACGGGCTCAGTGCGAACCGCGCCACCCTCGGCAGACAATCGACGGGCTCAGCGCGAACCCGACCACATCTCTCGTAGACTATTAACCCGTTCGCCCTGAGCCTGTCGAAGGGCATTACGAAACTGTTCGGCAAGGTACTACGCCTTGATCACTCGCACCTTTTTCAAATCGATTTCGCCCAGCCCACGCTTGTGGGCCGCCACGGTGACGGAGATGTCCTCGGGACGGTGACCGAAGAGCGTGGTGGCGTAGGCATCTGCCGCCACGATGTCGGTGGAGGCGAGCACCTTGTGGAGCGCCTTGACGTCGTGCAGGTTGCCCCCCTGCGGTCCGTGGGCAGTCAGCACGCGGGTCGCGTCAACCACCACCAGGTGGCTCTTGAGGACGCTGTTCACGTCGG
>NZ_DATFBA010000035.1:0-5893 GCF_035254065.1 Geomonas sp.
TCGAGATGGAAAAGCTCGGTCACATGCCGCTTGGTCACCACGAACGTGTAACCGGTGAAGAACTGGTCGCGGTTGAGGATGACGTAGCACAGGTCCAGCTCGGCGATTCGCAGCCCCGGCTCGTCGACCCATTTCGCGCACATCGGGCAGGATAACAAGGTCATATCTCGATTTCCCCGGTAAATACCTCCACCGCCGGTCCGGTCATGTAGATGCAGCCGTCTTCCGCCCATTCCATTTCCAGGTCCCCCCCCGACAGGTGGTTGACGATCTTTTTCTCCGTCAGCCCGTTCAGCACGGCGGCCGCGGTGACGGCGCTGGCGCCGGTGCCGCAGGCGAGGGTTTCTCCCGCGCCCCGCTCCCATGTGCGCTGCCGCACCTCGGTCCGGGACAGCACCTGAACGAATTCGACATTGGTGCGACGGGGAAAGAGGTCGTGGTTCTCGATGAGCGGCCCGTATTTCTCCACCTGGAAGTTCTCCACGTCGTCCACGAAGATCACGCAGTGCGGGTTACCCATGGAGGCGCAGGTGATCATGAAGGTGGAATGCAGGATGTTGAGCGGCTCGTTGATGACCTTCTGGTCGCCGTCGCCGGTCATGGGGATTTCTTTCCTGGTCAGCCTGGGCGGTCCCATGTTGACGCGCACCTTGTTGACCTTGTTGGCGGCGTCGGTGAAAAGCTGCAGCGTCAGGATCCCCGCGCCGGTCTCGGCGGTGATTTCCTTCTTATTGACAATGCCGTGGTCGTAGGCGTACTTCGCCACGCAGCGGATGCCGTTTCCGCACATCTCGCTCTCGGAGCCGTCCGAGTTGAACATCCGCATCCTCACGTCGGCCTTGTCGCTGGGCATGATGAGAATGAGCCCGTCGGATCCGATCCCGAAGTTGCGATTGGAGACCTTCACGGCCACCGCCGCCGGGTCTTCTACCTTCTCCTCGAAGCAGTTCACATATACGTAGTCGTTGCCGGCACCCTGCATCTTCGTGAATTTCATAATCGGAAGCCCCCATCTGTTTAATATATCCCTCCCTAATAACAAAAAGCGCAGGTGGTAACAAGAAAAAACAGGAGTTCTTGACCGCGACACTCTCTTTTCAGTAAGATCGGCTAAACGCTGATCAATGGAGGACGCATGGAGCTTAAGAACAGGATCTGGATGAACGGAAATCTGCAGTGGTTCGCTTACCTTGGCGACAGTGAGGTGTACCTCGGATCGCGGGAGGTGCCGTCCCCCCTTGAGGAAGGGGACAAGTGGACCAACGAGTACGGCGACGTCTTTCAGGTCATCGACGGCGAGATCGTCCACCTGGAGAGGATCGAACCGCCCCAGCGCTACTGGTAATTTACCCTGCTCCCGCCTTTCCCCTCACCCCAGCCCTCTCCCCCAAGGGGGCGAGGGAGAGTTTGCTGAGTGTTGTTCATGTTGGCAGCGATTCGACTGGCCCGCGGAAGCCTCATTAGAGTGGTGGACAATACCGCTCGCCCCTCGTTAATATTGTTGACATGATACGTGTGGTATTGTAGGCTCGCTTATCATCAGCGGGGGGGAACACCACCATGAGACTATCCACGAAGAGCCGTTACGGGCTTCGGGCACTTTTCGATATCGCCTATAACGCCGGCACGCAACCGGCGCAGATCCAGGACATCTCCCGCAGGCAGGAGATCTCGCCTCGCTATCTCGAGCAGATCTTCCAAGGGCTCAAGAAGAAGGGGATCCTGAAGAGCAAGCGCGGGCCGCAGGGCGGCTACTGCCTGGCCAAGAGCCCGGAAGACATCACGGTGCGCGACGTCATCGAGGCCACCGAGGGTGACACCCTGATCGTGGACTGCACCGGCAAGCGGAAGAAGGAGTGCAACTTCGACGGCAGTTGCGTGACGCAAACGGTCTGGGAGGAGTCGAACGCGAAGCTGAACGAGTTTTTCGAATCGATCACCCTGAAGACGCTTTGTGAACGCGGCGAGGCGCTGGGAATCAAGCGGGAGCAGGATCACCGTTTCATGTACTTCATCTAGAATCGAGAAGCGAGATTAAGATTGAGATTAAGATTAAGGGTAAGGCTCAGGGCCGTCCTCAACCTTAATCTCAATCTTGATCTCGTTTTTGACTCTGCCTTTCCACCCCCGGCCCCCTTTACGAAGGAGGAGGGGTTTTTCAGTTTTTGAAGGGAATTTATGGAATCCGTTAACGACAAATTCGTGAAGCTGCAAGGGATACTTCGGGAAATGGGGTCGGTGGTGGTCGCCTTTTCCGGTGGCGTCGATTCGACCTTCCTGCTCAAGGTCGCCAATGACACGCTGGGGAGCGACTCGGTCTGTGCGGTTACCGCAACCTCGCCCACCTACCCCGAGTCGGAGTTCAACGAGTCGCAAAACCTGGCGAAGATGATCGGCGCGCGACAGTTGGTGATCGTCTCCAACGAGCTCGAGATTCCCGGCTTCAGCCACAACCCCAAGGACCGCTGCTACCACTGCAAGAGCGAGCTTTTCCGCCTCTGCACCGACAAGGCGCGCGAACTTGGCTTCGCCTTCGTTGCCGACGGCAGCAACACCGACGATCTCGGGGACTACCGACCGGGTCGCACGGCGGCCTGCGAGCTGAAGGTGCGTTCGCCGCTCCTGGAAGCCGGGCTTTCCAAGAGCGACATCCGCGAACTCAGCCGGGGGCTCGACCTTCCCACCTGGAGCAAGCAGGCCTACGCCTGCCTGGCCAGCCGCTTCCCGTATGGCACCGAGATAACCGAGGAGAGACTTGGGCAGGTGGAGAAGTGCGAGGAATTCCTGAAGGGTGAGGGATTCAACGTCTACCGGGTCAGGTTCCACAACGAGACCGCCCGCATCGAGCTCTCCGAGGCGGAGCTGCCGCGCATGCTGGACCCGGAACTGAGGCAGCGGACGCTGGAGGTTTTCCGTGCCGCCGGCTTCACCTACGTAGCGCTCGACCTGCAGGGGTACCGCACCGGGAGCATGAACGAGGCGTAGCGCGGTTATCTTGCCGTTCATGGCAGGAAAAAAGAAGCCGCCGTTCGCCCTGAGCCTGTCGAAGGGCTGGTGAAACTGACACGGCTCCAAGGTCACCGCCAGGAAAAAGCAGGTACGGAGACAACGGGCTTCCCTCACCCCGAACCTCTCCCGAGGGAGAGGGAGAGCTGATAGATGTCGAAGTAAGGCGGAAACTAAAACGCCCCCCTTTAAGGCAAAGGGGGGCGTTTATCATTGGCGACCAGGAAGACGGGAGGCGGGACTAGCTCAGCACCTCGATGGCCACTCCTTTGCGGGAGAGCTTGGGGATGCTGATGGTCAGCACGCCGCAATCGCAACTCGCGCTGATCCGGTCGCGGTCCAGGTCGCTGGGGAGCGAGAAGCTCCGCTGGAAGGGCCCGAAGTAACGTTCGATCCGATGGAAGCTCTCCTTCTTCACCCCTTCGGTGTGCCTCCGCTCCCCCTTGACCGTGAGCGTGTTCTGCTCGACCTTGATCTCGATCTCCTTCTGCTGCATGTCGGGAAGCTCGACCTTGATGGTGACCGTGGCGTCGTCCTCGTAGATGTCCGCCGGGGGATGCCAGACACCCTCGCGGATGTCCTCGCCTACCTCCCTGTTCCAGGCCATGTCCATCAGGCGGTTCATCTTGTCCTGCATGCTGCGGAGTTCGCTCAACGGATTGTACCTGACGATCGCCATCACTTTCCTCCATGACAGGGGAACTGCTGCCTCCCCAAAAATGTAAAGGGGAGGAGGCTTTCCTCAAGCCCCCTCCCCGTTGTCAGCTTCATCTGGTGGGGTTATATGCGTTTTCCTTTGGGTACGGTGTGTTTCAGCTTCTTGGAACCATCGTAGAGGTGCTGCTTGACCATCTCCCTCTGCGCCTTCAGGTCTTTTTTCTCATAGCTGTTTTCCAGGTCCAGTTCAACTTGCTGCGCCAATTCGTCGATGGTTTCTTCTTCGTTTTTTGCCATGCTGAATCCCCTTTTACCTGGTTGTTGTCATCGACTCTCTATGCTGACCTAACGCGCACCCCCTTATCTATTTTCCACCCTTCAGTTTTCCAAATCATAGCAGTTTCGACTTTTTTTGCAACAGTGCATTTAGCTTGAAGACGCCGTTTTAATCGGCTACTATGGCTGACAAAAAGCTAATCGGAAGGAGCAGTTATGCTGCAGTACAAGGTAGTTGAGCTGTCAAGTGTCACCGAGGATATGGTCGAGGAGGCACTCAACGACTGGACCAAGCAGGGGTGGCGTTTTGACAGCATGCAGTTCGCCATGCGCGAGTCCAGCCGGCGCCCGTCGATGGCCTTCGTGATCTTCACCCGCGAGGTGGCCGAGTGAGCACCGAGAGAGAAACGCTCTACCTGTTGGACGGCTCCTCCTATATCTACCGCGCCTACTTCGCCATACGCCACCTTAGTTCCCCCAAGGGCTTCCCCACCAACGCCCTGTACGGCTTCACCCAGATGCTGCTGAAGGTCATGAAGGACCATGCGCCCGGCCACGTGGCGGTGATCTTCGACGCCGGCAAGACCACCTTCCGTCACGAGCTCTTCCCCGCCTACAAGGCCACCAGGAGCGCCATGCCGGACGACCTCACGCCGCAGATCGAGCCGATCAAGCAGATGGTGCGCGCCTTCAACATCCCCGCCCTGGAGTTGGCCGGTTTCGAGGCCGACGACATCATCGGCACCATCGCGAAGAAATGCGAGGAGCAGGGAATGGACTGCGTGGTGGTGACCGGCGACAAGGACCTCATGCAGATCGTCACCGAGCACGTCACCCTATTGGACACGATGAAGGACAAGCGCTACGGCATCGAAGAGGTGCGTGAGAAGTTCGGGGTGGATCCCGAGCGGGTGATCGACGTGCTGGCGCTTTGGGGGGATGCCTCCGACAACATCCCGGGGGTGCCGGGGATCGGCGAGGTGACCGCCAAGAAGCTCCTGCAGGAGTTCGGCACCCTGGACGATCTTCTGGCCCGCGCCGGCGAGGTGAAGGGGAAAAACGGCGAGCGGCTGGTGGAGTTCGCCGAACAGGCCCGCCTTTCCCGCACGCTCGCCACCATCGACTGCGACGTCCAGATCGACTACAGCTTCGAGGACTTCGCGATCTCGCCCCCCGACAACCGCCGCCTGACCGAACTGTTCCGGGAGTACGGCTTCACCACCCTGATGAAGGAGCTGACCAGCGCCCCTACCCTCTCCTGCGACCATTACCAAGTGGTGCTGAACGAGGCGGAGCTCAAAGAGCTGCTCGAGCGGCTTGCCAAGGCGCCGGTCTTCGCCATTGACCTGGAAACCAGCAGCCTCAACCCGATGGAAGCGCGCATCGCCGGCTTCGCGGTGAGCCTCAAACCCCACGAGGCCTACTACATCCCGGTCGCCCACCACTACCTTGGCGCCCCCCAGCAGCTCTCCGAGGCCCGCGTGCTGGAACTGCTGGGGCCGCTTTTGACCGATCCCTCCCGCCGCAAGATCGGCCAGAACATGAAGTACGATTACCAGGTGCTCCGGCAGGCCGGGATCAAGATGGAGGGGATGTGGTGCGACACCATGCTGGCCGCCTACCTGCTCAACCCGGGGCGCAGCAGCCAGGGGCTGGACGCCCTGGCGGTGGAGTTCCTCGACCACCGGATGATCTCCTACGAGGAGGTGGCCGGCAAGGGGAAGGCGCAGCTGAACTTCTGCGAGGTGGATCTGGACCGCGCCGCCCCCTACGCCTGCGAGGATGCGGACGCGACCTTCCTCCTGCACGAGATCCTGCTCCCCAAGGTGAAGGAGCAGGGGATGGAGGATCTCCTCTTCAAGACCGAGATGCCGCTCATGGAGATCTTGGCCGAGATGGAGCTCACCGGGGTGAAGCTGGACCTGGAGCTGATGAGGGAGCTCTCAACCAAGTT
>NZ_DATFBA010000036.1:0-18484 GCF_035254065.1 Geomonas sp.
CCGTAGGTTGCATCACCGCTGTAAATGGCGGTGACCGAGTGGGTCCCGGCGGTGAGAGTGGAGATCGGCATGGAAACCGAGGGAGTAACGAACGGCCAGCTGGAGTTGACGGGAACCGGGGCGCCGAAGTTGGCCCCGTCGATCTGGAACTGGACGGTTCCAGTAGCGTTACCGGGGACCTGGGGGTTGATGAAGGCCGAGAACGTTACCCCTTGGCCATAGGTGGACGGGGTGCCGCTGGAGGAGAGCCCTACCGAGACCGGGATGGGGGCGTTGACGGTCAGCTTGCCGGCCGCGGGCAGAGGGGCATTGCCGTTTTGCATCCCCTGCAGGTCGCCGTACACGTAGGGGCCGCCGTAGTAGGAGTAGCGGAAGGCGTAGTCGTAGGAGCCGGCGGTGGAGACGGTGAGCGCGCCGACGTACTGGTAGTTGCCCGGTTGGCTCCCCCAGTTATAGGAGACGTCGTAGGCGGCCGGGGTCCAGGTCCAGGAGGGGCTGGTGGGAGCGCTGCCGGTCGGCCCGTAGCCGAGCTGGGCCACCAGACCGTCGGCGGGACCGGGGAAGAGGTTGGTGAGGCTCGGTACCTGTACCTGGCCGTAGATGCTCTGGGTCTGGGTGCCGGTGGTCGTGGTCACGGTGGACGGATTCACCAGGTTACCCCAGTTGGGCTGCGGCACGTTGCAGCCGACCATCACCTCGGAGACCGCGTTGCCGTGGGTGGTGAGGTTCAGGTAGCCGTTGATGGTGGAGAAGGGGTTGTGGGCGGAGAGGTTCACCTGGGCCCCCTCATCCACGTTGAGCACCAGGAAAAGACCGCTGCTGTCGGTGCCGGTCGCCGTGGGGGAGAAGCCGTTCACGCTGCTGTCGTAGTACTCGACCTGGTAGCCGGGATAGCCGGGACGGCTGGCGTTGACCTGCATGCCGCTGATGGGCTGCGCGTTGTTGGCGCTGCTTACCACCCGGCCGATGACGGCACCCTGGCCGTTCGCGATGCCGAGCGCGGAGAGCTGGGAGGGGGTGAACATGATCAGCGGGTACGGCAGGGTCACGTTGGTCGGGCTGGTGATCGGCCCGCTGTAGACAGGGTCAAAGCCGGTCTGGTTCAAGCTGAGCTCGAACTGGGTGCCGCCGGCCAGGCCGTTGAGGGTGAAGACCCCGTTGGGGCCCGAGTTCCCGCTGTTAGAGCTCCCCAGCTGGTTGACCGCCACCCCGTTCAGCGGCTGGCCGTTCTCCGGCGTGGTGCCGAGGTCGGTCACCGTGCCGGTGACGGAGATGAAGGGGAAGCCGCGGTTGGTGATGAAGGTCATCGAGTCGGCGTGGGCGGTGCCGGTGACGTTGGCCGGGGTGAAGCTGTAGCCGGCGGCGCTGGCCGTGGTGGTGACCTGGGTGCCGTCGGCGAGGTTGAGGATGTAGTAGACGCCGTTGGCGCTGGTGCTGGTCAGCGACGCGTTGGGGGTCTGATTGCTGTCGTTGTCGGCATAGACGACCTGGAAGCCGCCCGAGGCGGTGACGGTCGCGCCGGCGATGCCGTTGTTGGAGCCGGTGACCGTTTGGTCCACCACCCGGCCGCGGATGACACCCAGGCCGGCGGTGCCACCGTTCAGGTTGGTCACGGTCCCGGCCGCGTAGAGTGCGAAGTTACGGGTGAGCGGGGTCGTCGAGTTGAGAGTCGACGAGTAGGCGGCGTCGTAGCCGGTCGCCGTGACGATCAACGTGAAGTTGGTGTTGGAGGGGGCGTTGAAGAAGCTGTAGTTGTTGTTGGGGTCGGCACCTGAAGTGGTCTGCGTGGTGGTCAGGATGGAGGATTTCACCTTCACGGTGGCGCCGGTGATGTTGTTGCCGCTCGCGAAGTCGGTCACCCTGCCGCTCACCTGGATGGTGGGGAGGATGTTCAGCATTTGGGCGCTGAAATTGCTGATCTTGCCGCTGGCGCTCTCCTGGACCTGGATGCTGGAGGGGCAGGCGTTGGACGGGACCACCACGGTAAGCTGCGTCGCGGTTGCCGTCTGGGCGGTCGCGCTCTGGTTGCAGCCGAAGATCACGGTGTTGTTGGCCGCGATCGGGTCGAAGTTGATGCCGTTAACGGTGACAACGGTCCCCGGGACCGCCGAGTCCGGCGTGAAGGAGCTGATCGCCGGGCCGGTGGTCGGGGTGAACCAGGTGCTCTTCTGGGCCATGTTGCCCGCGGCGTCCACGACATTGATGTTCCAGTCGTTGCGGCTGCCGTCGTTGTAGGTCAGTCCCGACAGGTTCACCGAGGTGGTGCTGCTCGGCATGTTGTCGTAGCTGTTGTTATTGTTGTTGAAGCCCGGCGTGTTGGTCCAGAACGAGTAGGTGTAGGAGGCCGGCGGGTTGCTCGGGGCGTTCCAGGAGTAGAGGACCTGGGCGGGCATCGGATACGCCCAGTTACCGACCGGTGCGGTCGGGATCGCGAAGCTGTCCAGCACCGCGGTGACCGGCAGGTCGACCAGGTCCGACGCCGCGCCGCTCGCGTACTGGACGGTGAGGTGGTAGACGTCGGTCAGTTGGGGTCGGTTGTTGCCGACGTTGAGCCAGGTGTTGAAGGATTCATAGCTGAGACCGAGATCCAGCGGGTAGTTGATCCCGTTGTTGCCGGGGCCGCCGGTGACCGTGACGTTCACCGGGACTTCCACCCCCCCGCGGGTGTTCAGCACTATCTGGTAGCCGTCGTTGGGAGGGGTGTTGGAATCCTGGTAGTGGGCGGTATTGAGGGAGGAATAGGAGTTGCTCTTGCTGAGCGTCACCGTCTGGTTGGTGACATTGACTCCCCCCACCGTGACCACCGGGGCCTGCTTGTCCGAGATCATGATGTCGCCGGGGCCGATGCGGCCGTCGCCGTCCACGTCGATGAGCGCGTAGATGGCATAGGTCCCGCTGGGAACGCCGCTGATGGTGAAGTTGTTGGAGAGCTGCGGAGAGCCGGTGACAAAGGCGACCGCGACGGGCCCTCCCTTGTCGCTTTTGTTGTCCACGATGGCGAGGTAGAGGTTGCCGGCCGGGCTGGCGATGCCGGAGAGGTTGACCGTTCCCGAAACGGTGACGCCGCCGGCAGGGGGAGCGATCTGCAGCGAGGTCACCGCGGTGGGCGCCGATTCCGGCGAGCCGGCCACGTTGGCGGTCACCTGTACGTACAGCGTGCTGCCGTTGGGGGCCGGCAGCAGGGCGAAGTCCTGGTTGCCGCCGGGGACGGTGATCACGCCGTCCGGGTTGGCAAACGGGGTGTCCTTGGAGGTGGACCAGTAGACCTTGTAGGAATCGGCGATCTTGTTGCCGTTGTTGTCCTTGGGCTCGTCCCAGCCGATGAAGGTGCCGTTGTCGCCCGGCATCATCATGGCTCCCCCCGGGGTGACCGGGAGAACCGTGGGATGTGAGGTGAAGGAGACGGTGGAGTTGGGACCGACGGCGTAGTCGCCGTTAGTGATGGCGATGCTGCCAGGGGAGTTCCAGGTGGGGTCGTTGGGGTGGATGGAGCCGGTGCCGGAGCCGTCCACGAAGGCGTTTATCGAGTAGCTGCCGTTGGCAACGCCGCGTATGGTGAAATTGGGCCAACCCGGGTCGGAGGGGGCGATGCTCACCCCGAGACCGGTGTTGAAGCCGTTTTGCTGCAGGGAGAGGTATACGCGCCCCGTCCTGCCGCTCGTGTTGCTGACCGTACCACTGATGTTGTAGGCATGAGCGGTAACCGCTCCCAAGGTGAGCACCAGGAACAGTGCCCACTGCATCACCCTCCACCACAGACCTCGTCCAACGTACATGCCAACCTCCTTACATAAAACACATCAAATCTGGCATAGCCAGAATTACAGGTACTATCTATTCATTCCTGGAAAGGCATAAATCACACACGGCATGTTTGATGCCGTCAAAATTTCACTCAGAGAGCGTCATTTCCAAAGAGCAGAGACTGTGTGCGCCGCCATTACACCAACACTGAAAATAAAATCAAGTTATTTTTTCGCCGTAGACCATCTCGCATTACCCAGGAAATACACTGGTTTTCGTGTCAGGCGTCTCTTTTCAACCCCTTACCTGCTTCCGCCAAAAGACCATTTTTCTGGCCGCCCCCCCAGTCGCCTCCCCGGCGATGAAAAAGCCAGCCGATTGCCGTTTTAGTTTCACGAAAACCACCCACCCAGCTACCCCGGCCTCGCCAGCTACCCTCCCGCCGTACCGCCCCCTGCGGCTCGTTATCCGTTCCGAAAAGCGATGGATACTCCGCTACGCGTTCCTTCCCCTTCAAGGGGAGGGACAGGATGAGGATGGGGGGGGGTTCAAGGAGAGGACGCAGTTGGTGGAGCAGAACATGGTCACCGAGCAGGTTATCCCTTCCGGGTATGGCCCTTCACGTGCTATAATTTCGGCGACTTACCTTCGGGAGAGACTGGATCATGGGGAAATCGTTCATCCGCACCGCCCTCCTCGCCCTCTGCGCGCTGGCACTCGTTTCCGGAATAGCGGTCGCCGCCGACAGCTGGTCGCCCGCTGCCCCCCGCGAAATAGTGGTGGGGGGCGACCGCGACTACCCCCCTTACGAATACCTGGACCAAAGCGGCAAGCCGGCCGGCTTCAACGTGGAACTGACCCGCGCCATCGCGGAGGTGATGGGGATGCGGGTCACCTTCCGGCTGGGCGGCTGGTCCGAGATGCGCACCGACCTGCAAAACGGCAAGATCGACGTGCTGGAGGGGATGTCCTTCTCGGAGGAGCGGACCAGGGAGGTCGACTTCTCGGTCCCCTCCGCCATCGTCAACCAGGCGATCTTCGCCCGCCGTGATTCCCCTCCTGTCAGCGCGCTGGCTGAACTGGCCGACAAGAAGGTGGCCGTCCACCGCGCCGGCATCATGCACGACTACCTGGTGCGCACCGGTTTCCACGGCAAGCTCGAACTGACCGCCACTCCCGCCGACGCCCTGCGCCTGGTCGCAGCCGGCCGGGCCGATTACGCGGTGGTCGCCATCGTCCCCGGCATGTACCTGATCCGCGAACTAAAGCTCAGCAACCTGGTGCCGGTCGCGCGCAGCGTGGCGATTAACCGCTACGGCTACGCGGTGAAACGCGGCAACGTCGAGCTCCTCTCCCGTTTCAACGAGGGGCTCGCCATCCTCCACAAGACCGGGCAGTACGACATGCTCTACAACAAGTGGCTGGGGGTGCTGGAACCGGAACGTTTCGACTGGCGGACTTTCGTGAAGTACGCGGCCGTGGTGGTGATCCCCCTGGTGCTCCTGCTGGGCACATTCGCGCTCTGGTCGAGGACGCTGCATCGCCAGGTGGCGCTGAGGACCGCCGACCTGACACGGGAGATCGCGGAGAGAAAGCACGCGGAAGCGGAACTGAGGCTGAACCAGCAGCAGCTGGTGCAGGCGGACAAGATGGCGGCGCTGGGCGTGCTGGTTTCCGGGGTGGCCCACGAGATCAACAACCCGACCGGCCTCATCCTGCTCGACCTGCCGCTCTTGAAGAAGGCCCACCGCGACATCCGGCCGATCCTGGACGAGCACCAGCGGCAGGAGGGTGATTTCCTGCTGGCAGGGGTCCCCTACAGCGAGATGAGTGTCGAGATGACCCGCATGCTCGACGAGATGCAGGACGGCGCCCAGCGGATCAAGCGGATCGTCAACGATCTGAAGGACTTCGCCCGCCGTGACGACACCGGCGACAAGTCCGCCATCGACCTGAACGAGACGGTGCGCACCGCGCTCAGGCTGGTGGAGCCGACCATCCGCCGCTCCACCGGCCGCTTCCGGGTCGAGCTGGAGGACGACATCCCCAACGTGCTGGGGAACACCCAGCGCATCGAACAGGTGGTGGTCAACCTGGTGCTGAACGCCTGCCAGGCGCTCCCCGACCAGGAGCACGGCATCACGGTGACCACCCGCTACAACCGGACCACCTCCAACGCCATCCTGGTGGTGCGCGACGAGGGTGTCGGCATCGCCGCGGAAAATCTCTCCAAGCTCACCGACCCCTTCTTCACCACCAAGCGCGACAGCGGCGGCACCGGTCTGGGCCTGTCGGTATCGGCCGGCATCATCAAGGAACACAACGGCACCCTCACCTTCGATTCCACCCCCGGCAGCGGCACCACAGTCACCCTTTCCCTGCCGGCCGCCAGCAAGGAGTCCAGCGCATGAGCCAGCAACTCTACCCCGAATTCTCCGTTCTCCTGGTGGACGACGAGCCCGCCTGGCTGAAGTCGCTCGCCCTCACCCTGAGAAGCAGCGCGGGACTCACCAACGTGGTCACCTGCCAGGACAGCCGCGAGGTGCTGGGGCTTTTGGACGGGGGCGGCATCGGCCTGGTCCTTTTGGACCTGACCATGCCCCATCTTTCCGGAGAGGAGCTTTTGAGGCGGATCGGTGAGTCCCATCCGGAGGTAACCCGCATCGTGCTGAGCGGCCTGAACCAGCTGGAGACGGCCGTCCGCTGCATGAAACTGGGGGCCTTCGATTACTTCATCAAGACCGACGAAGAGGAGCGGATCGTTGGGGGCGTCTTGCGTGCGGTGCGCATGTGCGAGATGCAGCGGGACTACTCGGAACTCTCCAGCCGGGTCCTCTCCTCCACGTTGCGTCAGCCCGAGGTCTTCTCGGGTATCGTCACCGCCGACCGCGGGATGCTGGCCGTCTTCTCCTACATCGAAGCGGTCGCCAAAAGCCCCCAGCCGCTGTTGATCACCGGCGAGAGCGGGGTCGGTAAGGAACTGATCGCCCAGGCGGCGCACCGGCTCTCCGGCTGCCGCGGGAAACTGGTCACCGTGAACGTGGCGGGACTGGATGACAACGTCTTCGCCGACACCCTGTTCGGGCACGTGAGGGGCGCCTACACCGGTGCGGATACCGTCCGGCGCGGCATGGTGGAGGAGGCCGTCGACGGCACCCTCTTCCTCGACGAGATCGGCGACCTCAGCACCGCCTCCCAGGTGAAGCTGCTGAGGCTCCTGCAAGAGGGGGAATTTTTCCCGCTGGGGAGCGACCAGCCCAAGCGGGTGAAGGCGCGCATCATCTTCGCCACCCACCAGGACCTCGCTGCCAAGGAAGCGGCGGGAACCTTCCGGCGCGACCTCTTCTACCGGCTGCGCACGCACCAGGTGCAGATCCCTCCCCTCAGGGAGCGCGCCGGTGACATCGGCCTGCTGCTCGACCACTTCCTCCACGAGGCGGCGCAGGCGCTCGGCAAGCCCAAACCGGCCACGCCCAGGGAGCTGGTCCCCTTTCTCGCCCGCTACAGCTTCCCCGGCAACGTCCGGGAGTTGCGCGCCATGGTGTTCGACGCCGTGAGCCTCAACCACGACAAGGTCCTCGGCATGGAGAGCTTCCAGAAGGCCGTCGAGCGGGCGCCAGGCACCGCGCCCCCCGCGCCGCGCGACGCCCGCAGCAATCCTTTCTCCGGCTTCCCCGAACTGCCGAGCTTCAGCGACGCTGCCGGGTTCCTGGTCATGGAGGCGCTGGAGCGGGCCGGTGGCAACCAGACCCTGGCGGCAAGGCTTTTGGGAATCTCGCAGCCCGCGCTCTCCAAGAGGTTGAAGATGCTTAAAGGACGCGGCGAGTCGTAATCCCCCCTTCATGCACTCTCCAGCATCGTCCGACAGTCCCCTCTCCCCCCGGGAGAGGGTTAGGGTGAGGGGACTCTCCACGAAGAGATGCAGTCCACCCCAGGTACGCGGCTTCCCTCACCCCGGCCCTCCCCCGTGGGGAGACGGGGAGTTCGCTCCCATAACCAGAGGTTATAACGATAACCCCAGGATATATTCTGGTTCAACATCTCGATATCACAGGACTTTTCCCCAGACACGCTATCAAGCCATAACGTCTCGTTATAAAAAGCTCCTCATCCCCTAGGCGCCTCTTTCCTCGAAAACTAAATAAATACAGCACTATACGCCAAAAACCATCGCTGGCATCCTCCTTGCCATACCAAGAGTAACAGTTCGGGCTCACGCCCCACCACTTACCAAAGGTATGGAGGTTTACCATGGCGATGTTCTGGATTCAATTCGTTCTCGTGCTCGGCGCGGTGCTGATCGGCATCCGCAGGGGCGGCGTAGCCCTCGGCCTGATCGGCGGTCTCGGCGTGACCGTGCTCACCCTCTTCTTCCGCGACGCCCCTTCGGAGCCCCCCATTGCCGTCATGCTGATCATCCTGGCGGTGGTGACCGCCTCGGCGACCCTGCAGGTGGCCGGCGGCCTCGACTACCTGGTGCAGTTGACCGAGAAGATGCTGCGCGCGCATCCCAAGTACGTCACCATCCTGGCGCCGCTCTCCACCTTCTTCCTGACCGTCTGCGTCGGCACCGGCCACGCGGTCTACGCGCTGTTGCCGGTCATCTCCGACGTCGCCATCAAGACCGGCACCCGACCGGAGCGCCCGATGGCCATCGCATCCGTCGCCTCCCAGATGGGGATCACCGCGAGCCCGGTGGCCGCCGCAGTCACCTTCTTCCTCGGCTTCGCCGCCAAGACCGGCCACCCCGTGACCCTCATGCAGATCCTTTCCATCACCCTGCCGGCCGGTGTGGTCGGGGTACTGGCAGCCGCCAGCTGGAGCTTCAACCGCGGCAAGGACCTGGACAAGGATGACGAATTCCAGGCCCGTCTCCAGGATCCCGAGTTCCGCAAGGCCCTCGACGCCGAGGTCACCACCCTTGACAAGGAAGTCTCCGGTACTGCCAAGCTCTCCGTCGCCCTCTTCTTCGCCGGCGTGGCGACCATCATCCTCTTCGCGGTATTCCCGAAACTGCTGCCGATGGCAGCCGACGGCAAAGCGCTGGCGATGACCACCGTGGTGCAGTTCATCATGCTTGCCTACGGCGCCCTCATCATGTTCGTCGGCAACGTCAAGGCCAAGGAAATCGCCCACTCCAGCGTCTTCATCTCCGGCATGATCGCCGTAGTCTCCATCTTCGGCATCGCCTGGATGAGCGATACCTTCATCACCGCCAACAAGAAATTCCTGGTGGACAACATCGGCGTCATGGTGAAGATGGCCCCCTGGACCTTCGCCATCGCCACCTTCTGCATCTCCGCCTTCGTGAAGAGCCAGGCCGCCACCCTTGCCATCACGCTGCCGCTCGGAATCGCCCTGAACCTGCCGATCACCCTGCTGCTTGGGCTGATTCCGGCCAGCTACGCCTACTTCTTCTTCGCCTTCTACCCAAGCGACCTGGCCGCCATCAACTTCGACCGGACCGGCACCACCCGGATCGGCAAGTACCTCTTGAACCACAGCTTCATGCTACCCGGCCTGATCGGCGTCAGCACCTCCACCGTGGTCGCCTACCTGATATCCAACGCCATCCTGTAAGCAACGGTCTGCGCGGACGCAAAAAGGCCCCGGGGTTAATCTCCCGGGGCCTTTTGTTTTCTTGGCAGGTGGAACTGCCCTGTTCACCGAAGGAACGCCACATCCCGGAAATATCGCTTGACGATGATACCCCATGGGGGTATTCTGAATTCAGCTACATACCCACCGGGGGTATTCAAGATTCGGGGAGAAGGTCATGGACGATACGTCGCAGAAGAAGATATCGGCGCGGGTCAAGCGGATCGCGGGACAGGTGGCGGGGATCGAGCGGATGCTGGATGAGAAGCGCTACTGCGTGGACATCCTGAACCAGATCGCCGCCGTCCGCTCCGCGCTGGATGCGCTGGGGGTGGAGATCCTGACCAGGCACCTGGAAACCTGCGTGCTGGGACATGGCAGCGAGGCGGAGCACGAGAGCGCCAAGCGGATGACGCAGCAGGAACTGCTGGACGAAGTCAAAACCACCGTATCGCGTTTCCTGAAGTAAGGAGAAGGCATCATGCAAAAAGCCACCTTCGCCATCAGCGGCATGTCCTGCGTAAACTGCGCCGCCCGGATCGAGAAAACCCTCTCCGACACCGCCGGCATCAGCAAGGCCGCCGTCAATTTCGCCATGGAGGAGTTGCTGGTGGAGTTCGACGAGAACCTCATCAGCGGCGAACAGATCCGGGAGAGCATCACCAAACTCGGCTACGCCGCGCGCCCCAAAGCGGCGGCCGGGGAGCTTCGCTTCGGCGTCCAGGGGCTGCACTGCGCCTCCTGCGTCAACAACCTCGAGAAAAAACTGCACGCCGCACCCGGCGTGCATGCCGCGGTGGTGAACCTCGCGCAGGAATCGGCCTTCGTCCGCTTCGATCCCTCCGCCATCGACGCCGCCGGCATCTACGACGTGGTGACCGCGGCGGGTTACCAGCCGGTCCCCGAGGGACAGGCGCGGGAGGACGAGTCCAGGAGCTACCGGAGCCAGCGAAACTGGTTCATCTTCAGCCTCGCCCTATCCCTGCCGATCATGCTGACCATGGGGATGCACCACAACCGGAACGTGCTCTGGATGAACCTGCTTTTGGCCACCGTCGTCCAGTTCAGCGCCGGCCTCACCTTTTACCGCGGCTCCTTTTTCGCCCTGAAAAGCCGCAGCGCCAACATGGACGTGCTGGTGGCGCTGGGGACCTCGGCCGCCTACTTCTACTCGCTGTTCGCCTTTTTCGGCGCCTTCGGCGAGCAGGGGGGCGACGTCTTCTTCGAGACCTCTGCCATGCTGATCGCCTTCATCAGGTTCGGCAAGTACCTGGAGGCGCGCACGCGCGGCAAGGCAGGCGAGGCGCTGAAGAAGCTCCTGAGACTGCAGGCCGACAAGGCGCGGCTGATCACCGAGGAGGGGGAAAAGGAAGTCCCCGCTTCGCTGGTCCGGGTCGGGGACCTGGTCCTTGTTCGCGCCGGCGAGACCATACCGGCCGACGGCGAGATCGTGGAAGGGAGCAGCACGGTGGACGAATCGATGGTGACCGGCGAATCGGTGCCGGCCGAAAAAGGGCCGGGGGACGCGGTGACCGGCGCCACCATCAACCGCAGCGCTTTGCTCAAGGTGCGGGTCACCCGGGTGGGCGAAGAGACCCTGCTCGCCCAGATCGTGCGCATGGTGCAGGAGGCGCAGGCGGACAAGGCACCCATCCAGCGCTTCGCCGACCGCATCTCCGGCGTCTTCGTCCCGGTGGTGGTGGCGCTGTCGCTGGTCACCTTCCTCATCTGGTTCCTGGCGCTCCACGAGCCGTTTCTCTTCGCCTTCAAGCTCGCCATTGCGGTGGTGGTGATCGCCTGCCCCTGCGCCATGGGGCTCGCCACCCCGACCGCCATCATGGTGGGTAGCGGGGTCGGGCTCTCCCGCGGCATCCTCATCAAGCGCGGCTCGGTGCTGGAGCATATCTCCCGGCTCCGCTTGATCCTGCTGGACAAGACCGGCACCCTCACCGAGGGGCGCCCTACCCTCACCGATGTTATCCCGGCCCCCGGTGTCGACGAACGGCAGCTTTTGACCTACCTCGCCTCGGCAGAAGCGCATTCCTCCCACCCTCTGGCCCAGGCAGCGCTGCAGGGGGCCCGGGAGCGCGGCTCACTCCCCGACCCGGTTTCCGATTACCGTGAGAAAGGTGGTTTCGGCGTCTCCTGCAGTTACCAAGGCACGGAACTCTTGGCCGGCAATGCGCGCCTTCTGGAGGAGGCTGGCGTTCCGGCGTCCCCGATCGCGGAGGAGGCGGCGAGGCTGGCTGGCGAGGGTAAATCCCTCATCTACCTCGCTGCGGGGGGGAAACTGGTGGGGATCGCGGCGCTGGCGGACCGGCTGAAACCTTCCTCGGCTGCGGCGGTGGCGGAGATGCGGCAACTGGGGATCAGGACCTTCATGATCACCGGCGACCAGCAGGCGGTGGCTGCCTCCATCGCGAGCTCCGCCGGGGTGGACGGCTTCGAGGCCGAGGTGCTCCCGGAACGGAAGCAGCAGGTGGTCAGGGAATATCAGGAAAAGGGGGAAGCGGTCGGCATGGTGGGGGACGGCATCAACGACGCGCCCGCCCTCGCCCGCGCGGACATCGGCATCGCCATCGGGGGCGGCACCGACGTGGCCAAGGAGACCGGCGACCTCATCCTGGTGAAGGACGACCTGATGGACGTGGTCCGGGCGGTGAAGCTTGGGCGGGCTACGTTGGGGAAGATAAAGCAGAACCTCTTCTGGGCGCTCTTCTACAACATACTCGGCATCCCGGTCGCCGCCGGCATCCTTTACTATCCCTTTGGCATCACCTTGAAGCCCGAGTTCGCCGGTCTTGCCATGGCCTTTTCCTCCGTGTCGGTGGTGGCGAATTCCCTGCTGTTGAAGCGGGTCGGCAAGAAGCTGTGAGGAGTGACAGGTATCACTGTACTGCTCTCATCAGCCATGATATCCTGTCTAATAGTTCTTATAGTCATACCCTGAGACAGTACCTTCCCATAAATCCACTGACATTAGCATCAGGCAATTACTACCAATGCCTGTTCCAAGACGGTAGATACATCGAGACGTACAGCATCTGACTTCTGCAGGGGCTTTACATGAATGATGTGTTCGTCAAATCGGAAAGCTTGCTCCTCACCCCCCGAGCCTACCTGGTCAGGCTGCTGTCTGCTGTTCTTGCCTTAAACATCTTCGTTCTCGGTTTGACCGCCTTTTTCCTCCACAAGAGCCGCGTGCAGGACGAAACCCGCGTCGCCATCCAGGCCCAGAACCTCTCCCAGTCACTAAGCCAGACCATGGCCGGCATCATCGACAAGACCGACCTATCACTGCTCTACCTGAAACGCGAGATGGAGCGCCAGCTCCGAAGGGGGGGCATCGACCAGCAGTTCATCACCCAGCTGCTCCTCGACGAAAGACAGAGCATCCCGGAGTTGGACGGGATACGGATCGCCGACGCCAAGGGAGACATCATCTTCCGGGACCGGCCGGACCCGGTGGGCGGGCCCCTCAACATCGCTGACCGCGAGCATTTCCAGTTCGCGCGGGAAAACCCGCAGGCGGGAATCATCATCAGCAAGCCGTTGACCGGCCGGCATTCCCACAAGTGGCAGGTCAACATCGACCGCCGCATCAACAATCCCGACGGCAGCTTCGCGGGGATCGTGTTCGGCTCCATCTCCCTGGAGTACATCAGCCGGCTGTTCGCCTCCTTTGACATCGGCAAGATGGGAGTCTTGACCCTGCGACAGGACGACATGACGGTGGTGGTCCGCTACCCCGACCTCCCCAACAAGAGCAGCACCGGATCGAAGACAGTTTCCCGGCAGCTCGCCGAAATGGTCGCGGCGGGAAGAACGTCGGGCACCTACCGGAATCCGGGGAGCATCGACCCCGTCGAGCGGATCTTCGCCTTCAACAAGATCGCCGGCTACCCGCTGTACATAACCTGCGGACGGGCGCCCAGCGACTACCTGGCCTCCTGGCGAAACGAGCTGAAGCAGACGGCGGTGCTGGTGGCGATCTTCGCCTGCGGCACCTTCGCCGCCGCCTGGCTGTTGTATCAAAACAGGAGACGCATCGCCGCCGCGGACGCCTTGACCAATGAGTATGACTACCTGCGCACCCTGTTCGAACATAACGGCTCCGGGCACCTGGTGGTCTCCTCCTCACGCGAGATCCTCCAGGTCAACCAATTCTTCTGCGAACTCTTCGGCTATGCGGAAGCTGAACTGGTCGGCAAAACCGCCGAAATGCTGCACATCGACCGGCAGCATTTCGAGAATTTCACTCCCGTGCTCGAAAAAGCACGTGACGGCAGGTCACGCACCAGCGTGGAGTACCCGTGGCGGCGCAAGGACGGCAGCGTTTTCTGGTGCATTTTCACCGGCGTCAGGCTGCAACTGCCAAACGGTGACACGGGGGTGGTCTGGAGCGTCATCGACATCACCGAGCGCAAGGAAATAGAGGCGGCCTTGAAGGCGTCGGAAAGCAACCTCGCCACCATCTTCCAGGAAAGTCCCCTCGCCCTGTCGGTGAGCGACCTGGAGACCGGGCAGTTCACCGAGGTCAACCTGTCGCTGCTGCGCCTGATGAGGGCATCCTCGGATCAGGAGATGGTGGGTAAATGCTCCATCGAGCTCGGCATCGTCGCACCGGAGGAACGTGCGCGGCTCGTCAAGCAGGTGCGCGAGCAAAAGCGAATCGACCACTTCGTCACCATGATGAGCCGGCTGGACGGCGAGCCGTTCATCGCCGAGCTGTTCACCAATTCGTACATGCACGGCCAAAGGCGCTACCTGCTCACCTGCATCATGGACATCACCGAGCGAAAGCAGATCGAGGCGGCGCTCACCGAGAGCGAAGAACTCTTCCGCAGCATCATGGCGCTCTCGCCGGACATCATCAGCATCATCAGCGCCGACGGAGTGCTGCGCTACAACTCCCCCGCGGCCTTGGCGATCCATGGTTACCATCCCGAGGAACTGGTTGGCACCAACACCTTCGAGCTGATTCACCCCGACGACCAGCACCAAGTGACCACTGCCTTCGAACGCCTGCTTGCAGATCCCACCAAACCGGCCGTCGTCCAGTACCGTTACCTGGGCAAAAGCGGGCAGTACACCTGGATGGAGGCGACCGGCATAAACCAGCTGGACAACCCCGTCATCAGGGGGATCGTGGCAATCTCCAGGGACATCGAGGACCGCAAAAAGGTGGAGCAGGAGCATCTCAGGCTGGAAAAGCAGCTTCTGCATGCCCAGAAACTGGAGAGTCTCGGCATCCTGGCCGGCGGCATCGCCCACGACTTCAACAACCTGCTGACCGCCATCATGGGGAACCTCGACCTGGCCCTGTTGCGGGTACCGCAAGGCCTGCCGGCGCGCGACAACCTGGAACAGTCCATGCTGGCCAGCAGGCGGGCCGCCGAGCTGACCCGGCAGATGCTCGCCTACGCCGGCAAAGGGGTCTTTCAGAAACAGGCGGTCGATCTCAACGAGATCGTGGTCAGCAACACCGACCTCTTCAGGACGGTCATTCCCCGCACCATCTCGTTCAACGTCGCCGTCCAGGACGATCTCCCCAAGACCATGGCCGATCCCAGCCAACTGCAGCAGATCGTGATGAACCTGATCACCAATGCCGCCGAGGCCATCGGCACCGATCCCGGAGTCATCAATCTCGCCACCGGCGCGGTCATCTGCGAACGGGCCGACATCCAGCAAAGCGTGCTGGCGGAAAAACCTGACCCCGGGATGTTCGTGTTCATCGAGGTGGAAGACAACGGCATGGGGATGAACGAGGAGATCCGCCAACGGCTCTTCGACCCGTTCTTCACCACCAAGTTCACCGGCCGCGGATTGGGGATGGCCGCCGCCCAGGGGATCGTCAGG
This sequence comes from Geomonas sp., assembly GCF_035254065.1. Lineage (GTDB taxonomy): Bacteria > Desulfobacterota > Desulfuromonadia > Geobacterales > Geobacteraceae > Geomonas. Next base: position 15,205 of record NZ_DATFBA010000036.1, read on the forward strand.
GCCCACCACGGCATGATCATGCTGGAAAGCACAGAAGGGAAAGGGACCAAGTTCCGCATCCTCTTCCCCGTCCTGCCGGCGGAGGAGACCGCGGCGGAGGAAGCTGCAACGGCGCAGGACGGCGTCCCCGCCATGGCGGAGACCGCCCGCAACAAGATCCTGATCGTCGACGACGAGGAGTACGTCCGTTCGTTAGGAGTGGAGTATGCGCGGCATTTCGGCTATCAACCGCTGGAGGCGTGCAACGGGGTGGAGGCGATCGAGATCTACAAGGAGCAGGGGAGCCAGATCGCGGTGGTGGTGCTTGACCTGACCATGCCGGTGATGGACGGCGTGGCTACCTTCGTGGAGCTGAAAAAGCTGGACAGCGAGGTACGTATCCTGTTGAGCAGCGGCTACAGCGAGCAGACCATCTCAGACCGCTTCCCCGGCGAGAAACCGTGCGGTTTCCTGCAGAAGCCTTTCCAGGCCAGGGATTTCGAGCAGAAGATCCGCCAGGCCCTCCCCTCGTAAGGCCTGTGGCTGCCTCCTGCATCTGCCCCATCGTCACTGACGCAAGGCTTGCTTCTCTGTGAAGCCCCCCTCACTCCCCTCCCCTTCAAGGGGAGGGACAGGGTGAGGATGGGGCAGGGGACTGGCTCCGTCAGGGGCCTGTCCCCCTGCCCTACTCGTTCGCCCACGGTACAACGGACAGGGTAAGGATGGAGGTCGTCACGGTCACAGCACCCTATCCCGCCCTTCGCTCTTCGCCCGGTACAGGTTGTCGTCAGCGCGCTTCACCGCCTCCGTGTACTCCGTATCGCCGCTTTGCAAGGTGGAGATCCCCAGCGTCACCGTCACCGCGACCTCACGCCCCTCCAAAAGGAACGCCTTCTCCCTTATCAGCATCCAAATCTTGTGCGCCACGCTGCGGGTCTGTTCCAGGTTGGAACCGGGCAGGATGACCAGGAACTCGTCCCCGCCAAAACGCCCCACCGCGTCGAACACCCTGAGGGAGTCCGTGATCCTGCCGGAGATTTCCTTCAGGAGCAGGTCTCCGGCCAGGTGCCCGTAGCCGTCGTTCACCTCCTTGAACCGGTCCACGTCCATCATGATGAAGCCGATCTCGACGTCGGACAACCCCTTATCCCGCCTGCGGCACGCCCTGGAAAATTCCTTCTCCGCCGTATGCAGGATCTTCCTCTTGTTGGGAATGCCGGTCAGGGGATCGGTGGTGGCCTGTTCCCTGATCGTCTTCTGGATCTCCTTCACGCTTCTGGTCACCTTCTGAACCATGAGGAAGGACAACACGAATACCAGCAGCAACACCAGGAACAGCACGCCAATCAGCATGACTATGGCGTTCTTGAATTGGGCCCAGGTATTGGTGACATCCCGGTAGATCTCGAAACTGCCAATCACCTTATTGTTGTTGTCCCTGACTGGGATGTAGGTCTCCACTACGTCGGCATTAAATCTCTGTTCCTTTGCCAGGTCACGTACTTCTTCCTTTTTCTCCAGCCGTGAATCTACAAAGCCTGCCAGCGCTTTGCGCAGTCGTAGGTTCTCCTTGTTCACCATTCCGATGATAGTGGCATCGGTACTGTAGGTAATCCGGCAGTCGGTAGAGTACACCTTGATCTTCACGATGTTCAAGGGGGCCAGGAATCTCCTGAGGTGCTGATCGAGCGTGGGGATCTCTTCGGGACGAACATTGACTGTGGAACTGCCGTCAGGAGAGGAGGTTGTCAGGTGTTCCTTTTCCTCAGCCAGTATCGCGCGACTCACTCTGATCGCATCCTGCTCGGCATTGCTTACCACATACCGATGCAAGGCAGCACGGAAACCGAAACCGGCGAGGCACAGGATGAGGACGATAAAAAGCACAGCAGCTGCCGAAAACAGTCGCAGAAGCGCATCAGGATCTTTTTTGACATCGAAGGGGGCGAACACCATTTCGTCATCCTTTGCTGCTGCTTTTAAAGTCATAGACTACCACATCGGCGCTGAAAAACCAAAGATCGTACTGGATTTCGAGCTTCTTTGAGCTTCTCAAAGAGAAATAGTGCTCTTTGAGGATTGGTTGATAAGCGAAGAGGTGAGTATGCAGCTGGTGCAGAGACTGCGCTGATGACAGTATCGATCAAGAAGGGCGTCGCGTTGAACGTGCCGTTTTCGATCAGATAGTGGGAGCACTCTCTGGATCGGCATCTTGTAATGACGCCGCCGGCTCCGATGCTGTGTCTGGCGGGATCACGAACCTGATGAAGATACCGGCCATCATGCAGAAGATGGCAAGATAGGCGAAGATGACCGTGAAATTGCCCCCCGTGTTGTCCAGGATATAGCCGCTGAGCGAGGGGCCGAGCAGTCCGGCGATGAAGCCATAGGCGGTGAAGACCAGCCCCAGGATGGCCCCGAAGTGCCGGGTGCCGAAGCAATCTGCAGCCAGCGGGGACGATACCACGAAGAGGGTGCCGAAGGAGAGGCCGATGACTGCGGCAAGAAATGCAGTCCCTACCACCCCGGCAACGTGAGGGAGCAGCAGGTAGGCGGCTGCCGCCGCGAAGAAGGTGGTGCTCATGGCGAGGGTCCGGTTCACGAGATCGGAGAGAAATCCCATGATGATCCTGCCGATGCCGTTCATCAGGTTGAAGGCGGTCAAGACCAGTACCGCCGATTCCATGGAGAAGCCCTTGGAAAGCCCGTAAATTGTCGCCACCGACACCATGGCGATCCCTGCCGCCCCCTGGAAAGCCCAGGTCAGCCAGAGGAACCAGAAGCTTTTGGTTGCCAGACACTCCTTGACGGTGAGCGAGCGTCCGTGGACGAAGTTCACTTTCACCACCGCCGGGCCAGAACTCGGCTCCCGCTTCGCCAGGTGGTCGGGACCTTCCGTGAAGGGTACGGCCAGCATCCCCATTACCAGCGTCGCCCCTGCCACGCTGAGAATCATGCCGACATAGCCCATCCCTTCCAGCAGGCGATGGAAGAGAGGAGAGGTGACCGCCGCCGCGATGCCGAAGGTGAAATTGATCGCCCCAGAAGCAAGGCCGCGCCGCTGCACGAACCAGCGCTGAACGGAGGTCATGGCAGGGGTATAGACGAAGCAGCAGGCGGCGCCGTTCAAGAAGGACCAGAGGTAGAGCATCCAGAGATGATCCGCAAAGGCGATGGTGAGCAGGTTGACGGCGGTCAGCAGCGTTCCGAAGGCGATCATCTTCCTCATCCCGAACCGCTCCTGCCAGCGCCCGACGAAGAACATGAAGATGCCGAGAGCGGCCAGTCCGAAGAAGAGGGT
>NZ_DATFBA010000037.1:0-8280 GCF_035254065.1 Geomonas sp.
CCTGTCCGTTGCCGATATGCACAATGCGGGGATCATTTTCCCAGTCGTCTCCATCCATATCAACTACCGCGCCCCCGCGCGGCTGGACGACCTGCTCGAGGTGGAGACCACCATCGTCGAGGTCCGCAACAGCGCCTTCGTTGCGGGGCAGCGGGTGATCAGGAAGGAAGACGGCAAGCTCCTGGTGGAGGCCAAGGTGACCCTCGCCTGCGTGGGGGAGGGGATGAAGGCCCGCCGCCTGCCGCCGGAGCTGAAAGATCTGCTCACCTCGGAGCTTCCTACCACCTGGTAGGCTCTCTCAAACCTGGTCCCCCCCTTGATAAAGGGGGGACAGGGGGGATTGCTTTGGACGTTTATCCCTGATGATGGCCAAACTGCAAATCCCCCTAAATCCCCCTTTATCAAGGGGGACTTTTAGGACCTGGTACAAAAAAAGTCCCCTCGGGATTCCGAGGGGACTTTCTGTTTCTACCGTAGCGACTGTCAGCCTTACTGCTGCGGCGTCTTCTTCCTCTCCTCGACATACATGTCGATAGCCAGCAGGAAAACCCCCACACAGATGGCGGAGTCGGCGATGTTGAAGGCGGGCCAGTGGTGATCGTACCAATGGGCGTCCAGGAAATCGATCACCTCGCCCATCCGGATCCTGTCGATCAGGTTTCCCAGCGCGCCGGAGAAGATCAGCGACAGCGAAACGGCGGCAAACTTCTGGTCCTCCCTGAGCTTCCTGATGACCGCCACGATCACGCAGACCGCCACCAGCGACACCAGGATGAAGAAGGGGAGCCGGAAGCTGGAGTTGGCCAGGATCCCGAAGGCGGCGCCCTTGTTGCGCAGGTAGGTGATGTTGAAGAAGTTCTCGATCACCGTGATGGAGCTGTGCAGCGCCATGCTCTTGTCGATGTAGATCTTCGTCAACTGGTCGATGACCAGCACCAGCGCTGAGACCACGATGAGTATGATGTATCTGGATTTCATGTATGTCCGATGCCTCAGGCTTTCTAGAGTCCCCTCTCCCTCCGGGAGAGGGTTAGGGTGAGGGAAGTCTCGATAACAAAGGGGCCTCACCCGCCCTTCGGGCACCCTCTCCCCTAAAGGGGCGAGGGGAATTACGTCAAACGAGAGTTACTTAACGGCCGCCAGGCACTTCGGACAGATGGTGGGGTAGTCCCCGTCCTTGCCGAGCTCCTCGCTGTAGCACCAGCAGCGCTCGCACTTGTCGCCCGGAGCCGCGGCTACCGCGATCTCCAGCCCCTCGACGCCTTCCGCCTTGTACGCCTCGCCCTCAAGCACATCAGTGACATACGCCTTGGAGACGATGAAGATTTCCGCCAGATCGTACTCTTTCAAGAGCTCCGCGGTCTCGCCGCTGGCCTTGAGGGCAACGGCGGCGTCCAGCGAGTGGCCGATCACCTTCTGGACCCTGGCCAGCTCCAACGCCTTGGATACTTCGGAGCGCACCTTCATGATCTTCTCCCAGCGCTGGGCGAGCGCCTCGTCCTTGGCGGCCGGGTTCATCTCGGGGAAGAGCGCCAGGTGCACGCTCTCCTCGCGGCTGCCCGGCATCTCCGCCCAGACCTCTTCGGCGGTGAAGGAGAGGACCGGCGCCATCATGCGCACCAGGGCGTCCAGCACGGCGTACATGACGGTCTGGCCGCTTCTCCTGCCCAGCGAGCTGCTCTTGCTGGTATAGACGCGGTCTTTCAGGATATCGAGGTAGAAGGCGCTCATCTCGACCGTGCAGAAGCCGTTCACTGCGTGGTAGAGGATGTGGAACTCGCACTCGTTGTAGGAGTTGATCACCTTCTCCTTCAAAAGCTCCAGCTGGTGCATCGCCCAGCGGTCGAGTTCCGGCATGTCTGAAAGCCGAACGCTATCGGTCTCCGGGTTGAAGTCGTGGATGTTCCCCAGGATGTAGCGGCAGGTGTTGCGGATGCGGCGGTACGCCTCGGAGAGCCTGGTCAGGATCTCCTGGGAGATGCGCAGGTCGTCGCGGTAATCCTGCGCGGCCACCCACAGCCTCAGCACGTCGGCGCCGAACTTCTTGATGACGTCCTCGGGAGCGACCACGTTGCCCACCGACTTGCTCATCTTGCGGCCGCTGCCGTCCACCACGAAGCCGTGGGTCAGTACGTTCTTGTAGGGGGCGTGCCCGCGGGTCCCCACGCTCGCCAAAAGCGAGGAGTGGAACCAGCCGCGGTGCTGGTCGCTACCTTCCAGGTACATGTCGGCCGGCGCCCGCAGGTTGTCGCGGAGTTCGCAGACCGCGGCGTAGGAGACGCCGGAATCGAACCAGACGTCGAGGATGTCGGTTTCCTTGTCGAACTCGCCCTTGCCGCAGGATGGGCACTTGGTCCCTTCCGGCAGGAACTTGGCGGCATCCCAGTCGTACCAGACGTCGGAGCTGTGCTCGCTGAAGATGTCGGCTACGTGGTGCATGATCTTGCCGTCGGCCAGCACCTCGCCGCAGCTCTTGCAGTAGAAGGCGGCGATGGGGACGCCCCAGGAGCGCTGTCGGGAGACGCACCAGTCGGGGCGGTTCTCGATCATGCCGTAGATCCGCTCGCGGCCCCATTTCGGGATCCAGTTCACGTTGTTGATCTCGGCCAGCGACTTCTCACGCAGCCCGTTTCGCTCCATGGAGATGAACCACTGCTCGGTGGCCCGGAAGATGATCGGCTTCTTGCAGCGCCAGCAGTGCGGGTAGGAGTGGCTGATCTCCTTGGAGGTGAGCAGCGCCCCCACCTCGGTCAGCTTCTCGATCACCGCCTTGTTGGCGTCGAACACGAACTGGCCGGCGAAGAACTCGATGTTGTCGTAGAAGCGGCCGCGGTTGTCGACCGGGTTGTAGATGTCCAGCCCTTCCCTAAGACCGAGCTCGTAGTCTTCCTGTCCGTGGCCGGGGGCGGTGTGGACCGCGCCGGTGCCGGCGTCCAGGGTGACGTGCTCGCCCAACAGGATGATGGAGTCGCGGTCGTAGAAGGGATGCTTGAGGAGCTTCTTCTCCAGCACGGTTGCCTTGAAGGTGGCGACCACCTGGCCCTCCGCGCCGATTTCTTTGAGGAAGCTGTCCTTGAGCCCTTCGGCCACGATCAATATCTCGCCGTTCACGTCGAGCGCCACGTAGTCGAGTTCCGGATGCATGGCGACCGCCAGGTTGGCGGGGAGGGTCCAGGGGGTGGTGGTCCAGATCACCACGGAGGCCTTCTTGCCGGCAAGGGCCGGGATCACGGAGCCCAGGTCTTCCTTGGCCGCGAATTTGACGAAGACGGAAGGAGACTTGTGGTCGGCGTACTCGACCTCAGCCTCTGCCAGCGCGGTGCCGCAGGAGGAGCACCAGTGCACCGGCTTCTTCCCCTTGTAGAGGCCGCCGTTTTCGGCAAAGCGGGCGAGCTCGCGGGCGATGGTCCCTTCGTAGCTGTTGTGCAGGGTAAGGTAGGGGTGCTCCCAGTCGCCCAGGACACCGAGGCGCTCGAACTCGGCGCGCTGGATAGCGACGAACTTGTGGGCGTACTCGCGGCAGAGCTTGCGCATCTCGAGCTTGGACATCTCGTGCTTCTTGGAGCCGAGGTTCTTCTCGACCTGCAGCTCGATCGGGAGACCGTGGCAGTCCCAGCCGGGGATGTAGGGGGCGTCGAAGCCGTTCATCCGCTTGCTCTTGAGCACGATATCTTTCAGAATCTTGTTAAGCGCGTGGCCGATATGGATATGACCGTTGGCGTACGGCGGGCCGTCGTGCAGGATGTACTGCGGCCTCCCCTTGCCGGTCTCGTCAACCTTTTCGTTGAGTTTGTTCTGTTCCCACTGCTTCAGCATCTCCGGTTCGCGCTGGGGGAGATTCCCCTTCATCGGGAACTGGGTCTGAGGCAGGTTGAGTGTGTCCTTGTATTCCATTTGTACGGCCTCCACTGTTTATAAAGCCATCAGCGAAACGATTTAAGCTACAAGGAATAGATTGTCATGTCAAGCGCAAAGGGGGATTTCTATTGTAATCACCAAAGGGTAGTGCTATAAGAGCCCTGCCGACCACATCCTCCGACCTTCAATGGGGCAGGCGGGGGGTGTGAGCCGGCATTTTCGCGCTTGCCGAACCATTACAAGGACCCCAAAAAGTATGTCTCAACACCAGCAATCCTATTGGGGCGGCATCGTCAAATCGATGGGTCTCGTCTTCGGGGATATCGGCACCAGCCCGATATATACCCTCACGGTCATCTTCGCCATCACCAAGCCGACGCTGGACAACATCCTCGGCATCCTCTCCCTCATCGTCTGGACCCTCATCATCCTCGTTACCGTCGAGTACGCCTGGCTTGCCATGAGTCTCGGACGCAAAGGCGAGGGGGGGACCATCGTCTTGAAGGAGATCCTGGTCCGGATGCTCAAGGGGGGGCGCTCCCTCGGCATGGTCGGCTTCCTCTCCTTCGTCGGGGTATCGCTGCTTCTGGGCGACGGGGTCATCACCCCCGCCATTTCCATCCTCTCCGCCGTGGAAGGTCTGGTGCTGATCCCGGCCTGCGCAAGCCTCAGCCAGGGGACCCTCATCCTGATCGCGGCCTGCATCGCCATCACCCTCTTCGTCTTCCAGTTCAAGGGTACCGACAAGGTGGCCGGCCTCTTCGGTCCGCTCATGGTGCTCTGGTTCATCTCGCTCACCGTCTCCGGCCTGATCGCCATCGGCGACTACCCCTCCATCGTGCGGGCGGTCTCCCCCTGGTACGCGATCAAATTCTTCATGACCAACGGACTGTCCGCCTTCTTCGTGCTCTCCGAGGTCATCCTCTGCGCGACCGGCGGCGAGGCCCTCTACGCCGATATGGGGCACCTGGGGAGAAAGCCGATCATCCGGGCCTGGTGCTTCGTCTTCCTGGCGCTGGTCATCAACTACCTGGGGCAGGGCGCCTTCCTGCTGAAGCACCCCGACGCCAAGAACACCCTGTTCGGCATGGTGCAGGGGGAGTCGCAGCTCCTCTACATCCCGTTCCTGATCCTGACCATCATGGCGACCGTGATTGCCTCGCAGGCGCTGATCAGCGGCGTATTCTCCATCGTCTACCAGGGGATCACCACCAGGATCATGCCGCTCATGAAGGTCGACTACACCTCCAGCCAGCTGAAGTCGCAGATCTACATCGGCTCGGTCAACTGGTTCCTGATGGTGCTGGTCATCTTCATCATGCTGGTGTTCGAGAAGTCGGAGAACCTGGCGGCGGCCTACGGTCTGGCCGTGACCGGGACCATGACCATCACCGGCATCATGATGACCATCATCTTTGCCCACACCAAGAAGAAGTGGAAAGTACCCATCGCATTTTTCGTGACGGTGGCTGATGCCATCTTCCTGATCGCCAACCTGAACAAGCTGCCGCACGGCGGCTACTGGTCGCTGATCCTGGCCGGCGTCCCCTTCACCACCATCCTGATCTGGACCAAGGGGCAGCGCGCGCTCTACAAGGCGCTCCGGCCGCTGGACGTCGACACCTTCCTCCTTTCCTACGAGCAGATCTACACGAAGGGGAGGACCATCCCCGGCACCGGACTCTTCTTCACCCGCGAGTGGGCGGTGGTGCCTCCCTACGTGGTGCACTGCATGATCCGCAGCAACATCATCTACGAGCGCAACATCTTCATATCCATCATGAGGACCGACGAACCGTTCGGCCTCAGGGCCAGGCTGATCTCCGACCGTTGCGCCGGGCTGGAGTCCTTCGAGATTTTCGCAGGGTACATGGAAGTGATCGATATCGAGGGGCTGCTCAAGAAGAATGGCATCATGGAGAAAGTCATCTTCTACGGCGTGGAGGACATCGCGACCGCCAACCCGGTCTGGAAGGTGTTCTCGCTGATCAAGAAACTCACCCCCAACTTCGTCCAGTTCAACAAGCTCCCCGCCAGCAGGCTGCAGGGGGTATTGACCCGGGTGGAGATGTAAGCACCCCATCCTCACCCGCCTTCGCCTTAAAGGCTACGGCGGGCAAGCTCCTGTCCCTCCCCTTGAAGGGGAGGGGACGAGATGGAGGCCGCCTAGGCAAAAGGTGCCTGTCATCGTTGAATAAGGTGGACGCTGCGCAGGCTGCAGGACGAGGCGCAGGTTGCAGACGCAAAAAGGCCGCTGTCCCACAAGGGATGCGGCCTTTTCTCGTTTCTCTTCTCCACCAGCAACAACACCCCCTCCCCTTCAAGGGGAGGGCAGGAGGATGGGGGTAAAGCCGTAGGCTTACACCGCGTCCAGCAGATTTCCCCAGCTGTCCTTCATCTGGATCCTGTGCAGGGCGTTTATGCCGTTCACCTCGTAGACGATCTTGTCCGCCTCTTCCTGGGTCAGCCCAACCTTGGGACGCACCCCCATCCAGTGGGTCGACTGCCCGGAGGGTGACTCCAACGGGCGCGGCAGCGGCGGGCCAGGCTTGTACTTCTTGTCGAAAAAGAGCGCCGCCTCGTACTGCACCCCGTGTTTTACCACGCAGATCTCCAGCAACGCCCCGGTACTCTGCAGTACCCTCTCGATAATAACTTCCTCCATTTCCATGTCTTCCGGCATTTCAACATATTCGCTCATGGCTCGCTCTCCTTCTCCCGCCGCCGGGGATGGTACTCCGTCACTAATGGAATCTTTTCGGCGGGGAAGGAGGAAAACTTTAATCACTGCAGAACTCTACCGCGCGACTGTCCGACGGCTCCTCCTCCCGAAGGGGGGAGGCTGGGAGGGGGGGACTGTGTCGGCGATGCCTGCGGTGGTCCTGCTTTCAGACGGAGCAATGGTGGCTATTGCAGCGGTGCTCCCCCTCCCTACCCCCCCCTTCGGGAGAGGGGACTTTCGGACGATAGCGGCTTTAGGGAGTCGTTCGCTCAGTCCAGCCGTAGCTTGACGACGAGGGGGAGGTGGTCGGAGGCCACGCGGGTCAGCTTGGTCTGGGGGATCTCCAGGTTCTCCACGGTGAGGTTGGGGGAGATGAAAAGATGGTCGAACCGGACAATGGGGTAATGGCTCGGGAAGGTCCACTCCGTGTGCCCCAGGGTGAGAGCTTCCTGCCGGTCGTCGAGGATGTCCTTGAGGCGCTTGTGCAGCGGGGAACTGGGGAGCAGGTTGAAGTCGCCGCACAAGATGGTGGGAGGCCGGCAGTCGGGATGCCCCAGCCATTCGGAACTCATCAGCACCTTGGTCTGCGAAGCTCGCTCGGGCGGGGTAAGCCCCAGGTGGGTATTGAGGAGTTGCAGCCTGTGACCGCAGATATCGATCTCCACCCAGAGCACGCCGCGCGGCACGATCGACCTCCTCCTGGTTTCCGGATGCAGTCCCCCCGCCCTGATCAGTCGCATCGGGTGACGGCTGTACACCACGTTGCCGTTACGCTCCCGCTCCAGGTAGATGAGCTGACGCGACTTCTCCAGCAGGGCGAGCTCGTGGGAGAGCGCCAGGGTGGTGCCGCGGTCCTCCGGCCGGTACCTTCCCCCGGGAAGTTCCTGCAGGGCGACGATGTCGGGATGATAGGCTTCGATGATTTCGGCGATGCGGGCGGCCGAGGTATGGCGGTCGTTGCCGATCAGGCGATGGACGTTGTAGGTCATGATGGTGAACGAGCAATGCTTTTTAGTCATGACGCTATCCTGCGCTTACTGCTTGCTACTTGGGCATTTATGCTGACGCCCCTATTATACACGGTCCGGCAGCGCGCCTGCCAGTGTGGCCGGCAGGGACGCCCGACGGGGTAAGGCTGGGCGAATTTCGGCGGGTCGCAGTAGTCGGAATCGGGGTAAGATAGGGTCAGAATTCACCTACGCCTCCCATTCTTGCCGCGGTCGTGTAGTCCGAGAGTCCCCTCTCCCCGCAGGAGAGGGTTAGGGTGAGGGAACTCTCCACACAGGTACCAGGCTTCCCTCACCCCTGTCCTCTCCCGAAGGGCGAGAGGAAGCTGATGGCGGTGGGGATAGAGCCTGCATAACTACTCGGTGTTAGCCTATGCTCTTCAACGAACTCATCGCCACCTCCGACGCAGTGAGCAGGACCTCCCGCCGGCAGCAAAAGACCCGGCTGCTGGCCGAGTGTATGCGCCGCTTACCATGCGAAGAGATACCCATTGCCACCAACTACCTCTCCGGAGCCATACGCCAAGGGCGCATCGGCATCGGCGTGGCTAAAATCTTCCGGACTCATCACGAGGCCGCGGCGCTCCCGTCCCTCACCATCGTCGAGGTGGACCAGGCCTTCGAGGAGCTGGCTGCCAGCACGGGGACCGGTTCCACGACCCGCAGGGCTGCCCTGCTGAAGGAGTTGTTCGC
>NZ_DATFBA010000038.1:0-10533 GCF_035254065.1 Geomonas sp.
GCCCGGCAGGTGGCTGCCGACCACTCCGGAGACCAGCACGGCCAGCAGTGGAGCGGTTATCGGCGCGCGGCTGGAGTGGGCGAGCCAGACCAGTGACAGGTGAAACAGGGCCAGGATGCCGCGTCCCTGGTAGATCCAGTGCCTGCTGCCGACCATCCCGCATCCGATCAGCAGGACTCCGGTGCCGACGGTCAGCCAATGCCACAGGCGCAGGTTCGTGAACGCTACCTGCCAGTAGAGCCCGCCGAACAGGATCCCTCCCACAGCGACGTGCCCCACCCGGAAGATGAGGTCGATGAACTTCGACCACGGCGACCGCTTCTTCTTTTTCTTCTTTTCCTCGTTACCTTCCATTACCTGACCTGATTACCAAATCTGCTTCACCATACGTTATAGGACCTGACGAACGTCATGAAGAAGGCGAAGGTGTAGCCATAGGTGAAACTGTCCATGAAGAGGAGCGGCTTCTCCTGGCGCTCCCTGAGCTTGCGAAGCCCGGCCATGGTGAGACCGCTCGCGAGCGGCACGAAGAACAGGCTGTAGCCCTGCAGATGCTGTGCGTGGAACAATTGGTACGGGAAAACCAGCAGGCTTAGGTATCCAGCCAGAGTTCCCAGCATGATACAGCCGATGAAAGCCAGAACCGGGTGGCGTTGCTCGCTCTTGCGGAAAGGCTCGGCCAGGGAGCGCAGTCCCAACTCCAATAAGAACTGCACGAGGAGGTTGGCGAAAATCTCCCACAGAAAGGAAAGTATCAGCTCGAAGATGGCGTCCAATTGAGCTCGCCAGTCTATTTCGCGCTGAGAGCCGACACCCGCTCCTTGGCCTGTTTTGCCAGGGGGCTGTTCGGGTACTTGGAGACGATCTCCTGGTAGAGTTTCAGGGCATGTTCCTTGTTGTGCTGCTTTTCCTCGAACTGTGCCGTGTCGAAGAGCTCCTTGCTCTTGTCGCCGCTACAGCCTCCCATCAGACTCAATGCCAGCAGACCGGCCATTGCCAAACGTTTCATCAGACACTCCTTTGCTTGGACTCATCCTGGTGACGCGGCACCATATCACGGCTTATGAGCAGCTATCAATGTAAATGTAGTTCCTTATTCGCTGCAGCTGATATTGTGCGGTCCATTGACCATGGCAGGCGCTAAAGAGTATCCAACCAGACGTTATTCCATGTAGAATAGCATCTGAGAAAAAGCTGACTGATTCTATTGCAGAAAAGGTTTTCTTCTTTATCCTGTCAGGCGAATATCGCTCGGCGACTCATACAAGGTGGTTAGGTTCCTCGAATGTCTTCTGATCTTGTTTCAGCCCCGGTAACGCCCCTCCTGCGCCGCCTCGCCATCCCGGTCGGCATCGGCTATTTCTTCAACACCATGTTCAACGTGGTGGATACCTGGTACGCCAGCCGGATCTCCACCCAGGCCATGGCTGCGGTCTCCCTGTCCTTCCCGCTGTTTTTCATCATCATCGCCATCGGCAGCGGCATCTCCACCGGTGCCACGGCACTCATCGGGCACGCCTTGGGGGCGGGCGAACGGGAAAAGGCAGTCCTGTACTCCGCCCAGGCCATCTCCTTCGCCGTGTTGCATGGAGTGCTGCTGACTGCCGTCGGCCTGGCCTCTGCTCCCATCATTTTCCACTCGATGGGCGCAACTGGGGCATATTTCGCCCTCGCCATCTCCTACATGGGCGCTCTCTTCTGGGGGGCCGTCTTCTTCGTGGTGAACCAGTCGCAGAACTCCATCCTCAACGCCACCGGAGACACCAAGTCATATCGCAACTTCCTGGTGACCGCCTTTTTGCTGAACCTCCTGTACGATCCCTGGTTCATTTACGGAGGGTTCGGCCTGCCGCCTCTCGGGTTGTCCGGCATCGCCTGGGGCACCGTTACCATCCAGGCCTCGGGATGCATCTACCTCCAGGCAAAGGTCCGCCGCAGCGGTCTGGTCGGTGGGCTCGGCTGGCGCGAGTTTCTGCCCCGGCGCGAGGTATTCACCTCCCTGGCCCGCCAGGGTTTTCCTGCCAGCCTCTCCATGATGACCGTCGCCTTGGGGGTCTTCGTGATTACCTGGTACGTGGGACGCTTCGGACAGGTGGAGGTGGCCGCCTACGGTGTCGCGACACGCATCGAGCAGATCGTCCTGCTGCCGGTCATGGGGCTGAACGTGGCCACCCTTGCCCTGGTCGCCCAGAACAGCGGGGCGCTCCGCTACGACCGCGTGAAGGAAACCGTCCGCTCCGCTTTGAAGGACGGTTTGACGCTGATGGCCTTCGGCACCCTGCTGCTCTACCCGCTGGCGCCGGGCATGATGTCCCTCTTCACCTCGGACCAGCGGGTGACCCACATCGGCGTGCAGTATCTGCGCATCGCCGCCTTCGTGCTCCCCGCCTACGTCATCCTCTACATCAACACCTTCGCCCTGCAGGGGCTGAGACGGCCGCGTTTTGCGGTGGTGATCGGCATCTTCCGCCAGGTGGTGGCTCCGGTGCCGGCCTTCTGGCTGTTGACGGTGGGGTTTGGCCTGGGGGTAGAAGGGGTCTGGTGGGGGATCTTCCTGATCACCTGGCTGGCGGCCCTGATTTCGCTCCTGTTCATTCGCCACACCATGCGGGAGATATTGGCGGGGTGGGATCGGGCTGAGGTGGAAGTTGCCCCTCCCGTTTTGGAGGGAGGGGACTCGCAGGAGAGAGGTTAAGCTACCGGCAAGGCGGAGGAAGGTACCCCGACTGGCGGATCAGAAGGGGGCGGTTTGGATCTTCTCGCAGACGGCCTTCACGGCGTTCATGAAGGGGACGTCGTCGCCCCAGTGGCGCTCCCCGGTGGCGGAGACCTCGATCTGCTTGTCGGGGTCGCTCGCGTTGGTGGAGGCGAAGTGCAGGATGGTCACCGTGGCCGTCCCCTCGCGCTGGCCGAAGATGGCGGACTGGGTGGTGTAGGATTTCAGCTTGGAGAGCACCACCGGGACGTTGCAGACCCGGTACTGGTCCAGGTCCTTGGCCGCGATCACCAGGGAGCCGTCGTATCTGTTGGCAACCGTGGAGCCGATCATGTGGCTGGCTGTTTCCAGGTCCGAGCTGTCGATGGTGGAGATGACGTTGGAGCGCAACAACTCCGGCCGCACCACGATGGTCTTCGGGCACCTGGACGGTTTCTCTCCCGGTCCCAGGTAGTCGGTTACGTCGGCAAGAGCGGGAAGGGCGGTTGCACAGACCAGCGCCAGAGCCCCTATCAGTGACCACGGTTTCCGCATAAAACCTCCCTTATCATGTGTGGTTGTTAATCGTCTGCAATGGTACCATCTCCACCTTCCTTTACAATTGGAATGACGGTTGTTTTGCGCCTTCCCGTCCGCTTGACCTGAAGTGGCGCCTTCGTATGTACTGATGTCATTAGGGAGGGGAGCAAGGAGGCGGCATGGTAGGGTAGGGGCGGGATAGAGGGGATGAGGAAATGGGTGAGGGCTCCGTCGCTGGAGCCCGTCTCATTGCCTGCAACGGATCTTATCGTGACGGCAGATGCGGGGAGATGTGGTGGACGTTCTGCAGGATGCTCGCCAACTCCACGGCATTTTGAGGGGCTGCCCCGCCGGCATCGTTGTTGAAGTAGATGAAGACGTCGAGCCCCCTCTCCAGGTACTTCTTTATCCTCGCTGCGTCCTTTTCCAGCTCAGCGGTGCTGTAGTAGCCGTTGTAGCTACCCTGCTGGCCATGCCTGCGGATATATACGAAGTCGGCGGTGACCGGCGTCTCGTCGAGGTAGGGGGGCCAGTCGGCCATGCACAGCGAGACGTTCTTATCCTTGCAGATCTTCACCACGTCGTCGGTGAGCCAGCTGTCGTTTCTGAACTCTAAGGTGGTGCGGAAGAGGTACTTTCCCAGGTTGTCGAGGAACTCCTGCAGTCTCTGCAGGTTGCACTTGAACTGGGGCGGGAACTGCCAGAGCACCACGCCGAGCTTTTCCTTCAGCTCCTGGGCCGGGGTGAAGAAACGCTCCAGGGCGTTCCCGAGATCGGAGAGCCGCTTTACGTGGGTGATGTACCGGCTCCCCTTGACCGCGAAGGAGAAGTCCTCTTCGCTCTCCTCGTACCAGTGCTTGAATGTCTCGATGGTGGGGGTCCGGTAGAAGGTGACGTTCAGTTCCACGGTGGAAAAGACCGAGCGGTAGTGGTGGAACCAATCCTTCTGCGCCATCCCCTCGGGATAGAAGTTGCCACGCCAATGCCCGTAACTGAAGCCGCTGCAGCCGATCGATACCCTTGCCATAGCTCACCTCTCTGAACCCTTGGTCAGCCCCTAGTTTACCACGATCTCTCCCAGCGCAGCCCGATCCAGTCCGGACCGATCACCGGCGCCAGGTGGGTGGCGTTTTCCGGTGTCACGAACAGTTTGCCTATCCCGTAGGCGAGGGCGGCAGCCGCTATCACATCGCGTGCGTGATGGTCATTGTTGTCAACCCTCACCCAAGCCACGTAACCGGTCAGCAGCCAGGCCGGTACCCCGTACTGCCAGCCGTAGCGCTCCTCCAGGAAGGAGGCACCGGCGCCGGCAAAGGCCACATGGCCAGAGGGGAAGCCGTAACCGTTACCGTTCGGACGTCTCCCCAAGCCGGTATAGTTGAAGGCCAGCCGCAGCGTCGAGTTGAGCAGCTGGTTGGCCAAAAGGTTGCGTACGAACTGCTTCTCCCCCTCCTTGTCGTTCTTCAGGTACGCCGTGGCGAAGGCCCCCACCGGAATGGCGGCCATCACGATATGCCCGGAAATGGCATCGGCTGCCTGGGCTTTTGGAGGGGCCTGGGCAAGGGAAAAGACGATGGCGAGCGACGCTACGTAGCGGTACAGCCGTGTCATGGGCACCTCGGTGTGGGGGATGGCAGACAACAGATAGCAGTATACCGCGTCTTCTTCCCTGACCAAGCTGGCGGTCTTCACCTTTCGCTGCATGCAGACGTTGCACAAATGGGGAAAACGCCTATAATGAGCGCTTTGACTACTACAACCGCTGGCCGAGAGCAGCCGCGCTTCGCCGCCGCACCTGCAGCACTGGAGAACACATGAAAAACCTGGTCGACCTCCACATGCACTCTACCTTTTCCGACGGTGTCCGCTCTCCTGCCGAGCTGGTCGCCATGGCCTGCGACCTGGGGCTGAAGGCGATCGCCCTGGCTGATCACGATACCGTGGACGGCATCGACGAGGCCGTCACCGCCGGGGCACAATGCGGCCTCGAGGTGCTTCCCGCCCTGGAGTTCTCTGTCGCCTTCGGTTCCTATCGCGACGTGCACCTGCTCGGCTACCTGCTCGATTACCACGACGAAGGGCTGCAGGAGACGCTGAAGGAGTTCCGGGACCGGCGCGAGAGGCGAGGGGAGGCTATCGTGGACAAGATCAACGAGAAGCTGGTCTTCGAAGGGCGCTCCCCCATCTCCAGCGCGGAGGCGGCTGCCCTGGCGGGAGGCGCGCTGGGACGCCCGCATATCGCCCAGGTGCTGATGTCCAAGGGGTACGCCCACGACATGCAGGATGCCTTCAGCCATTACCTGATCCCCTGTGACGTTCCCAAACGCTACTTCCCGATGGAAGAAGCGCTCGCCGCCATCAGAAGGCTGGGTGGGGTGGCAGTGCTGGCGCATCCCACCACCATCAGCACCGACCGGGACACGCTGACCGGCATCATCGACACCCTGTGCGGCATGGGACTCGACGGGATCGAGGTCTACAACAACGTCTGCAACGAGATCGAGAGCGCATTTCTGAAGGCGTTTGCAGAGAAGAAGGGGCTCGTGTGGACCGGCGGCTCGGACTACCACGGCATCGAGGAGGGGATCAGCATGGGGAGCGGGCGCGGCAGCATGGCCGTCCCCTACTCCTGCGTGGAAAACCTGAAGAGGGTGAAGGCGAGCAGGTGAGGGGGGATACACCCCATACCCACCCTGTCCCTCCCCTTGAAGGGGAGGGGACGCAATAGGGACTGGTCGCAAGACCGGTTAGGCGGCGAAAATGGAAAGGGCCCTTCATTCGAGGGCCCTTTTTTGTTGCTGATGTTGATGCTCCCTCCCTTCAAGGGAGTGGTGGGGTGAGGATGGGGTTCAGTCCTTGGAGGGCTTGAAGTTCAGCACGTCCAGTTCGCTCTCCACGTCGGTGACCCCTTCCACCGCCATAGCGATGTCGATCGCCTGCTGGACTTCCTCCTCGGACTTCACGTGCCCGGAGAGGGTGACCACGCCATCCTCGGCGCAGATGTCGAACCTGAGCGCCCGCGCCAAGGGGGACTTCAGCAGTTCGGCCTCGACCCGCTTGGCCAGGATCAGGTCTTCCAGCATCGCCATGGATTCCTCTTCACCCTCCTTGAGCCGCGGGTCCTTGACCGCCGCCACCAGGGTGTCCACCATGCAGCTCTGGCTGATCTTGGAGGTGTTGAAGATCAGGTCATAGCACATCGGATCGTTCCAATCACGGTTGAAGTAGAAGTGGATGAAGCCACCCAGTTGGTGATCGCTTCTCCTGATCAGCTCTCTGGCCAGATCGGGATCGATCCACTCGCGCTCCGCGAATTTCTCCACCCGGTCCTCGAAGGGGGCGATGAAGCGCACCTTCAGCACGTTGCTGAGCCCCTCGACCAGGTCCTGGGCACCCCTGCCGTACAGCAGGACGTTCCCCTTCTTCGCGCAGTCCAAAAGGATCAGCTCCACGGTGGCCAGGTAGGCGGCCTGCAGACGGTCCTCGGCGGTACGGTAGGAGGGGGGCTTCTCATCGACCCGCTCCAGTATCTCCGGAGTCAGGCCGTAGCTGGGGGCCAGTTCCTCTATTTTCACCCGGTCGATCAGGGTATACTTGAGCTTTTTTGCCAATTCCTTGGCAACGGCGTAGGCGCCTGTGCCCATCTCTCGGGAAAAGGTGATGATTGCCATGCATTCGCCTCCTGTTGCTAATTAAAACCAAGGCATCATAGCATGTAAGCCTGGCTGTATACAAGGGTTTTGAGCAGTTAGCATGCCGGAAAAGGCCCCCTCAACGCAGAGGGGGCCCTCAAAAAGGCGGTGTGTGGATGGGTGTCAGTAGTTTTCGGCCATCCTCTCGAAGTAGCCTTTGGGATGATGGCAGACGGGGCAGCCGGCGGGGGCCTCAGTCCCTTCGTGGAGATGCCCGCAGTTGCGGCACTTCCAGGTGACGGGCTCTTCTTCCTTGAAGACGGTCCCTTCCTCGATAGAGGCGAGCAGCGCCTTGTAGCGCTCCTGGTGGGCGAGTTCGATCTTGGCGATCCCTTCGAACATGATGGCGAGCGCGGTGAAACCTTCCTCCCTGGCCTCCTTGGCCATGCGGGGGTACATCTCCAGCCACTCGGCGTACTCGCCGGCGGCGGCAGCCTTCAGGTTGGTGATGGTGTCGCCGATGCCCCCCAGCGCCTTCAGGTGCAGTTTGGCGTGCTCTTTTTCGTTCTCCGCGGTCTCCAGGAAGAGGGCGGCGATCTGCTCATACCCCTCCTTCTTGGCCACCGAGGCCCAGTAGGTGTACTTGTTGCGCGCCTGCGATTCGCCCGCGAACGCCTCCAGCAGGTTCTTCTCCGTCTTGGTACCCTTCAGTTCCGGCATCTCGGTTCTCCTTTCTCTCTGCTCCAGTTGATGACTGCCGATGCTGCGTGGTTACTGCACCTTGACCCGCCTGACCCCTTGCAGGCTGCCGAGGGTTGCCATAAGCTCGGCGGCTCCGGCCTTGCGGGTCCGTTTTACCTGAAATTCCACCAGCATCCGCCGGTGAACAAGATCGCTGTCGTAGCCGGCCTCGGTGATCTCCATCCCCAGTGCGGCGATCGCCTGTCGGATGCTGGCGGCGAATCCCTCGCCCTCCTCCCCCCAGACCTGGACGTTGAGGTAGAAATCCCGGGCGAGCCGCTTTTCCGCCTGCTTCAAGAGGAGGAGGCTTCCCAGGGCGATGGCGGTCACCGCTACGGCCAGGTTGAAGAGCCCGACGCCGCAGGCGACGCCCAGCGCCGCGGCGACCCACAGGCAGGCCGCGGTGGTCAGGCCGCGGATGGAGGCACGCTCCCTGATGATGGCGCCGGCCCCCAGAAAGCCGATGCCGGTGACCACCTGGGCGGCGACCCGGCCGGGGTCGACCCCGACCGGTGTGGTGCCGGTGAAATTCCCGAAGAGGTAATAGAACTCGACCGAGGTGATGACGAAGAGGCAGGCCCCGAGGGAGACCAGCAGGTGGGTCCTGAACCCCGCCGGCCTGCCGTGGATCTCCCTCTCCAAGCCGATCATCCCCCCCAGCAGAGAGGCGAGCAATAGCCGTGTGAAAAGCGTCAGTGAGAGTGCAGGGCCCAACGTTACTCCTCTTCCAGCGAGACGGCGATGCTGAGGGTCACGGATTTACTGCGGGAACCGCTGCGGATGGTGAGTGGCATGCGGAAGCGGCCAGGGCCGTCCGGCTGCGGATCCCCCGCCACCTCCAGTGACAGTTCTTCCTGGCTGGACTGGCCGGTGGCAGCCATGGCCGGGGCGGTGGGAACGGCACCTCCCTCGCTCAAGCCCGCTTCGGCGGCAGGGGGGAACTCGATGCGACCCTCAGCTTCGCTGGGTGCTTCTTCGAACGACACCTCTTGCTGCTGCGCGCTCGGTGCAGCCTGCGGCGCAGGTTGGGTTGCCAGGGGAGGGGCGGGCGCCTGCTCCGGCGACCGTCGTTCAGGCGTCGCGGCCGCAGGCAGGGCGGCGGGCTCGACCATGCCCAGCAAGGTGTCCGGGGTCGCGAGTCCTTGCACCCCTTTGCTGCGCAGGCCGTTCAGCACCATCTTTACCAGGGCGAGCAGGGTCTGCAGCACCCCTTCGCCGCTTTGGCTGCTCGCCTGGTAGCCGGGAAGGCGCAGCGGGTTGAGGAGGGCCTCCATGTCCGCCGGTGCCTGGCAATCCGGCAGGTCGCACTTGTTGTACTGGAAGACAGCCGGGATGGAGGCGAGGCTCTGGCCGTACCCTTTCAGGTACTCGATCAGCTTTTCCAGGCTTTCGCGGTTGCTGTCCTGCCGCTGCGGGTCGGAGTCGGCCACGAAGACGATGCCGTCCGCCCCTTTGAGGACCATCTTCCAGGCCGCCTGATCCACCTTGTTGCCGGAGACCGTGTAGACGTGGAAGCGGACCTTGAAGCCCTCGACGTTGCCGTCCCCGGGCGGGGTGAAGTCGAAGAACATCATGCGGGCGTCCTGGACGTTCATCGCCTTGAGCGCGCCTCGGAAGTCCGGCTTGAGCTTGTTGTAGATGAGCTTCAGGTTGGTGGCCTTGCCGGCCTGGCCGGGCCCGAAGAACACTATCTTGGCGTTGATTTCACGTTTAGCCTGATTGATCAGAGCCATCGAGAGCCCCCTTGATTATCTGCCTTCTTTTTTACTCAACAGGAGACGGCGCGCCTGGGTGGCGATCACCGTGGAGACGTTCTTGCTTTTGGCGAGATGGGCGAGGTCCTTCTCGGAAAGATACTGCATGAACCGCAGTGCGTTGGGGAGCGGTGTCTTGTGGTTCTCCACCAGAGCCTTGCGGATCTGCGGGTTCTTCACCCACTCCTTGTTGGCGCAGATGACGCGCATGATCTCGTCGTTTTGCACCTGTGACTTGGCGATGGCGAGCACCTCGTTCTCGGTCATGCGCGGGTTCTTGATGGCCGCGCCGGAAACGAGCTTGTTGGTGTCCTTGATCAGGAGGGTGCGCCACTCCTTGTCACCGGTCATCGCCATCTTGATCTTGTCCGCCACCCCCATGTTCTGGGCCATCTGGTACTTGGACTGGAACTCGGCACTTTCTTCGTCCACCGGTTGGTCGTCCTCCGGGGCCGCGGCTGTGTCGGACCTGTCGGACTGGTCTGACTGGGGCTGTGCGGGCTTTGCGACTTGCGCCGGCTGTGGTGCCTGTGGTGTCGGGGCGGGTGCCGCAGACAGGCTCTGCTCGGCCAGGAAGCGGGCGGACTTCTCGCTCAACATCGGGTGGGTCACGAAAAGCTGGACCAGCTCTCCCTTCCTGAAATGGAGCTGCACCAGGGCGTCCAGGATGTTCGGGTGCAGCTCCCGGTTGCCCAGCAACTGGGTCAGAAAGGAAACCGGCAGGCTGCGCAGGGTGGTCAGCGCGGCCTGCTTGACCTCGGCATCGGGGTCGTGGCACAGGTAGTAAACCAGCAGCACGAAGTCGGTGGGCGGCAGCTTGACCTGGCCGGTAGCGGCCTTCAGCCTCTCCTGCCGCGGCTTGTCCGCGCCAATGTAGGGGGCTGCCGCCGCCGAAATCTTAAAGGTTACCTTCTGCGTCACGTAGTTCCTTTACCTTGCCGCCTTGACTGCCTTAGCCGTCACCCCGTTCTTCTTGAGAGCATTCGCCGCTCTCTCTGCCTTTACCTTGTCGGGGAAGCTCCCCCCCCGCAGGTTCATCACGGTGACCGGCGCGGAGGCGGTCTTCATCACCAGCTTCACCCCTTTGGCGTACAGGCGGTCCTGCTCGGCTGCGGCCTTTGCTTCCCGCATGTAGGAGCCGCCGTACACGGCGTACCTGCCGTTTTCCTTC
>NZ_DATFBA010000039.1:0-4188 GCF_035254065.1 Geomonas sp.
ACAACGGTGCATGCCGGTCCTGGAGTTCACAAAAGAGGTAAGGGGAGGGCGGCCAACGTCTCGGAGCCGCCGGCGGTGCGGGTGCTGCTGATCCTCACGGCGCTGACCTTCCTGGCGTTGTTCCTGTTGCTGCCGCTGGCGGCGGTCTTTGCGGAGGCGCTGGACAAGGGGTGGGAGGCCTACCTGGAGGCCTTGCGTGATCCCGACACGCTCTCGGCAATCAGGCTCACCCTGCTGACCGCTTTCTGCTGCGTACCGATCAACCTCTTCTTCGGCATCGTGGCCGCCTGGGCCGTCGCCAAATTCTCCTTTCCGGGCAAGAGCCTGCTGGTCACCCTGATCGATCTTCCCTTCTCGGTTTCGCCGGTGGTATCCGGCCTCATCTACGTCCTGATCTTCGGTCTGCAAGGGTGGCTCGGCCCCTGGTTGCAGGCCCATGACATCAAGATCATCTTTGCGGTGCCGGGGATCGTGCTGGCCACCATCTTCGTCACCTTCCCGTTCGTGGCCAGGGAACTGATCCCGCTCATGGAATCGCAGGGGCGCGAAGAGGAGGAGGCCTCGCTTACCCTGGGCGCCAGCGGGTTGCAGACCTTTTTCCGGGTCACCTTTCCCAACATAAAGTGGGGGGTGATTTACGGGGTGATCCTCTGTAACGCCAGGGCCATGGGTGAGTTCGGCGCGGTCTCGGTGGTCTCCGGGCACATCCGGGGGGCGACCAACACCATCCCGCTGCAGGTCGAGATACTATACAACGAATACAACTATGCCGCCGCCTTTGCCGTCG
This sequence comes from Geomonas sp., assembly GCF_035254065.1. Classification (GTDB taxonomy): domain Bacteria; phylum Desulfobacterota; class Desulfuromonadia; order Geobacterales; family Geobacteraceae; genus Geomonas. The sequence continues at coordinate 788 of NZ_DATFBA010000039.1, forward strand.
CCTCGCTGCTCGCCTTGCTGGCCCTGGTCACCCTGGCCATCAAGAGCGTGAGTGAGTTGAAGATGCGGCAGGGGTTGGCCGGCATGGAAACGGAGCGCTGACCAATGAGCATCGAGATCGCAGGCGTCACTAAAAACTTCGGGGAGTTTCACGCTCTGAAGGATATCAACCTCAAGATCCCCTCAGGGGAACTGGTCGCCCTGCTCGGTCCCTCGGGCTGCGGCAAGACAACGCTGTTGCGGATCGTGGCGGGGCTGGAGACACCGGACGAGGGGCGTATCCTGTTCAACGGCGAGGAGGCCACCCGGCGCGAGGTCCGGGACCGCCATGTGGGCTTCGTGTTCCAGCACTACGCACTGTTCCGGCACATGACCGTCTTCGACAACATCGCCTTCGGGCTGACCGTGAAACCGAGAAAGTCCCGTCCCGGCAAGGCCGAGATCAAGGACAAGGTCTTCTCCCTTTTGAAGCTGATCCAGGTCGAGCACCTGGCCTACCACTACCCGGCCCAGCTCTCCGGTGGACAGCGCCAGCGGGTCGCGCTCGCCCGTGCGCTGGCGGTCGAGCCCGAGGTGCTCCTGTTGGATGAGCCTTTCGGCGCGCTCGACGCCAAGGTCCGTATCGAGCTCCGCCGCTGGCTCAGGAGGCTGCACGATGAGATCCATGTCACCAGCGTCTTCGTGACCCACGACCAGGAAGAGGCGCTGGAGGTAGCCGACCGTATCGTGGTGATGAACGAGGGGCGGATCGAGCAGCAGGGAACGCCGTCGGAGGTCTACGACCGGCCGGCCACTCCCTTCGTCTTCGACTTCCTGGGCAATGTCAACCTGTTCCGCTGCAGGGTCCACCAGGGGATGGCGGAGATGGGGGGGCTCGCGCTGTCGGCCCCGGAGCATTCCGAAAGCATGGATCAACCGGCGGTCGGCTACGTACGCTCCCACGACATCGAGATCGACCGCCTCCCCGCTGCCGGGGGGATCGCGGCGGAGGTCCGTTATGTCCTGTCGGTAGGCCCGCTGGTGAGGGTCGACCTTTCCCTGTCGGGTAATCAGGAATCCATCGAGGTCGACCTGCCGCGCGACGTGGCGGACCGGCTCAACCTGCAGGTTGGCGAGCAGGTTTTCGCTCGGCCCAGGAAGATGCGTTTCTTCACCGAGGACTACCAGATCTGAAAGGGGAGAGTCAGGCGCACTGGCGGCTGTGTGCGGTCGTTCCTGCAATGTACATCAATGCGGTCAAGAAAATGCATAAATTTACTTGACAGTGCTGCAGGATAATTATAAAGATACCGTAAGTTAAAACCCAGCAGGGCAAAGTAGGTATAATAGCCAAGCGGAAATCCACCACCTGCCCTTCAGTTTCCTGATGTCTGGGAAGGTGAACTCAATAGCTGATAAGCCAAAAGCCGGATCATATACGTCTAAACCATTTTCAACCTGAAAGGAGCTCGCCCATGTCCCGTATTTACCTCGATAATTCGCAGTCTATCGGCAACACCCCGCTGGTGCGCCTGAACCATGTCACCAAGGGGGCCAAGGCAACCGTCCTCGCCAAGGTCGAGGGGCGCAACCCCGCCTACTCGGTGAAATGCCGCATCGGCGCCAACATGATCTGGGACGCCGAGGAACGTGGTCTGCTGAAGCCGGGCATGGAGATAGTCGAGCCGACCAGCGGTAACACCGGCATCGCACTGGCCTACGTGGCCGCCGCCCGCGGCTACAAGCTTACCCTGACCATGCCGGAGACCATGAGCATCGAGCGCCGCCGCGTGCTGGCCGCCCTGGGGGCGAACCTGATCCTTACCCCCGGCTCTGCCGGCATGAAGGGGGCCGTGACCAAGGCCGAGGAAATGGCGGCTTCCGATCCGAACCACTACTTCCTGCCGCAGCAGTTCAAGAACCCCGCCAATCCCGAAATCCATGAGAGGACCACCGGGCCGGAGATCTGGAACGATACCGACGGCGCGGTCGACGTCATCGTTTCCGGTGTGGGCACCGGCGGCACCATCACCGGCATTTCCCGCTACCTCAAGCAGTCCAGGGGGAAGGCGATCATTTCGGTGGCGGTGGAGCCCAAAGAGAGCCCGGTGATCACCCAGAAACTGGCCGGCCAGGAGCTGAAGCCCGGCCCGCACAAGATCCAGGGGATCGGCGCCGGCTTCATCCCGGATACCCTCGACCTCTCCCTCGTGGACCGGGTGGAACAGGTCGATTCCAATGAGGCGCTGGAATTCGCCCGCCGGCTCACCAGAGAGGAAGGGCTGCTGGTGGGTATCTCCAGCGGCGCCGCCGTGGCCGCCGCGGTGCGCCTGGCGAACCTCGACGAGTTCGCCGGCAAGAACATCGTGGTGATCCTCCCCGACCTCGCCGAGCGTTACCTCTCCACGGCGCTGTTCGAGGAGGCATAAGAGGAAAAGCGTTTGAGATTGAAAAAGCCCCGGCTCATCACCGGGGCTTTTTCATTGTCGGATGGTGCAGACTTCGCTCCCTGCCCGCTTGGGCTCCCTGCAGAGAATAAATTGCAATGGATGTCCTGTTTTGGTACGATACCCCCATTTCCAGCACAAGCCGTCACCAAGGGGGCGCGTTGAAAACCGGTCGTGGTTTCATTGTTCTACTTTCCTGCCTTTGCCTGCTTCTCCCGCACGTAGCATTCGCTCACCCCCCCGTGTTCGTTGACGGGCTGGTGGTCGGGGTCACCGAGGGAGATCGTCTCACCGTCAACTCATCCGGGACCGAAATCCGCGTCCGACTCTACGGGGTCGCCACCCCGCAACCTCCCAAGATAGACAGGACCACGGGCTGGTACAAACCCGGCCAGCCATACGCCGAAGAGGCCTTTCGGGCCCTCTCCAGCAAGGTGCTGCATCAGCAGGTCAGGGTGGAGATCCGCAGGACGCTGGTCAACAAGGACGAGCAGATAGCACTGGCGGTGGTGTTCCTGGATGGCCGCAACATCAACATGGAGATGATCGCCGAAGGGTGGGGCTGGGTCGACAGGAGGTTCCTGTCCAAGATGGACGTTGGCCACTACACCGTAGTCGAGAAGTTGGCGCGTGCGCACAAGGACGGGCTGTGGGTCCAGGAACGTCCCCAGCCTCCCTGGGAGTTCAAGCCGGAGTTCAGGATCAGGAATCGACGCAACTGATAGGCCTGCGGCGCAACGCTGCTCCCTCCACCTCCTCTCCCCCCTTATCTGCCCGCTGCGCCCGCGAACCTACCTTCACATCCTCCCCGACCTCCGTTCAACGATATCCAGCCCCTTTCTCGACCAGTGGTATTCCGTCACCGTCATTTGGCCGGGTGTGTTACAATTTGGAACGGTCGCACTGTCCCGCTTTGGAACAGTGGCTTCGCTGGCGGCCGATCCTGGATCATCCGCTGCAGCGGTTTGCCCGGACC
>NZ_DATFBA010000040.1:0-3706 GCF_035254065.1 Geomonas sp.
CTTCCTTCCACGGCTGCCACCGAGAGCAGGTTGGCGTCGGCCACCAGCGCCCTGATCCTCTCCATCATCTCCTTCAAGGCCGCCAAAAGCTGCCCCGATTCGTCGGCGGAGTCGATCTCGAAGGTCATGGAAAGATCCCCCTTGGCGACCCGCCCGGCCACCTCCACCGCCTTGCTGAGCGGCTTGGTGATGGCCCTGGTGAGCAGCCAGGCAATGGTCATGGCTAAAAGGACCGACACCAACCCGCCTGCCAGCAGGACGGTCTTGGTGGAGGAGCGACGGGCGTCGGACGCTGCGGTTCTCTGCGCCAGCAGGGTGTTCTCTTCCTTCCCCATCTCCGCCAGGATGCCCCGCATGGCATCCATCTGCGCCTTCCCCTTGGCTGCCTGCACGGTCTTCACCACCGCATCCATGGATCCCCTGCCGCCTGCTACCTCGCGTCTGAGGGCGATGGTGGGATCCACATCCACCGAAACCCAGCTCTCCTTCATCTGCTGCAGTTTCGCCAGGCGCTCCTGCTGCCGCGGGTTGTCGGAGGTGAGTTGCTTGACCTCGTCGAAGTTCTTCTGGAAGTCGCTCTTGCCCGCCTTGAGCGGCTCCAGGAAGTTCTCGTTGCCGGTGATGGCATATCCCCGCTCCCCCGTCTCCATGTTCACCAGGGCGGTCAGCAGGTTTTGCACGTTATCCAGCACCTTGTAGGTGTGTACGTTCATCTTGTTGGCGTCGCCCAGCGCGCTGAAATTCAGGTAGGCGATCAGGACCAGGGCCACCACGATGGCGTTCTCCGCGATGAACCCTGCGTACAGCTTCTTTCCAATCTTCAGGTTAGACAGCCACTTCATGTAATATGCCCCTCCGGGTTAGGCCGCTTCGGCCACTAGTGCCTCGGCGTCCGCGCCGAAGACCTTGTCGATGTCCAGGATGATGAGGAACTGCTGCTCGTATTTCCCCATGCCGAAGATAACCTCGGTGTTGAGCCGGGTCCCGATGCGGGGAGGAGGCTCTATCTGCTCCGGCGCCAGCTCGATCACCTCCTGGACGGCATCCGCCAGCATCCCCAGCACCAGCAGGTCCCCCCCCAGCGCCATTTCCACCACGATGATGCAGCTGTCCGCCGTCTGCTCGGTGCAATTCATGCCGAACTTCAGCCTCAGGTCGAGGACCGGCACCACGCTCCCCCGCAGGTTGATCACCCCTCGCATGAAAGTCGGGGTTTGGGGAACCTTGGTCACCCCGCTGAAATCGAGGATCTCCCTCACCTTCCCCACATCCACGGCAAAGCTCTCCTCACCAAGTCTGAAGGTGAGGTACTGCCGGCTCCCCGTTAAGGTTGCTGCCTCCATCTCGTCGTCTCCTTTGTCAGTATTGGGTACCGCCACCGGCAGCTTCCTGGTCAGAATCTCTCGAATTGCGCATCCAGCGGTTCATCTTCCAGCATGGCCAGGGAAGCCCCTTTCTTCGGCCCGGACTGGGTGAGGGAACGCTCCTTCGATGGCTGCGGGGCGGCCTTGGCAGCCGCCCTTCTCGCCACCCGCGCGGGGGCCGCCCCCTCCTTCACCCTGAAGAAGGAGATGGTGCACTGCAGTTGCTCGGCCTGGCTGGAGAGCTCCTCCGCCGTGGAAGACATCTCCTCGGCCGCCCCGGCGTTTTGCTGGATGACCTGGTCGAGCTGCTGGATCGCCTTGTTGATCTGCAGGGAGCCGGTGTCCTGCTCGCGGGAGGCCGCCGAGATCTCCTGCACCAGCTCGGCCGTTTTCTGGATGTCGGGCACGATCTGCCCCAGCATGGAGCCCGCCTGCTCGGCCACGTCCACGCTGGAGACCGACAGCTTGCTGATCTCGCCGGCCGCCGACTGGCTCCGCTCGGCGAGCTTCCTCACCTCGCTTGCCACCACCGCGAATCCCTTGCCGTGCTCGCCTGCCCGCGCCGCCTCGATGGCGGCGTTGAGCGCCAGCATGTTGGTCTGGCGCGCGATCTCCTCGATGATGGTGATCTTGCCCGCAATCTCCCGCATGGCGGATACCGTCTGGGCAACCGCTTTGCCGCCGGCCAGCGCGTCCTGCGCCGATTTCACCGCGATCTTCTCGGTCTGCAGCGCGTTGTCCGCGTTCTGCTTGATGTTGGAGGACATCTCCTCCATGGAAGAGGAGGCCTCCTCGGCCGCGGCCGCCTGCTCGGTGGCCCCCTGCGACATGTTCTGGGCCCCGGCGGAGAGCTCCTGGGCCCCCGCTGCCACGTTGTCGGAGGCCGCCTGCACCTCACCCACCACCTTGGAGAGCTGGGCCACCATATCGGCCAGCGCCCGCATCAGCTCGTCCCTCTCCGAGCGCTCCCTGATCTCCACCAGCAGGTTGCCCGCCGCGATCTCCTTGGCGGAGGCGGTGATGGTCTGCATGGCCTCGATCAGCACGTTCAGGTTTTCCTTGATGTCGTTGAAGTCCCCCTGGTACTGCTCGGTTATCTTCTCGGGGAGGTCACCCTTGGAGATACGATCCACGTAGGTGGCTGCCATCTCGAGCGGCCCGATCACCGCGTCCAGGGTGTCGTTGACCCCGGCCACCACCCGCCGGAAATCGCCCTGGTGCAGGGAAACGTCGGCGCGGGTGGCAAGGCGGCCTGCCACCGCCGCGTCCGAGAGGGTGCTGGCGTCGACGACCAGCGCCTTGATGGCATCCATCATCTTCTGCATGGCAGCCATCACGCAGTCCTCCTTCTTCCCCCTGAGGTCGATCACCGCGGTCATGTCCCCCATCGAGACGCGGTTGGCGATTTCTCCCACTTCGCTGGGATCGCCCCCCAGCTGTCCCTTCACAATGCTGGTGATCAGGGCCCCGATCCCGATGCCGATCGCCAGCCCGGCCACGATGAAGCCGATCATCAGCTTCAAGCTCTCGTGGTAGATGCGGTTGGTCTCGGCGTCGGCCTCCTTGAGATTCTCCTCTTTGACGCGGGAAAGGGAGGTGAGGGTGTCGTCCACCACGCCAAGCTTGCTCCGCGCCTCGCCGAAGGAGAGCTCGATGGAGTCCTTCTTGGTGGTCAGCTGCTCCTTCGCCCCCAGGTCCATGACCCGCTGCTGGACCTTCAGCCACTCCTCGTTGGCCGCGTCGAACTTCTTGAAGAGCTCCTTCGCCTTTTCGGAGCGAAACAGCGGCCTCGCCTTCTCCAGCTCCGACTTGTACTCCTCCTTGTACTTGGCGACGTTGTGCAGGTACTTCTCCCGCTCCTGCTGATCGGTCGCCAACAGGAAGTTCTTCTCCGCCCGGGCAACGGAGAGCATGTGGATGTCGGCTTCCTTGATGTGGGAGATGCCCAGCGCCTCCTTCTCGTACATGTCATCGGCCAGGTCGTTGATCTTCCCCATGTTCCTGATGCCGATCATGCCGATCACCGCCCCGACCAGCGCGACCACCACGAAACCGACCATCAGTTTCGTGCTGAGTTTCAAACCATAAAACCACTTCATGTTACCTCCTCCTTCTTACGGTGAATGATCCACTGTTCAAAACAGCGCCAGTTCGGTTTACATTTTGCTTTTCGACCGGGGAGTGGAGTGCAGTATCAGGAAAAACCTGAACCGGCTGTTCAGGATTTCCCTGACAGCTGGTGTTGTTTCCGGTGTGGGGGAATGGTCAAGCCTGGGAGGAGGGTGCGGCAGGAGCTAATGGCGCATGGGATGATGCAGGAGCTAATGGACCGGAAAAGGTGC
>NZ_DATFBA010000041.1:0-9509 GCF_035254065.1 Geomonas sp.
CGCCATGATCACCCGCAAGGCCGGCCCGGCTCTGGCCGCCGGCTGCCCGATCGTGCTGAAGCCCGCGACCCAGACGCCGTTTTCGGCGCTGGCGCTGGCCGAACTCGCGCATCGCGCCGGCATTCCCGCCGGCATCTTCAACGTCGTCACCGGCGCCGCCAGCGCCATCGGCGGCGAGATGACCGGCAACCCCCTGGTGCGCAAGCTGACCTTCACCGGTTCCACCGAGATCGGCAAGAAGCTGATGGCCCAGTGCGCCGGCACCGTGAAGAAGGTATCCCTGGAACTGGGCGGCAACGCACCCTTCATCGTCTTCGACGACGCCGACATCGACGCCGCCGTGGAGGGGGCCATCATCTCCAAGTTCCGCAACACGGGCCAGACCTGCGTTTGCACCAACAGGTTCCTGGTGCAGGACGGCATCTACAACAAGTTCTCTGAGAAGCTCTCCGAGGCGGTCAGCAAGATGAAGGTCGGTGACGGCCTCAAGGGCGAGACCCAGCAGGGGCCGCTCATCGATATGGCCGCCGTGGAGAAAGTCGAGGAGCATATCGAGGACGCGCTGGGAAAAGGGGCACGCGTGGTGACCGGCGGCAAGCGCCACACCCTGGGCGGCAGCTTCTTCGAGCCGACCGTGCTGGCCGATGTGACGCCGGAGATGCTGATCGCGCGCGAGGAGACCTTCGGGCCGGTGGCGCCGCTGTTCCGCTTCAAGACCGAAGCGGAGGCGATCCGGATGGCAAACGACACCGAGTTCGGCCTGGCCGCCTACTTCTACAGCCAGGACGTTTCCCGCGTCTGGCGGGTATCCGAAGCGATCGAGTACGGCATCGTCGGCGTCAACACCGGCCTTATCTCCACCACCGTAGCGCCCTTCGGCGGTGTGAAAGAGTCCGGTATCGGCCGTGAAGGGTCCAAGTACGGCATGGATGACTTTTTGGTGGTGAAGTACATGTGCATAGGAGGCGTCAAGTAGGGATTTATGGCTGAAGTACACCTCTTTTCAAACGGCACCTTGACCCGTGAAGACGCGCAAGTGGTGCAAGAGTTCCCCCTGGTATTGAGGGTCAACGATCAAGAGCTCGTGACCCTCATCGCTTCCCCTCACGACCTGCGCTTCCTGGTCGCGGGCTTTCTCCGGGTGCAGGGCTTCGTCAGCAGCGTTGACGACTTCCTGATGCTGAGCGTCTGCAACGACTTCGGCATCGCCAACGTCCGGATCAGGGGGGAGGTGAGTGCCAACCTCAAGCCGATCCTCACCTCCGGCTGCGGCACCGGCATCACCTTCTCCCTCCCCGGTGCCGGCACTCTCCAAAAGGTTGCCCATGCGGATCAGATAACCCCTGGCGCCGTCTTCGGCCTCATGGAACAACTGGCCCGCAAGGCGGAGAAGTACAAAAGCCACGGTGGCGTCCATTCCGCCGCGGTGGGCGATGCCGACGGCGACCTGCTCCTGTACGCCGAGGACATCGGCCGCCACAACACCGTGGACCGGCTGGCGGGCGAGGCGCTGCTGAGGGGGGTCGACCTTTTCGGCAAACTGCTGGTCACCTCCGGCCGGGTCTCCGCCGAGATGGCCGCCAAGGCCGCCGCCCTGGGGATCGTGCTGATCGCTTCCCGCACCTCCCCGACTGACATGGCGATCCGAATCTGCCAGGAGGCCGGCATCACCCTGATCGGTTACCTGAAGGGGGCCAGGTTCAACGTGTACGCCAACCCCCAACTGCTGCAGATCGAGTCTGTTTAACTTCCGGTAGCAGCAATGATCCCCCCATCACGTCCCCCCCTTGATTAAGGGGGGACAGGGGGGATTGCTTTCTTCTTGCCTTTCCCCGCAGCCAGCGGCGGACCCCATCCTCACCCTGACCCTCCCCTTGAAGGGGAGGGGACGTCAATGGGAGGACCTCGTCCTCTGGATTAATTGACCCGCTAATTAATCTCTCCCGTCGCCTTTACCAATGAAGAAGCGACGATATAATTTTCTTTTTCACTGCCACCAAACACCACATCTCCCCCGACCAAAACCCGCTCGTTCCTCCTGCGAAATGCCGTGTTTCCTGCATTTCAGCAATTGACAAAAGGGGGTAAAAACTGTATACAGTATCCGTTCAAATGAAGGACAACTCGCCAGTATCGTTCCAATAAACCCCGTAAATAGCTGGAAAAAACCTGAGGAGGGATCATGATCGAAGCTTACTTGAAACAAGAAGCAGAAAGAAAAGCACTCGGCATTCCTGCCAAGCCGCTCGACCCGGAGCAGACTGCCGGTCTTTGCAAACTTCTGGAGGCCCCGCCCGCAGGGCAGGAGGCGTTCCTGCTTAACCTCCTCAAGGAAAGGGTTTCCCCGGGCGTTGACCCGGCAGCCGAAGTGAAGGCCGCTTTCCTCGGCGAGATCGTCGCCGGCACCAAGAAGTCCCCGCTGGTCTCCAAGAAAGAGGCCGTGCAGATCCTTGGCACCATGCTGGGCGGCTACAACGTCGGCCCGCTGGTCGCAGCCCTGAAAGACGCCGAGCTGGCTGAAGAGGCCGTCAAGGCCCTCTCCGGCACCACCCTCGTCTATGACGCCTTTGACGAAGTGGTAGCTCTCTCCAAGAGCAACGCTTCCGCCAAGAAGATCGTCGAGTCCTGGGCCAACGCCGAGTGGTTCACCTCCAAGCCGGGCCTGGCCGACACCGTCAAGGTGAAGGTCTACAAGGTCGACGGCGAGATCAACACCGACGACTTCTCCCCGGCAGGCGACGCCTGGAGCCGTCCGGACATCCCGCTGCACGCTCTCGCCATGGGCAAGACCCGCTTCCCGGATGGCAACGCAACCATCGCCAAGTTCAGGGAAGAGGGCTTCCAGGTCGCCTTCGTGGGGGACGTGGTCGGCACCGGCTCCTCCAGGAAGTCCGCCTGCAACTCCGTGCTCTGGCACATCGGCGAGGACATCCCGGCCGTTCCCAACAAGCGTCGTAATGGCATCATCATTGGCGGCGTCATCGCCCCGATCTTCTTCAACACCGCCCAGGACTCCGGCGCCTTCCCGATCAAGACCGACGTGACCAAGATGAAGACCGGCGACGTCATCGTGATCGACTCCAAGAAGGGCGAAGTCAGGAGCGAAGCAGGCGAAGTGCTCTCCACCTTCACCGTGGCCCCCAACACCCTGTTCGACGAGTACCGCGCCGGCGGCCGTATCCCGCTGATCATCGGCCGCGCCCTCACCGACCGTGCCCGCAAGGCACTCGGCATGGGCCCCACCGACGTCTTCACCCTGCCGGTCAACCCGGTACCGAAGGCAGGCCAGGGCTACTCGCTGGCCCAGAAGATGGTCGGCCAGGCCTGCGGCGTGACCGGCATCTTGCCGGGCACCGCTTGCGAGCCGAAGATGACCACCGTCGGTTCCCAGGACACCACCGGCCCGATGACCGCCGACGAGCTGAAAGAACTCGCCTGCCTGAAGTTCCTGGCGCCGATGTTCATGCAGTCCTTCTGCCACACCGCCGCTTACCCGAAACCGGCCGACGTCAAGATGCACAAGACCCTGCCGCAGTTCATCATCGAGCGTGGCGGCGTGCCGCTGAAGCCGGGCGACGGCGTCATCCACTCTTGGCTGAACCGTCTGCTGGTTCCGGACACCGTCGGTACCGGCGGCGACTCCCACACCCGTTTCCCGATCGGCATCTCCTTCCCGGCCGGCTCCGGCCTGGTCGCCTTTGCCGGCGCTCTCGGCTTCATGCCGCTCGACATGCCTGAGTCCGTGCTGGTCCGCTTCAAGGGGCAGTTCAACCCCGGCATCACCCTGCGCGACGCGGTGAACGCCATTCCGTACTGGGCCATCAAACAGGGCCTGCTGACCGTGCCCAAGAAGAACAAGGTCAACATCTTCAACGGCCGCATCCTTGAGATGGAAGGCCTTCCCAACCTCTCCGTCGAGCAGGCCTTCGAGCTGACCGACGCCGCCGCCGAGCGCTCCGCCGCCGCCGGCTGCATCAAGCTCTCCGAGGAGTCGGTGGCAACCTACCTCCGCTCCAACGTGGCCCTCATGAAGCAGATGATCGCCGACGGTTACCAGGATGCCCAGACCCTGCAGAACAGGATCGACGCCGTCAACGAGTGGCTGAAGAATCCGAAGCTCCTCACCGCCGACGCCAATGCCGAGTACGCAGCGGTCATCGAGATCGACCTGGCCGAGATCACCGAACCGATCCTGGCCTGCCCGAACGACCCGGACGACGTCAAGCTCCTCTCCGAAGTCGCCGGCACCCCGATCCAGGACGTCTTCCTCGGTTCCTGCATGACCAACATCGGCCATTTCCGCGCAGCAGGCGAGATCTGGAGGGGCCAGAAGTTCAACCCGAACGTTCGCACCTGGATCTGCCCGCCGACCCGCATGGATCAGGCCAAGCTGAAAGACGAAGCCTACTTCTCCGTCTACAGCGCCATGGGTGCCCGCGTGGAAATCGCCGGCTGCTCGCTCTGCATGGGCAACCAGGCACGCGTGCCCGACGGGGTGAACATGTTCTCCACCTCGACCCGTAACTTCGACGACAGGATTGGCAACGGCGCCAAGGTATTCCTGGGCTCCGCCGAACTGGGCGCGGTTACCGTCAACCTGGGCAAGCTGCCGACCCCGGCCGAGTACCTGGCCGTGTACAAAGAGAAGGTTGAGCCCAACAAGGCCAACGTCTACAAGTACCTGCAGTTCGACGAGATGTAATCAGCAGTAACGACGCAGTAACCGAAAGGCCCGCCGGCAAAACCGGCGGGCCTTTTCACGTTTTTTAGGGAAACGGATCATCTCACGTCTGTCATTTGCTGGGGGAGATGCCATTTGTTTGGAAGGGGGAACCTCTCAAGAGGTGCTATAATTATTAGTACAGAGAGGAGGTGACTATCATGAAAGGAATGAAGAAGACTCAGACAACACCACCACGCAAAATGATGGACGAGCATAGTGCCAAGCCTCCAGTCGCCGTCAACAAGCACGATATGATGATGAGACGGGAACCGAATCACAACGTCCATATCATCACCCCCCACGGCAACATCCAGTCTGGACGCAAGGGGCGCACAGGTTGAGCGGCATCAATTGATGCGAATGCTTAGCCGCAGAGGTCCCGATAGGCGAAGTCAAGCGGGCCAGGCTGGTGGTGACATTTAAATCGTAAAATCGAAGTCTCCTCTTGCTATCTGTCCCAACTGATATTCAATTTACCAGTGCCTGGCCCCTTGGATGTGTCCTATCCATCCCCCCGATGGCATTTAATTTTCCTTTCCAGGCAACTTTCTCGCTGAACCGAGCCGCTGCCCGGCAATGGCCGGTTCGGTAATCTCAGTGGGGGCGAAACCGTGGAGGCTTCATGTCGACTCGACCGTTACGCATATCTGTTGCGACGCTGCTGGTGTTTTCTTGCCTCTTTTCCATAGCATCAGGTGAAGAGCGACCTCCGGCGGTAAAATCGGTCGTACCCGGAAACACTGCCTTCGCTCTCGATTTGTACTCCAAGCTGAAGCAGGAGAAAGGGAACCTCTTTTTTTCTCCCTATAGCGTCTCCTCCGCGTTGGCCCTGATGTTCGAGGGAGCACGTGGCGACACCTCGGCGGAGATGGCAAAAACTCTCCGTTTTTCCGCTGGTGAAGGCGAGGTAGCCCCGGCGTTCGGCCTACTCAACAAGACCTTTGAAGAAATCCAGAAGAAGGGAGAGGTGCAGCTGAACGTCGCGAACTCCTTGTGGCCGCAGAAAGGTCATCCTTTTCTCACCCGGTATCTCAAATCAGCTAAGAAATATTTCGGCGTCTCTGTCAGCCCGCTGGACTATCAGCACAAGTCGGGAGAAGCAAGTCGCACGATCAATGCGTGGATTGAAGACAAGACCAAAGGGAAGATCAGGGACGTCATCCGGCAAGGAGACCTGGATGCTGCGACCAGACTGGTCCTGGTGAATGCGATCTACTTCAAAGGGAAGTGGGCCAGCCAGTTCAATCCCAAGCTCACGACAAAGGCCGACTTTTCGCTGCTTGACGGCGGAAAAACTCCTGTCTCCATGATGAATCAGACGGGAAAATTCAGGTACGCAGAGATAGAAGGTTCCCAGGCGTTGGAGTTGCCGTATGTGGGGAAGGACCTGTCGATGGTGATCATCCTTCCCAGTGATGTGGGGAATTTCGGCGACTTCGAAAAACGAGTGACAGGGTCGAATTTAGATGCGTGGATCTCTCAGCTGCATCAAGCAGAGGTCAGCGTCGCCCTCCCCAAATTCAAGGGGACATGGGGGGTGAAGGACCTGGTAAAACCGCTGCAGGAATTGGGAATGAGGACCCCGTTTAGTGCGAGGGCCGACTTTTCAGGAATGGACGGGACCAGAACGCTCTTTATCAGCCTGCTTCGCCACAAGGCTTTTCTGGACATCAATGAAGAAGGCACCGAGGCTGCCGCCGCCACCGTCGGCGCAATCACGATGTCCGCCCTCCCCATCGTAAAGACATTCAGGGCCGATCACCCATTTCTTTTTGTCATTCGCGAAAATACTACAGGAAGCATCCTGATATTGGGAAGGATCGTCGAGCCCAACGGTTAGATCGTGGGGGCTGGTGTCTGAGATGCAGTGGTGACTTGAACCTGTACACCAACTTTCGATGAGAAAGGCCCGATGCGGACATCGGGCCTTTGCTTTTTTCGTGCATGTGAGGTGAGAGTCCGATTGGCTAAATAAGCTTCTTCAACTCCTCGATCAGGTCCTTCAGCAGGTCGTACCCGTTCTGCCAGAAGCTGGGGTCGCTCATCACGATGCCGGCGGGGGCGAGGGTGTCGGCGGGGGTGCGGGAGCCGCCGTCGGCCAGGATGTCGCGGTAGATCGGGATGAAGGCCTCGCGCTCCTTGAGATACATCTGGTACAGGGATAGCACCAGCAGTTCAGCGAAGGTGTAGGAGTAGCAGTAGAAGCGGGCGTGGATGAAGTGGGAGATGTAGCTCCAGCCGAAGCGGTAGGGCTCGATCATCTCGACGGCGTCTCCGTACAGCTTGCCGTTCTCGTTCCACCAGATGTCGCACAACTCGTTGGCGGTCAACAGGCCGTTCTTGCGCCCCAGGTGCATCTTCTCCTCGAACCGGGTCAGCACGTTCTGCCGGAAGGTGGTGGCGATGATGTCCTCGATCTTGGCGCAGAGGAGGGATTTTTTGACCTCCTTGTCTGTCTCGTTTTCCAAAAGCTGACGGGTGAGCAGCATTTCCCCGAAGACGGAGGCGGTTTCGGCCAGGGGGAGGGGCATGTGGTAGTTCAGCATGGTCTGCTTCTGGGCCAGCATGAAGTGGATGCCGTGGCCTACCTCGTGCGCCATGGTGGAGACGTCGCGCAGGTTGCCGGTGAAGTTCAGAAGAAGATACGGGTTGAGCGATGGGGTCATCCCCATGCAGAAGGCGCCGCCGCTCTTACCGGGGCGGGGCATGGCGTCGACCCGCTTATCGATGAAGAAGGAGTCGGCCATCTGGGCGAACTCTTCCGAGAAGCCGCGGTAGGCCTGGACGGTCATGGCCCGGGCTTCCTGGAAGCTGTACTGCTTGCCACTGTCGGAGAGGGGGGCGTAGACGTCGCAGTTCTTCAGGCGCGGGATGCCGAGCAACTGTGCCTTCAGCCGGAAATATTCCTGGGCCAGCGGATAGTTCTGTTCGGAGACCTGCATCAGGCTTTCGATGACTTCGGTGGGAATCTCGTTGCCGAGGTTGGTCGGCTCCATCGGGTGCCCGTAGTTTCTCAGCTCCAGTTCCTGGGAGTGATCGAGGGCGGCGTTGTTGAAGACCGCGGAATAAAGTATCTGGTGCTCTTCGTGTTTCTTCAGGAAGGTGCCGAAGGCGCGCTCCCTGAGTTCCGCATCGGGGTGATGCAGCAGGGCCAGCACCTCCTCGCCGGTCAGCTCGCGCTTATCGCCATCCACCTCGAGTGTGTAGCGCAAGGAAGCGGAGACCTCGTCAAAGAGGCGGCTGAAGGCCTGCACGCCAGTCAGCCCCTTCTGGGAGAGGAGGCTTTCTTCACGCTCCGAAAGGGTGTGCGGTTTGAACTTCCGCAGAGCCTGCAGGAAGTGGCGGTAGTTGCTGAGCAGGCTGTCGTCCTCCAGCGCCTTGAAGGGCGCGTCGTCCATCTCTATCAGTTCCAGGTCGAAGAAGAGGAGTTCCCTTCCCATCAGGTTGCCGAACTCGGAGGCCTTCTGGGAGAGGCGCTTGTTGTCGTCGTTCTCGCTGTCGGCGGCGAAAAGCAGGTGTGCGTAGAGCTGAGGTTTCGCCAACAACTCCTGCAGTGATTCATATTCGCGCAGTGCCTCGAGAAGATCCTTAGCGGAAAGAGCGGAGACCTTGGTGCGGTATTTGTCTCTGAAATTGGCCACCTTGGAGGTGCTTTCTTCGAAATCCCGGCTGAGCTCGGCGGAGGTGGCGGAGGGATAGAGGGGAACTGTGTCCCAGGTGAGGTCGCTGGTCATACGGGCTCCTGATAATCATGTTATTGAAATTACAGACCTGTCGATAGTAATCGATGGGCGGAGGAGTGTCAAGGTAGGGGGGAGGCGGGAACCGAGGCGCGGCAGTGAAGGAGGAGCGGGCTTCCCTCACCCGGCCTTCGGCCACCCTCTCCCGGAGGGCGAGGGTAGAGCGGGTGCTTCGACAGGCTCAGCACGAACGGCGGCCAGTTCAGATGTCGACGCTGGTGCTGCCGTCGCGGGGGATCAGCTCGCTGAAGTAGTGGATGGTGGTGAAACGGTCGGAGCGCGCCGGGGGGGCGGTGGAGCTGAAGCGACCGACATGGATCAGGTACTTGATGCCGAAAAGGTCTGCGGTGTGGAGGTTGGTCTCGCTGTCTTCGCCCAGCATGGTCCGCTCGGGGATGTAGGGGGCCTTCTCCTGCAGTTTTCCCCAGAAGGCCGGGTCCTCTTTGGGGACCCCCAGATCGTGGGCGGAGATGATGCCATCGAAGTAGGGGCCGATCTTGGTCCTGCGCATCTTGAGGTCGAGGGTCTTGCCGTGCGCGTTGGTGACCAGGTGGATCGCCTTGCCGTGCTGGCGGAGGTAAAGGAGGAATTCGATGACGAAGGGGTGCACCGCGATCAGGTGGTTGACCTCTTCCTTCAGGATAGGGATGTCCAGACCGAGCTGATTGGACCAGTAGTCGAGGTCGGTCCAGTTAAGGGTGTTTTCCTGGGAGCGGAACATGGCGTGGCAGCGTTCTCTGGCTTCAGGGAGGCTGATGCCGTACTTTTCGGCGAAGCGCATCGGGACGTGCTCGAGCCAGAAGTGGTCGTCGAAGTGCCGGTCGAGGAGCGTGCCGTCCATGTCCAAAAGGACGGTGTCGATGTGGGTCCAGTCGATCTTCAAATGGTTACCTGTCTTGGCTTGTCGGTCCCTCTCCCCGCGGGAGAGGGTGCCCGGAGGGCGGGTGAGGGAAGCCTCGCTTGAGCACAGAGCCGGGAGGCGCCGGGTTCCCTCACCCCGGCCCTCTCCCGGGGGGAGAGGGTGTGTCGGGGAGGGTTGAAGAAAA
>NZ_DATFBA010000042.1:0-11575 GCF_035254065.1 Geomonas sp.
CGATGCCCGAGGCCTGCTCCTGGCTGGAGGCGCTGATCTCGGCGATGATCTCGGCGGTGTTCTTGACGCTCTCGACGATACCCTCGAGCGTCTTGCTCGATGCGCCCACCAGCTGGGTGCCATCCTGCACCTTCTCCACGCTGTCCTGAATCAGGGTCTTGATCTCCTTGGCGGCAGAAGCGCTGCGCTGCGCGAGGTTCCGCACCTCGGCGGCCACCACGGCGAAACCGCGCCCCTGCTCGCCTGCCCGGGCCGCCTCGATGGCGGCATTCAGGGCGAGCAGGTTGGTCTGGTCCGCGATCTCCTCGATGGTGGCCACGATCTCCCCGATCTGGTCGCTGCGGGCGCCCAGCAGCGAGACGGCCGAGGCGGTCTGGCGCACCTTGTCGGCGATCCGCTCCATCCCCTGCACGGTCCCCGCCACCACGGAGGCTCCCGCGCTGGCGGTGGAGTTCGCCAGTTCGGAGCTGTCGGCCGCCAGCCGGCAGTTGTGGGCGATCTCCCTGGTGGTTTCCGACATCATCTCGCTGGCCACCGCCACCATCTCCGCCTGCTCCACGATCTGCTGCGAGGTGCCGGCCATCTGCTCGGCGTTGCCGTTCAACTGCACGGCCGCCTCGCCGATGGAGCGGGAGCTCGCTGTCACCCGCTCCATGACCTCCTTAAGCTGCTCCACCATGCGGCGCATCTCCCCGTAGATGCCGCGCCGGTTCCGGTCGAAGGAGCAGGAGAGGTCTCCCCGGGCGACCCTGGCGGCGATCTCGGCGAGTTCAGCCGGGTCCGAGCCGATCTGCGCCAAAAGCCGCTTGGCGAAGAAGAGCGAGGCGAGCGAGATGGCGGCGATGGCCGCGACCAGCACGGAGGCGAAGAGCATCAGGTCGCGCTGCATGCGTGCCCGCTGCTCGGCTGCCGCCTTGGCCACCATCGCTTCCAGATCGTCCAGGTAGTTGCCGGTTCCCACCACCCAGTTGAACGGCTTGAAGAGCAGCGAGTAGCCCCGCTTGGGTTGGGGCTTGCTTTCCCCAGCCTTGGGGAACTGGTAGCCGGTGAAGCCGCCGCCGTTCACCCCCGCCTTGATGATCTCCCTGATGAGGTACTTGCCGGCGGCATCCTTAAGGTCGAGGCGGTTGGTCCCCTCCACGGGCTTGCCGAGCAGTACCACGTTCACCCCCTCGGTGGTGTCGGCCCAGAAGTAGCCGGAGCTGCCGTACTTCATGCCGCGCAGCAGTTCCGCCCCCAGCCGCCTCGACTCGGCCGGCGTGAGTTCCCCCTTGAGTTCGCGCTGGTAGACCTGCTCCAGCATGCTGACCGCCGAGGTTACCTCGCTTTTGGCCTGGTTGTCGAAATCGGCGTACAACGCCTGCCGGTAGCTGGCGAGGAAGCGGTCGTAGGAGAGGGTGTGCTGCCTGAACGACAACACCCCGGTGATGACGGCCACCCCCAGGGTCCCGCACAGGATCAGCCCGAGGATCTTCTTCTGGAAAGTTACTGTTTTTTGCACGTGATGGTCTCCCTGCCGGGCATGGCCCGCCCCGGACAGCTCCCTTTTCGGCGAGGCTCATGAGAACTTGAGGCGCGGGCATCCAATCTTGACAACGGGAGGGGCGGAAGTAACCTTAGCGCTATAAAAATGGACGGTTGGAGGCCCTCACCCGGCCTTCGGCCACCCTCTCCCCTAAAGGGGCGAGGAGAGGATCGCTCTCTTGGGGACAGGAAACCGGGAAGATGCTGATAGCTGTAACAGACCGGGCAGCACTACTGGCTGAACGGGGGGGGGATGGCGGAGATCTACGTCAGCACCGATGTCGAGGCGGACGGGCCGATCCCGGGGCCGCACTCGATGCTCAGCCTGGGCTCGGCTGCTTTCCGGGCCGATGGAGCCATGCTCGCCACCTTCTCGGTCAACCTGGAGCTCCTTCCCGGCGCAGAGGGTTTCCCGGAGACCATGAAGTGGTGGGGGCGGCACCCGGAGGCGTGGCAGGCCTGCCGGCAGGATCCGCATCCTCCCGCCGAGGCGATCCCTCGTTACGCGGGGTGGCTGGAGAGCCTGCCCGGCCGGCCGGTCTTCCTCGGTTATCCGGCCGCTTTCGATTTCATGTTCGTCTACTGGTACCTGATCCGCTTTGCCGGCCGCAGCCCCTTCGGTTTTTCGGCGCTGGACATCAAGACCATGGCCATGACCATGCTGGGGCGTGAGTTCCACCACACCAGCAAGAAGCATATGCCGAGGCAGTGGTTCGGTCCCACCCTCCACAGCCACATCGCTTTGCAGGACGCCATCGAACAGGGGGTGCTCTTCTGCAACATGCTCGCTCAATGCAAAAGGTGAAGGGGAGGGAGAAGGAAATTTTTTGGTATACGAAAATAAGGGATTGACAGCAAAAAACAATTTCTCTATAAGTGAATTCAATTTTCAATATCGCCCAGTTTGGGGGCGGTGAAATCAGCAGAAGTGGTCGCATCACACGGTAGTGCGGGGCTGGTATCTCCAGGTCGTTAGTCGTTGATTTTCCCCCAGTGTTTGCTGCTCCTTCCTTTTTTCAGCCTCATCACCTGAAAGCGAATATCAATATCTAGCCCCGACGGGGTTGCGTCAGGAGAGGCGGCTTCCGGCGCCGGTAAGATGAAAATGGATGTCGATGTCGTGGCCGGTCCGAGACCATCCTTCTCTGAACTGTGACTTGAATAAATCGGACTCTTCCTGCATTTAAATCAGTAACCGGACGAAAAGAAGGGAAAGCCCCTAGCGAATATGGAGGATTGGATGCTCAAAGGAGTGGTGATCGCAGTGGCGATGTCGGTGTCGGTGTCGGTGGCGGGGGCGGCCTTCGCCCATGAAGATGTCGACGGCAAGGGAGGCGCCGCCGTCCCTGCAGAAACCCGCAAGGAAAGCCCGCCGGGACTGGAGTCGGTGCCTGGGCCGCCGCCGGTCGAGACCCCGGAGGCGAAGGCCGAGGTCCTCTACCGGCTGGGCATCAACGGTTTTCTGAGAGGGGAGGGCGCGGGCAATTTCAACCTCGGCGATGTCGCCTATCAGCCGCAGCACTCCGAGGGGCGCTTCCTGTACCGGATCAAGCCCTACGGGTTCTGGCATCCGACCGATTACCTGGACCTGCACGTCGAGGGCCAGGCCTACGGCTTCACCGGCGGCGGCAGCGATGACTGGAACATCGGCCTGTACCAGGCCTACGTCGAGGCGAAGCTCCCCGACAGCAAGCTGTTCGCCCTGAAGGGTGGCCGCCAGGAGTTCGTCTACGGCTCCACCTTCATGCTGGGCGCCGATTCCTTCTTCGACGGGCTCACCTTCGACGGCGGCAGGCTCAGGCTGCAGCCCTCCGACTCGGTGACCGTCGACCTTTTGGGCGGCGCCTACGCCTGGCCCTGGGCCGGGACCAAGGGGAACGTCTCCGGCAGCTACGCCACCTGGGCCCTCTCCGAAGGGACGGCGCTGGAAGGGTACTTCCTCCGTGACTCCAGAAAGGCCGGCGGCCAGCCGCAGCAGATCGTCAACAGCTTCGGCCTGCGCGGCACCGCCAAGTTCGGGCCGCTCTCCCTGGAAGTGGAACCGGTCTACCAGACCGGGCAGGTCTTCGACACCGCCAAGGGGGAGAACGACGACGTCTCCGCCTACGGCGGCCATGCCGACTTAACCGGCGAGTTCGAGACGGCAGGCATCCACCACAAGCTGTGGACCGGCTTCGCGATCGGCTCCGGCAGCCGGGCGGCGGCCGACGGCATCTCCGCCAAGCACCAGTTCTCCAATCCCGACAACGACACCGCCCTGGTGGGCGACATGCACGTCTTCGGCGACCTCTCCGGGGGCGACGTCAACGGCCACCGCGCCAGCGGCCTGCAGATCTACACCCTCGGCTGGGGCGTCGACTTCAGCAAGCAGCTGAACCTCTCCGCCACCGGCCACTACTTCCGGGCCGAGGCGGTGGAAACGGGCCTCAGCAAGAACCTCGGCCTGGAGACCGACTTCATCCTGACCTACACCATCTCCGACAACTTCGCGCTGCTTTTGGCGTACGACCACTTCTTCACCGGCGCCTTCTTCAAGGACGCCACCGGCAGCAGCAGCGACATCCACTACGGCTACGCCATGCTGCAGTTCAACCTTGAGAAGTCGAAACTCAAGGCCGCCAAAAAAATCGACAAAGGAGCCTAAAGAGATGATGCCATTGGGACTTTTGAGTGCGGGAGAGACGGGGGAGATCCTGGCCGTACGCACCGCGCAGGCGGTCGGGGGCTCCCGGGAGGAGGGCGGGCGCTGCGACTGCCGGGTCGAGGACCTGGGACTGCGGGTCGGCTGCACCGTCCAGATGCTCAACAACACCGGCGGCCCGGTGCTCTTGAAGGTGGGGGAGGCGAGGCTGGCGGTGGACCGCTGCCTGGCCATGAAGATCATGATCAAAGGGGTGGCGCGATGAATCTGGCGGGACTTAAGCCTGGGCAGAAGGGGAGGATCACCTCCATCGGGTCGGTGGGACCGCTCAAGAGGCGGCTCTTAGACATGGGCGTGCTGGTGGGCGAGGCGGTGAAGGTCGAGAAGGTGGCCCCCATGGGGGACCCGATCGAGGTGCGGATCAAGAGCTACAGCCTCTCGCTCCGTAAGAGCGAGGCCGAGGCGATCGGCGTAGAGGTGGCGGAATGAGCAGTCAAGCTTGTGAAAGGATCGAGGAAAATGAAGTAAGCGGAGCCGTCCGCGGCGTCACCCTGCAGCCGGTGGAGAAGAGGACCATCACCGTCGCGGTGGCCGGTAACCCCAACTGCGGCAAGTCCACCCTCATCAACGCCATCGCCGGCAGCCGGCTGCAGGTGGGCAACTGGGCCGGGGTGACCGTGGAGAAGAAGGAAGCCTCCTTCGAGTTCCGCGGCAACCGGATCAACCTGGTCGACCTCCCCGGCACCTACTCGCTCTCCCCCTACACCCAGGAGGAGATCATCGCCCGCGACTACCTGGTGCACGAGCGCCCCGACCTGATCATCAACGTGGTGGACAGCACCAACCTGGAAAGAAACCTCTACCTGACCGTGCAGATCCTGGAGCTGGGCATCCCGGTGGTGCTCGCCCTGAACATCTTCGACGAGGCGCAGGCCAAGGGCTTCACCATCGACGTTAGTGCCCTGCAGGAGATGCTGGGATTGGTCGCCATCCCCACCTCTGCCATCAAGAAAAGCGGTCTCGACGAGCTCCTGCAGGCGGTGCTCGCCACCGCCCGGGATACCCAAGGCCGGATCCCGCGCGCGCTCAACTACGGGGTCGACATAGAGGCCGCGCTGGAGGCGCTCTCCTCTTCGCTGAAGGGCGGCCACGCCGACCTGCTGCAGAAGTATCCCAAGCGCTGGCTCCTTTTGAAACTCATCGAGCAGGACTCCCATCTCCTTGAGGAGACCGGGTACGCCGACCAGGCTGCCGTCGAGAGCGCGCTGCACCATCTGAAGACCGCCCACGGCGAGGACATCGAGTCGATCCTGGCCGAGGCCCGCTACGGGCTGGCCACCGGCCTCACCCGCGAGGTGCTCACCAGGCCGGAGTTCCGGCAGACCGAGCTCACCGAGAAGATCGACCGCATCGTCTTGAACCGCTTCCTGGGGATCCCCATCTTCTTCGCCGCCATGTGGCTGGTGTTCAAGCTCACCTTCGACCTGTCCAAGCCGTTCGGCGACTGGATCAACGACATGGCGTCGGGCCCGTTCAAGCACTGGGCCATCGCCCTCACCAGCGCCATCGGCGCCCCCGACTGGGTCGCCTCGCTCGCCACCGAAGGGGTGATCTCCGGCGTCGGCTTCGTGCTCGCCTTCGTCCCCGTCATCTTCCTGATGATGTTCTTCATCACCTTCCTGGAGGGGAGCGGCTACATGGCCCGCGCCGCCTTCGTGATGGACCGCGCCATGCACTCCATCGGCCTGCACGGCAAGTCCTTCATCCCGATGCTGCTCGGTTTCGGCTGCAACGTCCCCGGCATCTACGCGACCCGCACCCTGGAGAACCCGCGCGACAAGGCGCTCACCGCCCTGCTCATCCCGCTCATGTCCTGCGGGGCCAGGCTGCCGGTCTACGTGGTATTCGCCGGTGCCTTCTTCGCCGCCAGCTCCGGTACCGTGATCTGGTCGCTCTACGTCCTGGGGATCGTCCTGGCCATCGCCATGGGGATGCTCTTCAAGAAGACCCTCTTCCGCGGCGACGCCCCCATCTTCATCATGGAGCTCCCCCCCTACCGGATGCCGTCCCTGCACAGCCTCTGCCTGCACACCTGGGAGAAAGGGAAGCACTTCCTGGTCAAGGCCGGTACCTACATCTTCGCCGTCTCCATCATCGTCTGGTTCCTGTTGAACCTCCCCTGGGGCGTGCAGCACAAACAGGACTCCTACCTCGGCAAGGCAGGGCAGGTGGTGGCCCCCGCCCTTGCTCCCTTGGGCTTCGGCACCTGGCAGGCGGCCTCCTCGCTGATCACCGGCGTCATCGCCAAGGAGATCGTGGTCGGCACCATGGGCGAGATCTACGCGCCCAAGAAGGAAGAGGAGAAGAAGATCCCCCCCTTCGTCGAGGACCTCAGGGAAGTCGGCTCCTCCTTCGGCAAGGCGGTGAAGGAATCGATCGGCAATGTGACCTCCACCTTCGGCATCTCCAGCCTCGCCCCCGACGAGAAGGAGGACCGCTCCTCCCTGAAGACGGCGCTGCACCAGGACTTCACCCCGCTCAAGGCCTACGCCTTCATGGTCTTCGTGCTGCTGTACATGCCCTGCATGGTGGTCGCCTTCGCCATGCGCCAGGAGTTCGGCTCCTGGAAGTGGTTCGGCGTTGCTTTTGTCTACCAGACGACACTGGCCTGGGGCATGGCCTGCCTGGTCTACCAGGTGGGGTCGCTGCTGGGACTGGGGGTGTAAGATGGGATTCTCGGATTACCTGATCGCGTCCGGACTGCTCGGTTTCTCCTTCTACATCATCTACCACTCCTTCTGGAAGAAGAAGGGGAACTGTCACGGCTGCAGCTGCAGCGGCGGCAGTTGCAGCAGCAAACCGGCGGAGGGTGGCAAGCTCCATTAAGGCGCCTTGACAACCCCTCGTGTGTGCTATCCTTGTGCCTGAAGTGGCGGTCAACCCCACAGCGGCATAAGGAGGTACAGGTATGGATGTCACACCCCGTATCACTCCACAGGAGGCACAGGCACGGGTGCAGTCGGGACAGGCCCTGCTGATCTGCGCCTACGACGACGACGAGAAGTTCAGGGCCCTTCACCTCGACAAGGCACTTTCCCTGCGGCAGTTCAGGGAGGTCGAGCCCACGCTTCCCAAGGACAAGGAACTCGTCTTCTACTGCGCTTGACCGAAGGAAGCCACGTCCGCCAGTTTGGCGGCGCAGTACATCGGCAAGGGTTTCAAAAACGCCAAGGCTCTCGGTGGTGGGGTCGACGGCTGGAAACAGGCCGGGCTGAAAGTCGTGTAGCATCAAGCAGCTGTCAAACCCGGAAGGGGCGGCCCGAAAGCCGCCCCTTCTTTTTTCCCGTCGTCCAGTTCGTCCACCTCATCCACCTCGTCCACTTCGGGAGAGGCACGGCTGCCCCTTTTCAATTTAAGAAACCCTGCAAAAAAACAGGAGCTTGCTGTGTTGGACTTTTTTAAGTTTGGTGGCTGGTGGATTTTGTGATACGAATTTGAAGTGTCCGCAGCATTCCCGTTTCCAGGCGCCACTTTGGCAAATCACAACCTGATCTTGATCTCATTTTTAAAAGGCTAAGTGACATGGTGAATCGGCGATGCAGCACCAGAGATCTGTGGATAGCGGTAACGCTGATCCTGGCGCCGCTGCTTTTTTTGTGCGAGCGCTTCCTCGACCTTCCGGTCGCCCTCTACGTGAAGACCCACCTTTACGGCAACAGGACCTGGTCCACCTTGACCGCCAACCTCCCCGACCTGTTGGCGGTGCTGGTCGTCGTGGTCACCTGCATTGCCTTCACCCTGTACTGGTCCCGGATCAAAAGGGGGATCTATGACCCCCTGACCTCCTTCGCCAGGCTGGTCAGCTGGGCCACGCCGGTCTCCTACCTGGTGAAGAATATGCTGAAGTGGTCGTTTGGAAGGGTGAACACCCGGCTATGGGTCTGCAAGCCCGACCTCTATGGTTTTCACTGGCTCCACGGCAGCAGCGGTTTCGAGGGGTTTCCTTCCGGCCACATGCTGGTTGCCAGCACCATACTGGCCTGCTTCTGGCGATTTTTTCCCGGCAGCCGCACCTTCTGCCTGCTCCTCGCCTTCGTTCTCGGTGTCGCGCTTCTCGCCACCAACTACCATTTTCTGAGCGACGTGATCGCCGGCCTCTACTTTGGCCTGTTGACCGAGGAGATCGCCTTCCACCTCCTGGTCCGGGAGCCCCGGCGGCTCGGCCTCCCCGCGTTTTAGGTCCCTCGCAGCGGTTGGCCCGCCTCCTGCAAGGGCTCTTTTCCCTTGCATCTTCGTGCTAAATCCCTTATATTTCAACAACACATCGCTACACATTTAAAGAAGAAAACATCGGTAGGTGACTTACTTGCGGGAGTCGTAGCACCCGCTTTACACGGCGCAGCGAAGGGTTTAGCCGCAGAGGTTAAACCCTTTTTGTTTCATACAAGTCAGGGAGGTCTAATGGAGAGAAGAGCAGTAGCGGCAGGAGACACGGTCGATTCGCAGTGCACGCGTTGCAAGGCACTGTTGAACCATACGGTGGTAGCCATGGTGGCGGGGCAGGTAGTGAGAGTGAAGTGCAACACCTGCGGCAGCGAGCACAATCATCGTCCTGCCAAGGAAGCGAAGGTCGCCGCACCCAAGGCTGCCAAGGTTGAAAGGGCCCCCAGGGCAGCGAGCAGCAGGGCTGCCAAGGCGCCAGCCATTTCCAACGAGGAGCTCTGGGAGGAGGTGATCCGTCCGTACGATCCTGACCAGGCGGTTTCCTACAGCATGGACGGGAAGTATCGGGTCAACACCCTGCTGACCCATCCCACCTTCGGCATCGGCCTGGTCGCCGCCATCCAGGCAGGCAAGATAGAAGTAGTCTTCAAGGCCGGTCGCAAACTGCTGCGCACGGCGTAGGATTTTCTGCGCCGCCTGAGGCTGCGGCGGGCAAGCTCCTGTCCCTCCCCTTGAAGGGGAGGGAACGCAGGAGGATTTTTCCGGAATAGATGATCTCCCCCATCACGTCCCCCCCTTGATAAAGGGGGGACAGGGGGATTTGCCTTTTTTGCTGCTGACTCCACCCGCCGACGCCAACCGCAGCCCCCCTCCCTGACCCTCCCTTCGGAAGAGGGGACCCTCCGAGTTTACTTCTTCACCCTAAACCCGGCCCTTTCCCAGCCGGACTTCTCGCTCACCGCATCCTTCGGTTTTTCCTTCGTAGCCGGCCTGGGTGCCGCTTTTTCCGGCTCCGCCTGCTTGATGGAGAGCGAGATCCTCTTGCGCTCCGCATCCGCCGAGAGCACCTTCACCTTGACGATCTGCCCGACCTTAACCGCCTCGTTGGGGTCCTTGATGTAGCGGTGGGAGAGCTGGCTCACGTGCACCAGTCCGTCCTGGTGGACGCCGATGTCCACGAAGGCGCCAAAGGCCGCCACGTTGGTCACCACCCCCTGCAGGATCATCCCCTCCTTGAGATCCTCGATGGTGGAGACATCTTCGCGGAAGCTGGCACTCTGGAACTGCTCGCGCGGGTCGCGCCCCGGCTTCTTCAGCTCGGCAAGGATGTCCCGCAAGGTCGGCAGCCCCACCTCGTCGGTCACGTAGCGCTCGATCCTGATGCCGGCGGAGAGCCCGGGCTCCGCGACCAGCTGCGACACGCTCACCTTCAGGTCCGCGGCCATCTTCTCGACCACGTCGTACTTCTCCGGATGCACCGCGGTATTGTCGAGCGGGTTGTCGCCCCCCCTGATTCTCAGAAAACCGGCTGCCTGTTCGAAGGCCTTGGGGCCGAAGCGGGCCACCTTGAGCAGCTCCTGGCGGGTCTTGAAGGCGCCGTTTTCGTCCCGGTGGCGCACGATGGCGCGCCCCTGGTTCTCGGAGATGCCCGCCACGTAGGAGAGCAGGGCCCAGGAGGCGCTGTTCAGGTCTACCCCCACGAAGTTGACGCACGATTCCACCACCGCGTCCAGCGCCTTCTTCAGCAGGGCCTGGTTCACGTCGTGCTGGTACTGGCCGACTCCGATGCTCTTGGGATCGATCTTCACCAGTTCGGCCAGCGGGTCCTGCAAACGGCGGCCGATGGAGATGGCGCCCCGGATGGTGAGGTCGAGCTCCGGGAACTCCTCCCGGGCGATCTCCGAAGCAGAGTAGATGCTGGCCCCGGCCTCGTTCACCATCACCGTCTCCGCTCTTACCCCCGCCTTCTTGAGCGCCTCGCGCACGAAGATCTCCGTCTCGCGACCGCCGGTGCCGTTGCCGATGGCGATCAGGCGGCAGTCGTGCCGCTCCACCAGCTTGACCAGTTCGCCGCCGGCCGCCTCCGCCTTGGCGCCGCCGGTATGCGGGTAGATGGTGGTCTGTTCCAGGAAGCGCCCGGTCTCGCTGAGCGCTGCCAGCTTGCAGCCGGTCCTGAGCCCCGGGTCGATCCCCAGCACGCGTCTGGCGCCGGCCGGGGGGAGGAGCAACAGGTTGCGCAGGTTCTGGGCGAACACCGCGATGGCCGCTTCGTCCGCGCGCGTCTTCGCCTCCAGCCTTAGCTCCACCTCGATGGAGGGGGCGATCAGCCGGTTATAGGCATCGGCGATCACCGTGTGCAGGGTCTCCCTGAAGATGCTGTCCCGCTTGATGACCCTGAGCCTCGTGCGGTCGATGATCTCCTGCTCAGGAGCCAGCAGGGTGAGGCGGAGCACCGACTCCTTCTCGCCGCGCCGCATGGCCAGCATGCGGTGTGAAGGCATGGACTTCATCGGCTCCTGGTAGTCGTAGTACATCTGGTATTTGCCGGCGGCATCGCCCCCTTCGGCCGCCAGCTTGGAGGCGAAGATCCCCTGTTCGCGGGTAAGCTCGCGCACCATGCCGCGCAGGTCGGCGTCCTCGCTGAGCCTCTCGGCCAGGATGTGTCCGGCACCTTCCAGCGCCGCTTCCGCGTCCGGGACCCCCAGCTCGTCATTGACGAAAGATGCGGCCAGATCCGCCGGTGACCCAGCGGTGAGCTCCTGGGCGGCGATCAGTTCCGCGAGCGGCTCCAGCCCGCGCTCGCGCGCGATGGTCGCCTTGGTCCTGCGTTTGGGCTTGTAGGGGAGGTAGAGGTCTTCAAGCTCCGTCTTCTTGCGGCAGGTGTCGATCTTCGCCCGCAGTTCGTCGGTCAGCTTTCCCTGCTCGTCGATGCTTTTCAGCACGGTGAGCTTGCGCTCCGCCAGTTCCCGGTGGTAGGTGAGCAGGTCCTCGATCTCGCGGATCTGCACCTCGTCCAGTTCGCCGGTCTGCTCCTTGCGGTAGCGGGCGATGAAGGGAACCGTGCCCCCCTCGTTCAAAAGAGCCACCGTGGCGAGCACGCCCTTGCGCGGCAGCCCGCTTTCTTCTACAACGATTTCAAAGAGTTCCTGTGTGTCTGTTGCGTGCATGGTCAAAAGTAACCCTCCC
>NZ_DATFBA010000043.1:0-6506 GCF_035254065.1 Geomonas sp.
GCCAGGGCTAATTACCTGCGTGAGTTGCAGCTCCGGGAAAAGGGACCCGCCACTTCTTCACCCCCTCCCGATCGCCCTCCTCAAGAGGAGCAGGGTTCATGAACGCTCTCCAGGTCCTTTCCTTTCTGCTGGTGGCTGCAGCCGGTACCGGGGTGGTCGCCACCCGCAATCCGCTCTTGCAATCGATGGTGGGGAGCTTCTTCGGGTTGCAGCTGAGCATTCTGTTCACCGTGCTCCAAGCGCCCGACGTGGCGCTCTCGGAAATCGTGGTGGGCGCGGTTGCCTTCCCTCTCATGGTGGTGTTGACGGTGGCCAAGACCTCCGCCAAGGGGGCGAAATGAGGCAGAAACTGCGCATCTTCCTCTACCTGGTCTCCGCCCTCCTCTTCGGGGTGGTCTTCGTCGCCGCCATGGCTGGCCTCCCCAATTTCGGCAACTACCGCGGCCCCTATGGCGATCTGGTCATGCAAACGGTTTTGCCGTTGCGGCAGACCCAGCAGGGGGTGGCCGCGGTGACTTTCGATTACCGCGGTTTCGATACCGTCTGCGAGGAATTCATCCTCTTCGCCGCCGTGGCGGGAGCCATCCTCCTCATGCGCCACCAGGAGAGCGAGGAGATCACCAAGCCAACCGACCGGGCCTCCGACCGCTCACTCCCCGCTCCCGGTCCTGCGGTAATCGGCTGTGGGGTGGTGATGTTTCCGTTCACCCTGCTGCTCGGCATCTACGTGGTGCTGCACGGTCACCTTTCCCCGGGAGGCGGCTTCCAGGGTGGGGTCCTGCTGGCGACCGCCTTCTACTTCGTATACCTGAGCGGTGAATACCGTGACCTCCTCGAATTTATGGAAGGACATGTCGTCACCCTTTTCAAGGTGACCGGGGCCGCGGCCTTCGCCCTCCTCGGGGTCATCCCCATGCTGCGTCATCATCCCTACATGCTGAACGTGATGCCGCTCGGCAAGGCCGGCGAACTCCTTTCCAGCGGGTTTCTGCCGCTGGACAACTGCTCGGTGGGGTTGGAGGTGGCGGCCGGTTTCCTCCTACTGATCTCCGCCTTCCTGCGGCAGGTACTGGTCATCCGCAAGAGGAGGTCCCCGTGAACCTGCTCCCCTTCCTGGTCGCCGCCTGGCTTTTCCTGGCCGGGCTCTACGGCATCGCCACCAGCAGGAACGTCATCCACCTGGTCAGCTGCCTCTTCGTGGCCCAATCCTCCACCTATGTCTTCCTCCTCTCCATCGGTTTCCGCCGGCAGGGGACCGCGCCCATCCTGGACGAGATCCCCAAGGGTGCGCAATTGGTGGATCCGGTCGTCCAGTCGCTGGCGCTGACCGATATCGTGGTCGGCGCCACCGTTTCCGCCCTCATCCTGATCTTCGCGCTGCAGGCCCACAAGCGTAGCGGCACCCTGGACCCGAGAAGGGCCCCCCCCATGCGAGGCTGACCGTGGAAATGCCTCCGCTTCCCGTGGTGATACCGCTGGTGATGGCAGCCATCCTGGTCGCGCTGGAGAAGATCCCGGGCAACCACCGGCTGCTCGATTTCCTCTCCGTCGCCACCGCCCTGGTCGTGTTGTGCATCGACTTGGTGCTTTTCGAGGCTTCCCTCACCGAGACCATCGTCTACTGGTTCGGCGGCTGGTCACCCATGGGCGGCTTCCCGATCGGCATCGCCTTCGTGATCGACCCGGCCGGCGCCGCGCTTGCCGCGCTGGCCGCCCTGCTCACCGTCATGGGGCTCCTCTTCTCCTGGCACTACTTCCGGGCCATCGGCACCTTCTACCACAGCCTCATGCTCCTCTTCCTCGCCTCCATGGAAGGGTTCACCCTAACTGGCGATCTCTTCAACATGTTCGTCTTCTTCGAACTGATGGGGGTCGCCGCCTATGCGCTGACCGGATACAAGATCGAGGACACCGGCCCCCTGGAGGGCGCCCTCAACTTCTCGGTCATGAACAGCATCGGCGCCTTCCTGGTGCTGTTCGGCATCGGACTCATTTACGGTCGCACCGGCGGGCTGAACCTGGCCTGGGCCGGTAACTTTCTGGAGCTGCACGGGGCCGACCGTACCCTGGTGGTGGCCTTCTTGCTGTTGGCCATCGGGTTCCTGGTCAAGGCCGCCATCGTCCCCTTCCACTTCTGGCTTCCCGACGCCCACGCCGTGGCACCGACCCCGGCCTCCATGCTCTTCTCCGGCATCATGGTGGAACTGGGGCTCTATGCCGTGGCCCGCATCTACTGGAGCGTCCTCAGCAGCTCGCTGCAGTTCCTACCGTTGCGGGATCTCTTCGTCAGCATCGGGCTGGCGACCGCCATAACGGGCGCCGTGCTGGCCTGCATGCAGCGCCACATGAAACGGCTGCTGGCCTATTCCACGGTCAGCCACAGCGGCATGATGCTGGCAGGCATCGCGCTGCTGGACAGCAGCTCGCTGGGAGGGGTCCTGCTCTACATCGTCGCCCACGGCATGATCAAGGGAGGCCTCTTCATCGGCACCGGCATTATCCTCTACCATTTCAGCTCTATCGACGAGGAGAGGCTGCGCGGCAAGTGCTGCACCCTGCGCTTCATCGGCGTGCTCTTCTGCCTGAGCGGGCTGGCCCTGGCCGGGATGCCCCCCTTCGGCACCGGAGCGGGCAAAGGGATCATTGAAAAAAGCGCTCTCGCCCTGGGCTACGGATCCCTATCTTCCATCTTCCTGGTCTGCTCGGCAGTGACCGGGGGGGCCGTGCTGCGAGCCGGTGCCTCCGTCTTCTTCGGATTAGGTACGTCGAACTTCATCTCCGACTCAGCGCCGACCTCCGGGGATCGGGAACCTCCGGAAACTACCGCTGAGAGTGGCCGCACCCCTTTGATGATGTGGCTTCCTTTCCTGCTGCTGGCCTGTGGTGGAGTTGCGGTCGGCGCCATTCCCCGGGCGGCTGGCTTGGCAACTGAGGCGGCGCTCCGCTTCACCGACGGTGCCGGTTATCGAGCAACGGTACTGAAAGGAATCGCGATCCATCCGTTACCGGCCACCGCCCCGCACATCGAGTGGAAAGGCGGCGCGGAGGCCGCTGTCCTGGCACTGGCGGTGGCTGCCCTCTTCCTGTTCCGCACCCCGCTTCCGACCAAAATGGTGAAGTCGCTGAAGGGGTTGGTCAAGCCGGTTCTTTCGTGGCTTCGCGCTATCCACAGCGGCTACATCGGCGACTACGTTACCTGGTTCATGATCGGAGCCGGCATCATGGCAGTAATCACTATCATCAGATAAGAATTAACCGCTAAGACATCACAATATAATGAAGACGGCTCTTATTAGCATGGCTGCCGTCTTGTACTAATGATTTTCATCTACCAAATTTCCTCGGCAAAGGTAGAACGTCGATAGTTTTTTGGCTGGTTCTTTTCAATTGCTGCAAATTATTCGAAATAATATAATCGCTCCTAGGAGTAGTAAGTCAGTACAAGCTGTAAAAGGAGGATCTTATGGCAACACGTGGAACTGGCGCTTCTCCGGCCAATTTAACAAAAAATCTGAAAGGGATCGATTTCCCCGCAGATAAACAGGACATCCTTAAACATGCACAACACCTCCATGCTGAAAAAGTCGTGATCGACGAAATCCAGAAGATGCCCGAGCGCGAATACAGCAGCATGGCCGATGTCATGAAAAACTTCGAGCCTGAGTATTCTGAATCCAAAACCCGGCAGGGCCAGGGTCAGAGCCAGAGCCGCAGCCAGAGCCAGAGCCAAAGCCAGTCAAAAAGTAGCGGACAAAGTGGCCAAGGCAAATCCTCGCACGGCGGCGGCCGCTCCTCCTCTCACCGGTAAAGGCTGACCGAAGCCGCTAACAAAAAAGGCCCCCTCTTGCGGAGGGGGCCTTTTCATTGGAGGCCCGGAGGGGCCTGTTCAGGGTGGGTTACTTCTCCCGGTGCACCGCGAGCGGCGCCCAGGATTGGGAG
Source organism: Geomonas sp. (assembly GCF_035254065.1). Lineage (GTDB taxonomy): Bacteria > Desulfobacterota > Desulfuromonadia > Geobacterales > Geobacteraceae > Geomonas. The sequence continues at coordinate 3,940 of NZ_DATFBA010000043.1, forward strand.
ACGGACATCACCTCGATGCTGTTGATGTTGACGCGGGAGGGAAGCGTGGAGACCCACACCACGATGTCGGCGATATCCTGCGCCACCAGGGGCTCGGTCCCCGTATAAACACGCTGGGCCTGCTCCTCGTTACCCTTGAAGCGCACCTTGGAGAATTCCGTCTCTGCCATCCCCGGTTCGATGTTGGTGACCCGGACCGCCGTCCCCAGCAGATCGGCCCGCAGGTTCCGGGAGAACTGCTGGACAAAGGCCTTGGTGCCGCCGTACACGTTGCCGCCCGGATAGGGCCAACTGCCGGCCACCGAACCTATGTTGACGATGTGCCCCCGGTTGCGGGCCACCATTCCCGGCAGCAGTGCACGGGTGCAGTACATGACACCTTTGATGTTGGTGTCGACCATGGTATCCCAATCGTCCAGCGATGCCTTATGCGCAGGTTCCAGACCCAGCGCGAGGCCGGCGCTGTTGACCAGCAGGTCCACCTCCGAGAACTCGGACGGCAGCGAGGACAAGGTGGCCTCTACCGCCGCCCGGTCCCGCACGTCGAGCGCCAGCACGTGTACCGGCGCCAGCGGGGCCAGTTCCCGTTCCAGTTCGTCAAGCACCCCCTTACGTCGGGCGGTCAGCACGAGCCTCCAGCCAAGTTTTGCGAAGGCGCGCGCGCAGGCGGCGCCGAAACCGGACGAGGCGCCGGTGATGAGCACAGTTTGCATCTATCCTCCTCTCTTACCTTCCAGAGCCATCATTGTTGCAAGCAGACGCGAGATGACAGGTCAGGCGAGCACCTCGATCTCGTCGCCGGGCCGGATCACCCCACCGGTGATGACCTTGGCGAAGATCCCTTCCTTGGGCATCACGCAGTCCCCGGCCTGGTAAAAGATGGCGCACCGGGTATGGCACTCCTTGCCGATCTGGGTAACCTCCAGGAGAGTCTCGCCAATGGTCATCCTGGTACCGATCGGCAGGCTGACCAAGTCAACCCCCTGGGTGGTGACGTTTTCGGCGAAGTCACCTTCGTTGACGTCCAACCCCAGCGCCTTCATCTTGTCGATACTCTCCATGGCCAGCAGGCTGACCTGGCGATGCCAATCTCCCGCGTGCGCATCCCCTTCGATGCCGTGATTCTCACGCAGGGTAACCGAGGGAACCGGTGTCTTCCGCTCCCCTTTGTTCAGACTTATATTTACGGCCAAAACCTTTCCCTTCATCAGTTTCTCCTCTTTTGAGCTGGCTATCATTGCCGGATCAGGACAAAATACATCGTTTTAGCGCTAGAGGCAACGAGTTCCTCTCATTGGAGGCTTCCGGCAGGCGGTAGGCCTCCGGAGGGGCGCCCTACCCCGGTCACCTTATCCTGAAGTTACAGGCGGTAACACGGGGCCGCCCCTGCCGCCCTACTGCTGTAACAAGAGATGGAGCTACCGTGCCGTATACTTTTATACTCGCCAGTGCGCTCGGGATCCGACAAAAATGCCAGCCATTCATGCAGTTACCGCACAACGCCGTGCCACGTTCTCTTCAGGTCCAAGGATGGGATAAAGCCAAAATCATTGTTTATTCACGGCGAATTGTGCTATGGCAATAGGAGATAGCCGCCCCAGTGAAATCACTACAACCACCTGCTCACGAACCATCACCCAACAAGCCAGGCGGAGCCAGATGACGAGTTTCGAGCAAGCCAGAGAAGCCATCCTGCAGAGCGTGGAGCCGGCAGGCGTCGAACGAGTGCAACTGCTCGATGCGGCCGGAAGGGTCATCGCTGCGGACTTCCTGGCGCCCTGGGACCTGCCGCGGCTGGACAAGTCAGCGATGGATGGATTCGCGGTGAGAAGTGCCGACTGCGCCCCGGACGTCACCCTGTCGGTTACCGATTACATCCCCGCCGGCAGTCTCCCGCACGGCCCAGTTGCTGCGGGCTGCGCCGCGAGAATAATGACCGGCGCCCCCATCCCCCCGGATGCGGACGCAGTCATCCCGCTGGAGGAGACCGACGCTCCACACGGGGCGAAGCCCACGCCGGGTCAAACTTGGGAAATGGGCACCGTCACCTTGCGAAACACTGTCCAAAGTGGTGCCCACATCCGCAGCAAGGGATCGGAGGTTGCGGCGGGCGAGAGGATCATAGGCAAAGGTGCTCTCCTGGGACCGCAAGAGATCGGCCTGCTGGCCTCCTTTGGCCGTGCCATGGTCCCGGTGTACCGTAAGCCGCGCGTTGCCATTGTCTCCACCGGTGACGAACTGGTTGAACTGGGGACCGCCCCGAAAGGAAACGAGATTTTCAACAGCAACAGTTTCTCGCTGGCTGCAGCCGTCCAGCTCTGCGGGGCGAAGCCGGTCCTGGTGGGGATCGCCAGGGACAACAGCGAGAGCCATCGGGCGCTGCTCTCGGAGGGGTTGCAGGCGGACGTGCTGATCACCTCGGCGGGCGTCTCCGCAGGTGATAGGGACCTTGTACGGGAGACGCTGGCGACGCTCGGGGTGGAAGAACGTTTCTGGAAGGTCGCTATCCGGCCTGGCGGCGGCACCGCCTTCGGCGTGAAAGGAAAGGTCCCCGTTTTCTCCCTTCC
>NZ_DATFBA010000044.1:0-41602 GCF_035254065.1 Geomonas sp.
GGAGGGCGGGATAAAGGGGCGAGGGAAGTATTGATGTAAGACTTTCCTGTTAGCAAAGTGACTATGACGACCATGGATACAAATTTGCCCACCGCCGGTTTTTCCGCCGGCTCTAAGCTCCCCTGGCTTCCCGGGGTGACGCCGCTCATGCTGGCGCCCATGCAGGGGCTCACCAACCGCGCGCTGCGCTCGCTGTTCATCGACTGGGTCAGGCCCGACTCGGTCTGCACGGAGTTCATGCGGGTGAATGCCTCCTCCGAGAGGAAGCGCCTGATGCCCTCCGACCTGCGGGAGATTAGCCCGGAGGAGAACGGCGTGCCGCTCATCGTGCAGCTGATCGGTCACGGGCGCGACGCCCTGGTGGCCGCGGCCCAGACCGCCCAGAAGGCGGGGGCTGTGCACATCAACCTGAACATGGGCTGCCCCTACGGCCGCATGACCAGCGGGCTCACTGGCGGCGGGATGCTGAAGAAGCCGGAACTCCTCGAGGAGATCATCCCGGCGCTGCGTGAGACCATCTCCGGCAGCTTTTCGGTCAAGCTGCGTGCGGGGTACGACGACCACCAGCAGATTTTCTCGCTGCTGCCGCTCTTCGAATCCGCCAAGGTCGACTTCCTGGTGCTGCACCCGCGCACGGTGCGCCAGGCCTACAACGGGCTGGCGGACCACGCCATCACCGCTGAGGTGGTGCAACGTACCGCTATCCCGGTGATCGCCAACGGCGACATCAGGGGCAGCGCTTTCGGACTGCGTATCCTGAAGGAGACGGGGGCGGCGGGGCTGATGCTGGGAAGGGGAGGGATCGGGGAGCCGATGCTGTTCGAGAGGTTGCGGGGGAGGGCCGACGCGGAGCCAGAACTGGCCGAGAGGAAAGCCATGCTCTACCGCTATCTCTCCGATCTGTTGCCCCGCTACTGCAAGCTATTCTGCGGCGACGCCCAGGTGCTGGGGAAGGTTAAGGGAGTGGTATCGAACGTGGTGGACCATGAGCTCGAGCGCGAGCTGAAGAAGCTGACCAGGGCGAAGACGCTGGACGCCTTCCGGGAGGCGGTGAAAGAACTGCTTTAATCCCTCCCTCACCCGCCCTTCAGGCACCCTCTCCCCCCTTCGCCATATCGGCTACGGCGGACACGCCCCTGAAGGGGCGAGGGTAAAAATGGCCTACGGATCACTTTTCCCAGTAGTCGTTGGCGAAGGCGAAGAGACCGATGGCGACCGCAAGGGTGGCGATGGGAAACAGGAACGCGGCGTGGAACGCCTCTGCCGGTAAGGCCGGCGTCATCTTCTTGAAGGATCCTATCACCACCCCCATGATCTGCTGCATGGAAGCGGCTCCCATCAACACGAAGAAGTTCAGCGAGGTAAGCCCGGTCCCCACGATGCGCACCGGGAACATGGAGCGGATGATCGGGTAGATCATCACCCCGCTGGAAACCGCCAGCCCCAGCATGAAGAAGAGCGCCGCCAGCACCGGGAGGGGGAGCATCTCCGCCAGGCCAAGGAAGGCGGCCATCAGGACCAACAGACCCACCAGCCCGAAGAGCAGGGTTTTCTTGTAGGAGTGCAGGACCTTCCGGGCGATGCTGTCGGTGAAGAGGCTCCCCACAATGAAGCCGAGCGAGGTGCACATCAGCATCCTCCCGGTCTGCACCCGGCTCAACTTCAGCACCTCCATCAGGTAGGGACCGCCCCACAGCCCCTGCACCGCCAGGTAGTTGCCGTACCAGGCAAAGGCGGCGGCACTCAAAAGCCAGAAGTCGCGGTTGCCGAAGATCTGCTTCCACGCCTCCACCATCCCCATCGGCGCCGGGTGCCCACCGTGCACCGCCGGGTCATGAGGCGGCCGGTCCCTCACCAGCCAGAACACCAGCACGGTAACCACCGCCTGCCATATCCCGATCCCCAGGAAAGAATTCCGCCATCCCACCAGCGCTACCGCCAGGGCAAGGGGCGCCGTCCCCGCCAGGTTTCCCAGGTTCCCCACCGCCACCATGAAGCCGGACAGCCTGCCGAACTCCTGCTTGGTGAACCAGTGGCTGAAGATGGCAAGCGACGCCATCAACACGGAGGCGGTACCGATGCCGATCAGGACACGGCCGGCCATGGCGGTGCCCAAGCTTCCCGCCTGGGAGAAGACAATGCCTCCGATGGCGGTGAGCACGCCGCATCCGCTGATCACCACCCGGCTCCCCAGCCGGTCGATCATCGGCCCGAGCGGGATCTGCGCGGCGGCATAGACGTAGAAGAGGATGCTGGAAAGAGAGCCGAGTTGGGCCGGCGAAAGGCGCAGGTCCCTGGAGACGTCCGCCGCCACCACTGCCAACGAGACGCGGTAGAAATAAACCAGGATGTAGGCAAGGGCGAGGATGACGAAGATCATCCAGCGCTTGCGACGCAGCCGGTCCTGCTCGTGCATGTGTCACCCCCGGCCGGCACTCTAGCACAGCGGCCCCTCACGCGCAAAGGATACCATTCTACCGGGGGCCGGCTCCATAGGTACCAGTCCCCCTCGTCTGCCTGGGACCTCACATCTCACTTGTACAGGCCGAGCTTTGGGGATACCCTTTTAATTGGCCCCGCTGAGAGGAGGTCCTCATGTTCGTGGAAACAGATCTCAAGCTAGGGTTCTCCGATGTGCTGATCAGGCCGAAGAGGTCGAATTTGAAAAGCCGCTCGCAGGTGGACCTGCAGAGGACCTTCAAGTTCCTGCACAGCAAGCTGGAGTGGAGCGGCGTTCCCATCATCGCCGCCAACATGGACACCACCGGTACTTTTGAAGTTGCCGAGGTGCTCGCCAGCCACCAGATGCTGACAGCTCTCCACAAGCACTACTCTCCGGACGATTGGGACGCCTATCTGAATGGCAAGTCCGACGCCATCTATCCCCGCATCATGGTCAGCACCGGCACCTCCCCCGCCGACTTCGAAAAGCTGTGCAAGATCATTAGCAAGCATCCCCAGCTTCACTTCATATGCATCGATGTCGCCAACGGCTACTCCGAGAGCTTCGTGGATTACGTGAGGAAGGTTCGTGAAGCCTTCCCAACCAAGAGCATCGTGGCCGGCAACGTGGTAACGGGGGAAATGGTGGAGGAGTTGATCCTGTCCGGTGCCGACGTGGTCAAGGTCGGGATCGGGCCGGGCTCGGTCTGCACCACCCGGGTGAAGTCGGGGGTGGGCTACCCGCAGCTTTCGGCGGTGATCGAGTGCGCTGACGCGGCACACGGGCTGGGCGGGAGGATCATCTCCGATGGCGGCTGCACCTGTCCGGGCGACGTGGCCAAGGCATTCGGGGGAGGCGCCGATTTCGTGATGCTCGGTGGGATGTTCGCCGGGCATGACGAGTGCGGTGGGCAGCTTCTGGAGCGGGCGGGGAGGCAGTTCAAGCTCTTCTACGGGATGAGCTCGGTTACCGCGATGGAAAAGCATGCCGGGGGGGTGGCGCCCTACCGGGCTTCCGAGGGTAAAACGGTGGAGGTCCCCTACCGTGGGCCCATCGAGGATACGGTGAGGGAAATCCTGGGGGGCGTGCGCTCAGCCTGCACCTACGTGGGCGCCTCGGCGCTCAAGGAATTGACTAAGCGAACGACCTTCATCCGGGTTTGCGAACAGGAGAACAGGATCTTCGGGTAGAGGCAAAGGCTTTTTCAACAGGGATGAAGGGGATGGAGGGGAAACGGCTAAGGCTAAAACGAAGCAAAGGCTTTAGTAACAGGGATGAACAGGATGAAAGGGATAACAGCTAACTGAAAAACCTGATCCTGATCTGAACATAAGGGGACTGGCACCTTCGGAGCCAGTCCCCTCATTTTTTCGGTGAGTGTCCCCCTCTACGTCCCTCCCCTTCAAGGGGAGGGACAGGGTGAGGATGGGGTTAGAGCCTTTCGCATCCGCCGTAACGCTTCCTCAAGCAGCGGCCGGGGACAGCCGAAGTTCAGCCTGACGAAGCCGGGGAGGCCGAAATCGGCTCCGCCCGAAAGCCCTACTCCCGCCTCTTCAAAGAAGGCCACCGGATCCTCTATGCCGGTGGCACGCACGTCGATCCAGGACAGATAGGTGGCCTCGACATGCGCCACGCTCAGGCCCGGCATGGCGCGCACCTCCCGGGCGACAAGGTCACGGTTTCCCCGCAGATATTCGATCAACTCCCCTCTCCACCCCTCGCAGTGGCGGTACGCCGCCTCGGCCGCCGTGTACCCCAGCAGGTTCACGTGCGGCACGATCCTCCCCATCGCCTTCCGGAAAGCGCGCCTCAGGCTATCGTCGGAGATGATCGCGAAGGAGCAGCCAAGACCGGGGATGTTGAAGGTCTTGCTGGGTGCGAGCAGAGTTATGGTCCGGCGGGCGACCTCCTCGGAGAGGGTCGCGATCGGAATGTGACGGACGTTTTCATCCAGCACCAGACCTGCGTGGATGTCGTCGCTGCAGATCACCAGGTCGTGCCTTTCGGCAAAGTCGGCAAGGTCGGCGAGTTCCCCCCTTGTCCAGACCCGGCCGACAGGGTTGTGGGGACTGCACAGCAGCAGAAGCTTTGTTGCCGGAGTGGCAGATGCTTCCAGCGCATCCAAGTCCAACTCCCAGCGGTCTTCCTGCTGCCGGAGCGGGACCTTGACGGCTTTTCGGCCGGACAGCGGGGGCGCGGACATGAACGGGGGGTACACCGGGGTGAAGGTGATCACCTCGTCGTCCGGTCCTCCCACCGCCCGGCAACTCACGTTGAGGCCGGTGACCAGGCCGGGGAGCCACGTTATCCATTCTTTTTCCACCCGCCAGCCATACTCCGCCAGCAGGGAGTCCTGCACCGCCTCGCTCAGTCCCTCCGGGGGATGTGTATAGCCGAAAACACCGTGGCTCACCCGCTCCTGAAGGGCCTGGATGATGGCGGGCGGCGAGCGGAAGTCCATATCGGCAACCCAGAGCGGGATGATGTCCCTCCCCTGGTACTTGTCCCACTTCTCGCTCGCGGTGCCCCGCCGGTCTATGATTTCGTCGAAGTTAAAGTACTGTCCGGTGGCGTCGGTTTCCGTCATTTACTCTCCAATTGAGATAAGATCGGTGTTTCCCTTCATTTAAGCTCCCATACGGTAAGCTCCGCGATGGTGTGCTGGAACTTCCTGCGGGTCTCCCGGATCACGAAAGGTAGATCGCGCGGCTCGCCCAGCATCCGGAAGTGCGGCGACAGCTCGGCCTTCAGGCCGTCCAGTCCGAGGACGTTCTCACCCGCCTCGCGGTAGCCGCCCAGCCACTGCTCCTTCTTGGCGTACTCCTCGGACCAGCTGTAGGGGGTGGCGATGACCAGCAGGCCGCCGGGGTTCAGCCTGCGCCGGATGTCGGCCAGAAAGTCCCTCGGGCAGTAGATGCGGTCCAGCAGGTTGGCGGCCAGCACCAGGTCATAACCGGTGAACTTGTCCGGCAGGTTGCAGGCGTCCGCCTGGTAGAACTGGACCTTGTCCCGCAGGCCGTCGAGTCCCAGGTCGGCGAGGTCGAGCTCATGGTAGGAGAGCACCTCGCCCTCCTCGACGAGCGCGTAGCGCAGGTATCCCTCCTCCTGCATGCCGGCGGCCAGCCTGAAGAAGCGGCTGGAGAAATCGAGGCCGGTGACCCGGTCGAAACCACGAGCCAATTCGAAGCTCGCCCGACCCACCGCGCAGCCGACGTCGAGAGCACTTCCCCTGGCGCGCCCGCGGGTGACTTCAAGGCAGAGGTCGGCGCAGGCCTTGGCGAAGTTGGGGACGCCGAAGTGCTCGGGGCCATAGTGGGCATCTATATACTGCGCGGCCAGCGCGTCGGTCTCGTACGGGTTCTCATGCACGTCCACCGACGTGGCGCTCTCCACGTAGCGGAAGCCTGCGTGCTGGAAGAAGTGGCGCCGGAAGGCGTAGCGCGCTTCCCGGGTCGCCTCGTTGCCGGTCGAGATCCAGGAGCCACCCTTGATCAGGTTATGCCTGCCGTCGAAGGTGGGGGTCGAGAAGTCGTCGTACCACGGGTGGATCTTGAATCCCTGGAAGGGATAGATCGGGGTCTCCGTCCACTGCCAGGCGTTGCCGAGGATATCGAAAAAACTGCCAAATTGAAAGCGGTCAACCGGGCAGGAGGAGGCCCAGTATTCAAGGTTGATGTTGCCCGGGGCCTTGTCCCACCCCTGGGGGTCCGGGATGGCGGCCAGGTCGCGCAGGCGGTTCCATTCGTCCTCGCTCGGCAGGCGGATCGGCTTGCCGCTTTTGGCCGCTTTCCAGTTGCAAAACGCCTTCGCCTCCAGGTAATTGACCTCCACCGGCCAGTTCCACGGGAGATCGATCACCTCCAGCATGGTCCGAAGCCCCCACCCCTCCTCTCGGCGCACCCAGAAGAGCGGGAAGTCGGCCTGCTTGAAGTTGCGCCAGTTCCACCCCTCCTCGGTCCACCACTTTTGCTCACGGTAGCCGCCGTCTTGCACGAACTCCAGGAACTCGCGGTTGGAGACCAGGTACTTGGAGGCGGCGAAGGTCTCCACCGTCGCCTCGTGGTGCCCGTACTCGTTATCCCAGCCGTAGAGGGGGTGGCTGTCGTCTTTGCCCAGCACCACCTTCCCGCCCGGGACCTGGATCAGCTCGTTCACCGGCGCCTCGCCGGCTTCGCGGCAGATCTCCCACAGCTCGTGGCGGCGGACCTTGTCGAGCGGCAGCTGGCGGATCAGCACCGAGGAGGTCTCCAGGTGGATCCGCTCGTGCTCGATCCCCATCATGACCGCCCAGAAGGGGTTGTCCCAGGTGATGGGGAGGTTGAGCGGCAGGGTGCGGATCACCTCGTCAACCACCGTGCGGACCCGGCGGCGGAACTGCAGGACCTCGTCGGAGGTCGGCCAGTCGTAGTGGGCGGAATCGAGGTCGTCCCAGGACATCTCGTCGACGCCGACCGCGAAGAGGGATTCGAAGCGGGGATTGACGCGCTCGGTTATCACCCGGCCGATGATCAGCTTGTTTATGAAGAAGGACGCCGTGTGGCCGAGGTAGAAGATGAGCGGATGCCGCAGCCGGTCGGCCCTCAGGTAAAACGATGCTTCCTCACTGAGGGTCTCATAGAGCTTCTCATCTATGTCATAGGTGGCGTGAAAATACTCTAATATCTCAGCTCGTTTCTTTTCGGGATCTCCCTCGTTGAGGATGGTACTGTGTGTCTTGCGCAGATCCATGAATCTCCTCCCACTTTTCTCTCGCAGTACTCTGTATTCTATTACTGCTGGCTTGCCCTCGAACTTCATAACAGAAAGCTTAACACAATTAATGTCTTCCACTTTTATTGCAGCTTCAGTTTGCTGGCCCGGGTGGGGACTAAATCGTTGACTCAGGTATCCAAAAGCCTAGAATGAAAGGCAACGCAACACCAAAGGGAGGTATCGTTATGCGCATGCTTATGACAGTCAAAATATCGACGGCAGAGTTCAATAACAGCCTCAAGAGCGGGAACGCCAGCAAGATCGTCAACCGGATCATCGAAGATGCCAGGGCCGAAGCGGTCTACTTCACCGCGGAGGACGGCTGCCGGACCGCCATGATGGTGGTGAATTTCGACGACCCGTCCGCCATCCCGCGCTTCGCCGAACCCTGGTTCCTCAACTTCAACGCTTCCATCGATTTCAAGCCGGTGATGACACCGGACGACCTGAGGAAAGCCGCGCTCGATGACCTGGGAAGGAAGTGGGGCTAAGAGATCTCCCCAGGGATCACAACCGAATAGAAAACAGAACTGAAAAAGGCGGCCAGGGAGGCCGCCTTTTTTGGCGTCTCGATGGCCGTTAGCTCACAGCTGTCGGGGCTGGCAGAGGTAGCCTTCGTCGTCAGCCTTCGCGCCGCACCGGTTGCAGGCGAACTTGGGGTTGGCCGAATGCTTATCGATCTCTTCGATCCTCCCCTCCGCCTTCAACTGGCACATATGGGCCTTGTGGCCTTCAGGTTTTGGGCAGCTTCCAACTTCACTCATAGCGTCCTCCTTTCTGTCATGGAATACTACCCCATGATAGCAAAATCCTCCTCTCCGCGCACCACCTGGCAATCCTTGTTATAGTTCTTGTAGAAATTGGCTAGGAAAAGGGCGACTGGCACCTTCGGAGCCAGTCCCCGGGAACCCTATGCAGGTCGACCACCGATATCACTTTTTCTGAAAGGAGCCGATCTCAATGCCGAAAATGATGAAGGCTTTGGTCAAGAAATATGCGAAACCGGGTCTCTGGCTGGACGAGGTGCCGGTGCCTGAGGTTGGCATCAACGACGTGCTGATCAAGGTGCACAAGACCGCCATCTGCGGCACGGACATCCACATCTGGGACTGGAACGAGTGGGCACAGAGGACCATCCCGGTGCCGATGGTAATCGGACACGAGTTCGTCGGCCGCGTGGTCGCCATGGGAAGCAACGTCTTCGACCTGAACATCGGTGACGTGGTCTCCGGCGAGGGGCACATCGTCTGCGGCAGGTGCCGGAACTGCCTGGCGGGGCGGCGCCATCTCTGCAAGGACACCAACGGTGTCGGGGTCAACCGCGCGGGCGCCTTCGCCGAGTACATCTGCATACCGGTCACCAACGTCTGGCACGCAGATCCCAACATCCCCATGGACATCCTCTGCCTGTTCGACCCCTTCGGCAACGCGACCCACACCGCGTTGGCCTTCCCGACCCTGGGCGAGGACGTCTTGATCACCGGGGCCGGCCCGATCGGCATCATGGCCACCGCTATCGCACGGCACGCCGGGGCCCGCTACGTGGTGACCACGGACAGGAACCCGTACCGGCTGGAACTGGCGAAAACGATGGGTGCCACCCTCGCGGTCGACGTGCGGGAAAAGAGCCTGGCACAGGTGCGGCAGGAGCTCGGCATGAAGGAGGGGTTCGACGTCGGGCTGGAGATGTCGGGAAACGGGGACGCTTTCAGGGACATGCTCGACAACATGTGCCACGGCGGGAAGATCGCCATGCTGGGAATCCCTTCGGAGGAACTCGCCATCGACTGGAACAAGGTGATCTTCAACATGCTGACCATCAGGGGGATCTACGGCAGGGAGATGTACGAGACCTGGTACCACATGCAGTCGCTGATCAAGATCGGGCTGGACCTTACCCCAATCATCACCCACCGCATGCACTACACCCAGTTCGAGGACGGCTTCAGCGTGATGGGGTCGGGCAACGCCGGGAAAGTGATCCTCAATTGGGTGGAGGAATAGCCGCCGCTATCTCCCCTCGCCCTCCGGGCTCGTCCGCCGAAGGGGGGCGGGGGTGAGGGAAGCTTCAACAGCCGTATCAGTGGCACGCCCCCTTCGACAGGCTCAGGGTGAACGGCTTTTCGGTTTGGCAGTGCCATTAGGAAGGATGTTTTCGCTACGCCGGCTTCCCTCACCCCAACCCTCTCCCGGAGGGAGAGGGAGAGTGGAAAGGAGGCGATAATAACCAAAGGGTTTGGGAGTGAGGCCATGGCCGACAAGTTCGACTGGATCAGGGATGAAATGAACTCCCTGCAGGAGCAGGGGCTGAGAACGACTATCCGCACCATCGGGTCGGCCTGTGGGGCCTGGATGACGGTGGATGGCAAAAAGGTGCTCAACTTCTGCACCAACAATTACCTGGGGCTTGCCAACCACCCCCGGCTCAAGCTGGCGGCCCAAAACGCCATCGAGAAGTGGGGTGTGGGTCCGGCTGCGGTCCGCAGCATTGCCGGGACGCTGGAACTCCACCGGCAGCTGGAAGCGCGCCTGGCGGCGTTCAAGGGAGTGGAAGACGCCCTCTACGTCCAATCCGGTTTCTGCGCCAACCAGGCGGCCATCCCTTCCATGGTCGGCAAGGGGGATGTGGTGTTCACCGACCGGCTCAACCATGCCAGCATCATCGACGGCTGCAGGCTCTCATCGGCAAAGGTGGCGGTCTACGAGCACTGCGACACGACCGACTGCGAGCGGGTGATCAGGGAGAACCTGGGCCAGTTTCGCCGCGCCCTGCTGGTCTCCGACGGGGTCTTCTCTATGGACGGCGACATGGCTCCCCTCGATAGGCTCTATGAGCTATGCGAGCGCCACGGCATCATGACCATGGTGGACGACGCTCATGGCGAAGGGGTGGTCGGGCGTGGAGGACGCGGCATCGTCGATCACTTCGGCCTGAACGGGAAATTCGACCTGGAGATCGGCACCCTCTCCAAGGCGTTCGGGGTGATGGGGGGTGTCATCGCCGGCAAAAAACTGGTGATCGACTGGATCAGGCAGAAGGCGCGTCCCTTCCTGTTCTCGAGCGCGGTGACCGCGGCCGACACGGCGGCCTGCCTGGCGGCAGTGGACCTGCTGGAAGAGAGCACGGAACTGGTGGACAAACTCTGGGAGAATACCCGCTACTTCAAGGAGGGGATGAATAAGGCCGGCTTCGACACTGGCTCCAGCGTCACTCCCATTACGCCCATCATGCTGGGCGAAGCTTCGCTGGCGCAGCGGTTCTCGCGGATGCTGTTCGAGTCGGAACCGGGCATCTTCGCGATGCCGATCGGCTTCCCGACCGTGCCGCAAGGAAAGGCGCGCATAAGGGTGATGATCAGCGCCGCGCACACGCGGGAGGACCTCGACACGGGGTTAGCGGTATTTACCAGGATAGGGAAGGAATTAGGAGTCATCTGAGAGGATGTCTTTTCTCCCCTCGCCCCCCGGGAGAGGGGCGGGGGTGAGGGAAGCCACGCCCAGGATAAACTCTTACATTTCAGCAACAAACCGCGGGGTGGGCAACGTCCACCCCTATTTTTTTGCCTTATTGGGTGAAGGTTTCGCATCTGCCGGCTTCCCTCACCCCGGCCCTCTCCCGAAGGGCGAGGGAGAGCTTGCGGGAGGTGGCAAGAGTTGAGAGTAGCAAATGCTAGGGGGACAGGCACCTTGCGGAGCCTGTCCCCTCTACTGTCGCTCTTGATGTACTAGGGAATTACCTGCCGGCGCAGACGGCGACGGTGACGAAGAGGGGGAAGAGGTTGACGCAGGTGAAAAGGGCCGGCTCGGTCGCTTTTATGGCGGTGACAACAAGAGGGATGCAGAAGATCGCACACCAGATCGCCGGATTGCCTCCCACGATGCCGAAGGCGGGGAGCATCATGGCGCTCGCCAGCATGGCGGTGATCCAGACCATGCAGATCAGCATCTGGCCTGTTTCGTTGCCGGACGGTCTGAAAAGCGGGATGCCGGCGCGCCGGTAGTCATCGGCATGGCGGCGCTGCAGCAGCCAGAAATGAGGGACCTGCCACAGGTACAGGACAGCCGCCAGTAACAGGATCCTGAAGTCGAGTGGGTTTCCGGACGCCATGCTCCAGCCGATCACCGGTGGTGCCGCACCGGATACCGCGCCCAACAGGAGCGCGAACGGGCTGCGGCGCTTCATCGGGGTATAAACCGCCAGATACCACGCCAGTGCCAGCAGACCGATCAGCATCGGGAGAAACTTCCCGCCGGCCAGGAGGAGCAGCCCTCCGTCGAGGGCACATAGCAAGCCGATCACCACCGCCGCCAGCACGGAGAGCTCTCCCGCCGGAAGCGGCCTGTCCTGCGTCCGCCGCATCAGGGCATCAATGTCCCGCTCCATCACCTGGTTGAAGACCGACCCCGCCGCCGCCAGCAGGCTGACACCCGCGAACAAGGCACAGGCCGCCGCCACCGACTTCTCCCCGGGAAAGAGCATGTATCCCCCGAGGGCGGCGATGCCGTTCAAGATCGACAGACGTGGTCGGTACAGTTTCAAGGCTGCCTCACTTCAGGTTCTTGAGGTAATCAACGATCACCTTCACTTCCGCTTCCGGGATGGTCTGCGCCGGCATTACCGGAGGATACCCCACCACGATCTTGGCCGCCGGCGCCACGATGGATTCGTGCAGGTAGGCGTCGTCCGCCACCACCTCGGCCTCCTTGCCGCCCACGGTCACCTTCACCTTGCTGCCATACAGCCCCTTGAAGGTCGGCCCGACCTTCTTGGTGCCGTCCTCGGTGTGACAGCCGAGGCAGCCGTACTTCTCCAGCAGCTCATGGGCCGGGTTCTCGGCGCCGTTGGTGGTTTCGCTCAGCCACTTCGCGAACTGCTCAGGCGGCAGAGCCTGCGCCTTGGCGATCATGGCCGAATGGCCGGTGCCGCAGTACTGCGAGCAGAAGATGTCATAGGAGCCGGCCTTGTCCGCCACGAACCAGACGTGGTTCTTCATCCCCGGCACCACGTCCCGCTTGATCCGGAAGGCGGGCATGAAGAAGCCGTGGATGACGTCCTTCGACTGGAGGTCAACCTCCACCGGTTTCCCAACCGGGATGTACAGGACGTCACTGGTCTTGCCGTTTTCGTACTGGAACTCCCACGACCACATGCGCGCCACCGCGGTGGCCTTGAGAGCTCCCGTCGGTACCTCGCGCAGCACGAGGTAGCGCGACCAGCCGTAGTAGAACATGCCGATCACCAGCAGGGTCGGCAGGGCGGTCCAGACGACCTCCAGCCAGAGGCTGCCGTCCCGCTGCGAGGTCGGCTGGGGCGCTCGCGACCGGTGGTAACGGATCACGAAGTAGATCATGGCCGCGGTGATGCCGAGCAGCAGCAAGAAGCAGCAGCCGAGGATGAAAATGAAGACGGGATCGACCGCCTGGGTTGTTGTCAGCAACTGGTTTTCCACTCTCACCTCTAACGGTACAGCACGTCGAAGAAGGTTAACCCGATGAAGATCGCCAGGGTCACCAGGGCGACGAACAGGATGATGCGAAACAGGCGCGGCTCATACTTCATGTGCATGAAGATGGCGATCACCAGCCCCGACTTGAGGCAGGCGATGGCCAGGGCGGCCCAGACCTTCCAGACACCCAGCTCAACCCGGGTAACCAGCACGGTGGTGACGGTCAGGAACAGCAGGGCGATCCAGACGGCGACGAGCTTCTTGTAGCTTACGACGTGCTCGTGCGGGGGCTCGCTTTGCAGGTGCCCGGACTCCTTTATCTCAGCGGTCTCGGTAGTCATAGGTCGTCCATCACAGAATCAGGTAGTACAGCGGGAAGATGAATATCCAGATGAGGTCCACCAGGTGCCAGTAGAGGGTGCCGTTTTCCACGGTGACGTTGTCATGCGCGTTGATGGCGCCGCTCTTTATCTTGGTGGTGATCCACCCCAAAAGCACCCCCCCCACGATCACGTGGAGTCCGTGCAGCCCGGTGGTGAGGTAGTACATGCTGAAAAAGACCGATTCACCCGGCGGCCCCGCACCCAGCTTGGGGGAGCCGGGATAGATGCCGTGGCCGATCTTCGCGCTCCATTCCAGGTACTTGATGCCCAGGAAGATGAGGGCGCAGCCGATGGTGCCCAGCAACAGGAGTATGGCGTTTCGCTTTTCTCCCTGCTTGATGGCGGTAACCGACATGGCCGCCAGCAGTGAGCTGGTCAAAAGCACCACCGTGTTGGTGGCACCGAACACCACGTTCAGCTCGTGACCGCCGGCCGCGAACTCGTGGGGATAGCGGTTGAGGTAGACGGCGTAGAGGATGAACAGTCCGCCGAAGAGGAGCAGTTCGGTGAACAGGAACAGCCACATGCCGAGCTTGGCCCCGACGTTGTCTTTGGCTTCCGCATGACTCATGACCTCTCCACCCCCTTGAAGTCGTAGGGCCCGTGGGTCACCACCGGATCCTCTTCAAAGTTCTCGGTGGGGGGCGGGGTGGGGATGCTCCACTCGAGGGTGGCGCCCCCCCAGGGGTTCTCCCCGGTAATCGGCTCCCCCTTGAAAAGCCCCCGCCACAGGTTGACCACCACGATGATGATGCCGGCGACCATGATCCAGGAGCCCACGGTGGAGAGCAGGTTAAGTGGCGCGAACTCCGGGAGATAGTCGTAGTAGCGCCGCGGCATTCCCTTCATCCCCAGCACCTGCATGGTGAAGTAGGTGATGTTGAAGCCGATGAACATCAGCGTCCAGCCGATGATGGCCGGCTTCTCCTTGTACTTTCGCCCGTAGAACTTGGGGAGCCAGTAGTGTGCGGCGGCGAAGAAGGCAAAACCTGCCCCCCCGAACATCACATAGTGGAAATGGCCGACCACGAAGTGGGTGTCGTGCACGTGAATGTCGGTGGCGGCCGCCCCCAGGATCAGCCCCCCCAGCCCGCCGATGGAGAAGAGCAGGATGAAGGAGAGCGCGAACAGCATGGGCGCCTCCAGCGAGATCGAGCCCTTGTAGAGGGTGGAGACCCAGTTGAAGACCTTGATGGCCGAGGGAATGGCGACGATGAAGGTGAGGAAGGAGAAGACCAGGATGGCGGTGTCGCTCATGCCGGAGGTGTACATGTGGTGTCCCCAGACCAGCGAACCGGCCAGGGCAATGGCGATACTGGAGAAGGCGATCATCTTGTAGCCGAAGATGGGCTTCCTGGAGAAGACCGGTATCACCTCGGAGATCACCCCCATGGCCGGCAGCACCATGATGTAGACCGCCGGGTGGGAATAGATCCAGAACAGGTGCTGGTACATGACCGGGTCGCCACCTTTGCCCGGGTCGAAGAGCCCCAGGTGGAGCGTCCGCTCGCAGATCACCAGCACCAGGGTGATGGCGATGATGGGTGTGGCCAGGATCTGCACCCAGGCGGTGGCGTACAGGGACCAGGTGAAAAGCGGCAGCCTCCCCCAGTTCATCCCTTCGGCCCGCAAGCGGTGGATGGTGGTCACGAAGTTGATGCCGGTCAGGATGGAGGAGAAGCCGAGAACGAAGACGCCGAAGACGGCGAGCGAGACGTTGGTGCCGGTCCTGGCGCTGAAAGGGACGTAGAAGGTCCAGCCGGTGTCGGGTGCGCCGCCCCCCGTGAAGAGGGCGGTCAGGACGATCAGGGCCCCGATGGCGTACAGCCAGTAGGAGAAGAGGTTCAGGCGCGGGAAGGCGACGTCGCGGGCCCCGATCTGGATCGGCATCACCAGGTTGCCGAAGGAGGCCGGGATGCCCGGGATGATGAACAGGAAGATCATCACCACGCCGTGCACGGTGAAGGTCGCGTTGTAGGTGCTGGGCCCCATGATGGTCCTGCCGGGGGCGATCAGCTCGAGGCGCAGCAGGAGTCCCAGGAGCACGCCGACCAGGAAGAAGCCCAGCACCGAGTAGAGGTACATCAGCCCGATCCGCTTGTGATCCGTGGAAAAAATCCAGGAGGTGATCCCGGTTTTACCGGTGTCCCGCCAGAAGCCTCCCGCCACCGCTGCATTTGATTCCGCCAGACTCATTTACCCCCCGAAAAACGTCTTTTACCTTTTCTGCCGGTGAACAGCAGGTAACTCAGAAATGTGCCGCAGCAGAGGATCACCACGGTGGCGCTGACCCTCAGCAGGTTGAACTGGTAGCTCCTACGCTGCGGGTCAAAGCTGAAGCAGTAGTTGACCAGCTTCTTGACGCTGGTACCGACCTTCCCCTGCCCCGCCTCGATGAAGGCGAGGGTGAGGTCCTTGGCCAGGAAGTTGGTGCCGTACAGGTAGCGGACGATGGTGCCGTCGGCCGAGACCACGAAGCAGGCGACCGGGTGCATGAACTCGGCCCCCCGGCGCTGGAAACTGTAGCCGGCGGATCCCATCAGCCGCTGGATGGCGGCCTTGTCCCCGGTCAGGAAGCGCCAACCGGCTGGCGGGAAGGATTTCCCCAGCCTGTCCAGATACATCTTGCTGCTGGAGGCCGCCATCTGTTGGGTCTCGGCCTCGTCGATGCTCACCGAGAGGACCCGGTAGTCGGTCCCCGGCGTCCGCCCCACCGAGGGGAGCACCCGGGCCAGCTCCCACTGCAGGTCGTTGCAGACGTTGCTGCAGCGGTAGTAAACCGGGAGGATGATGGTGGGGCCGGTGATCAGCTCGGAGAGCCTCCTCGCCTGACCTGCCTCGTCCCGGAAGGTGAGCTCCAGCGGGATCTTCCCTCCCAGCCGCTCGTCGACACCCACCTGCCCCGCGGCCTGCTGCTGGGCGGGCGCCTCCTTCTGTGCGGGCGCCCCCTCCTGGTGGTGGGAGTGCCCCTCGTGGGCGGCCGCCGGCGCCGCTGATACCAGCGCCACCAGGACCCATCCCGCCAGTTGCCTCCCCGCTACCTTGAGGATTCTACGCATGCTTCTCCCATGAATTCCAAAAATTTGGAAACTCATTATAAGTGATATAACTCCAATGTCCACCTTTCTGCCAAAAATTTTGCTCATTTACGTCATTCTCCCCGCATTGCCGAAGCGCTCGGGCCAGCGATCACGGAATTTTCCGTTGCCACACGAAGAGTTCTTGACTTTCACCGCCACAAGATTAAAATACACCAATCAAATATCTCATCTCCATCAGTTCCTTGTCCCCCCAATTACCGTCGAGGAGGTAGCCCGTGAAACGATACGTTACGCAACGTTTACCCGAACGGATGTTGTTGGCGCTTACCATTCTCTCCTGCGGTCTGGCCCTGTCCGCCGAGCCTCCTGCCCACTCCGGCAGCAAGATGCTCTCCGCTCCGACCCTTCAGCGAGCGCAAGTGACACGCTACCACCTTCCCGAGAGGGTCGCTGCCAGCCGGAGCCACCGCCCCGGGCGGTAGTCCTCGCCCAGGCTCCCTGGCCCCTACAGCCCGAAGTCCCGTGCCTCGCCACCCTGCTGCGCTCTTCTTCAGCGAAAACATCACTCAAGTTTCTTCTCCCAGCGACGATTATCCCTGATATGACTCGACAATATTCGTGTGCTATCCGGGAGAACGCAATGACTCTTACCACCCGCATCATCACCGTCAATACCACAGTTGTAGCGGTCAGCGTCTTTGCTACCGCCATCTGCTGCGGCGGCGGACACTACCTGACCACCGGCATAACGGGGCTGGCGGTGCTGCTTCTATCCTCGCTCATCTGCCGGGTGATGTTCCGGCCGACCACGCTGGCCATCGACGAAGTGACCGTGGCCATGGAGAAGGCAGTGCATGGCGATCTCTCCTGCCGTGTAGGCCAGGATGGCTCTCATGAAGGTGCCCGCCTCGGCCGTGCCTTCAACGCCATGATGACTGACTGGAACAAGACCATGCACCAGTTCTTCACGGTCACCGAACTGGTGAGGGACTCGGTTGCCCTGGTGAGCGCGACCAACGACGCCATGACCTCCGCGGCCGAAGATGTCGCCCTGCAGGCCGCCACCATCGCCACCGCCAGCGAGGAGATGTCCGCCACCTCCGGCGACATCGCCCGCAACTGCCTGTACGCCGCCGAGAACGCCCAGAAGGTCTCCAACCAGACCACCTCCGGCGCGGAGATTGTCAGCAACAGCGCGAGGCTGATGGAGAACATCGCCGAGCGGGTGATGTCCACCTCCACCACGGTGGCCGGCCTCGGGGAGCGCTCCGACCAGATCGGCGCCATCGCCGGCACCATCGAAGACATCGCCGACCAGACCAACCTGCTCGCCCTGAACGCCGCCATTGAAGCCGCCCGCGCCGGTCAGACCGGCCGCGGCTTCGCCGTGGTGGCCGACGAGGTGCGTGCCCTGGCCGAGAGGACGACACGGGCCACCAAGGAGATCGACTCCATGATCAAGTCGATCCAGGCCGAGACCAGGAGCGCGGTCGGCTCCATGGGCGAAGGGGTCCAGCAGGTCAACGAGGGGACCGCCGAGACCTGCCGCTCCGGCCAGGCATTGGCAGCCATCCTGTCCATGATCAACGACCTCTCCATGCAGATCAGCCAGATCGCCACCGCCGCCGAGGAGCAGACGGCGACCACCAGCGAGATCACCCAGAACATCCAGCTGATCACCTCCGTGGTGAACGGCAACGTCGACAATGCCCGCAACACCAGGACCGCGACCAGCAAGCTGGCCCAGCAGGTGGACGAGCTGCACGAGCTGGTCGGCCATTTCCGACTCAGCGACGCCATCGCCTGGGATCCCAGCTACAGCACCTCCATCGCCACCTTCGACGATCAGCACAAGAACCTGTTCGCCATGATCAACGAGCTGAGCGAGGCCATGCAGCAGAAGCGGAGCAAGGAGGCCATCGGCTCCGTATTGGAGCGGCTGATCTCCTACACCGGGACCCATTTCGCCGCCGAAGAGGAAGTCTTCGTCAGGACCGGCTATCCGGAGGTGGAGGCCCACCGGCAGCTGCACCGCGACCTGGTGAACAAGGCGCTCGGCCTGCAGGAGAAGTTCAACGCCGGCGAGATGCTCCTGACCCAGGAGGTTGTCGAGTTCCTGCAGGACTGGCTGGTCAAGCACATCAAAGGCACCGACAAACGCTACGGCGCCCACCTCAAGGGCCACGGCGTGCATTGATAGTTGTGGTGTCCTCGCGAACGCCCCTATACGTGAACAAAAAAGGGACGGCTGTTGGCAGCCGTCCCTTCTCTCTTTCCAACTTTGCTCACCTTTAGCCGACTACATCTTCTCGCCCCGCCGGATGGTCCAGAAGTCGTCGGAGAGGTTTCTGTCCTGCATGTAGGCATAGGGCATGGTGAAGTAGCCTTTCATCCCCCAGCCGGTGCCCCAGGAATTTCTGATCAGGAAACGCTTGCTCGCGTCGTCGTAGCCCACCGCCAGCACCGCATGCCCACCCAGCTGCTTCTCGCCTGCCTCGGGCATGTTCACCACCCCGCTCTTGGCTACCTGGGCGGACTCGAAGCTCTCGTACACGGAGAAGCCGAACACGAAGGGGAACCCTTCCGCCAGCGTGGAGCGCATCTCGTCAAGGGTGTTCAGACGGGCGTAGCTCACGATCTGGTGCTTGTCCCCCTCCTGGTAGCACCCTTTGGGGGGCTTCTTGGTGAAGTTCGCTATGTTGTACGGCCAGTTGGTCTCCGAGCAGACCCCGTTCTTGGCGAGGGTCTTGATCCCGTCCCGGAGCATGGCGCCGGAGTCGGTGTTGACGGTCCCCTCGATCACCCTCTCGTTGTAGTACACGAACAGCCTGCTCAGGTTCATGAACTTCACCTTGTCTTTGACCTCCAGGTACTCGAGTGCGCCCACCAGCGCGTTGGCCGTGCAGCTCCCCAGCTGCCCCTGGTCCTCGACCGGCGGGCAGTTGGGGCGCAGGTCGACCTGGCTGGGAAGGGTGGTCGGTATGGGACGCACCGCACCGTACATCTTGTCGCGGAAGTCGGGAAGGTCAGGGACCCAGCCATAACGGGCCATGCTTCTGGGTTGAGTTGCCTGTTGCTGTGTGATCATGACGTTCTCCTTGTGGTTGATTGAGTCTGCGCAGACGTGAAATAAATTAATAGTTGTTAATACTACCTGCCACCCAGGCCTTTGCAAGAGCGCCCGCCATTAAATACCGTCTCGGTTTCCACGCCGCCTGAATTAAGCTGTTCTCCTCACAGGCGTTTTCTGCTACAGTCTTGCCTGGACCTTATCTCCGGAGGTAGTCATGCCAGAAAAAACGGCCCTTCTTCTGCTCCAGATGGGTGGGCCCGATTCCATCGCCGCAGTCGAGCCGTTCCTGATGAACCTGTTCACCGACCGGGACATCATCAAGATCGGCCCGTCCTTCCTGCAGCCGTTCATCGCCAGAAGGATCGTCAAGAAACGCGCCCCCAAGGTGGAAGGGTACTACCGGCAGATCGGCGGCAAGTCCCCGATACGGGAACTGACCGACGCGCAGGGACAGGGGCTGCAAGAGCTTCTCGGCGACGACTACCGTTCCTTCGTGGCCATGCGCTACTCCCGCCCCTCCACGCTGGAGGCGCTGGCCGCCATCAAGCGGGAAGGGATCAAGCGCATCGTCGCCGTTTCCCTCTACCCGCACTACTCCAAAGCCACTACCGGCTCCAGCTTCAATGAACTGAACCGCGTGCTGAATCAGGCGGGAGCGAAGTTCGAGCTCCTCTCCATCGACCGCTTCTACGACCATCCCCTCTACATCCAGGCGCTGACCGAGAAGGTGGCCAAGGGGCTTTCCTCTTTCCCCAACCCTGCCGAGGTGGACATCCTCTTCTCGGCCCACTCGCTGCCGCAGTCGTTCATCGACGAGGGCGACCCGTACCTCTCCCACATCCAGGAGACCGTGCGCCTGGTGATGGAGCGGCTCGGCGACTACACCCACCACCTCTGCTTCCAGTCCAAGGCGAGCCGCGTGCAGTGGCTGGAGCCCTCCACGGTGGACACCATCAAGAAGCTGGCCGGCGCCGGGAGGAAGAACCTCTTGATGGTGCCGCTCTCCTTCGTCTCCGACCACATCGAGACCTTGTACGAGATCGACATCGAATACGCCGAGGAGGCCAAGGCCCTGGGGATCGAGCGTTTCGTGCGCTCCGAGTCGCTGAACTCCTCCCCCCTGTTCCTGGAGTGCCTTGCCGACCTGGTGCGCAACGTGGGAAAATAAAGATATGAAGACCTGCAGCATCTGCAAGAACGAGTTTGACGAGAACGAGCCGCGCACGCTGTACGGGGAGGCGGGGGAATGGCTGGCCCAGGAGATGTGGGATGACGCCGGCGAGCTTTGCATGACCTGCCTTGAGAACCGGGCCAGGCTCTCCATGATGTACTGCCACGAGGTGAACACATAAATGGAACGGATCACGCTGGACAACATCAACCTGACGCTGGCGAGCCCCATCGAGCTCCCGCTTAGCTGGGTCGGCAACGACGAACTGCTTAGGCAGCTTCTGGCGGCCTGGATGGTCATCGACGACCGCGACCTCCCCTTCAACCCGCGCCTGATCGGCAAGCCGGGGGTGGGTAAGACCACGCTGGGCTACGCCGCGGCCAAGAAGCTGGGGAGAGAGGTCTATCTCTTCCAGGCCACCATGGATACCCGGCCGGAAGACCTGATCATCACTCCGGTGATCGGTCCGGAAGGGACCATCCAGTACGCGGCATCCTCGCTGGTGTCCGCCATGATCAAGGGTGGCGTGCTGATCCTGGACGAGGGGAACCGGATGAGCGAGAAGGCGTGGGCGTCGCTGGCGCCGCTTCTGGACGACCGCCGCTACGTCGAGTCCATCATCACTGGCCTCAGGGTCAAGGCCCATCCCGATTTCCGCATCGTGGTCACCATGAACGAGGACTCCTCCACCTTCGAGGTGCCCGAGTACATCCATTCCCGGCTGCAGCCGCAGCTTTACATCGACTTCCCCGACGCCGACGAGGAGCTGACCATCCTCAAGGAGAACCTCCCCTTCGCCGGCGGCACCATATTGAACTACGTAGTGAACTTCCTCCAGCGCGGCCACGCGGCAGACGAGCCCTACTCGGTGCGCGACGGCATCAACATCGCCCGCTACGCGCTGAAGATGATGACCGCCACCCAGCGTGACCCCCGGGAGCTGCTTCCCCTGGCGGTGGAGAGGATCCTCGGCGAAGAGGCGCTCCGGTATCTGAAGTAACTCAGGGTATCCCTATCCCCACCATGCCCGACAGACTGCATCTCGAAAAATTCGGCAACATCCACGCCCTGCCGATCCTCCACTACCGCATGGAGTTCGCCCACCTGGTCCGCGAGGCATTCGCGGCCGTGAAGCCGGACTGCGTCGCGCTGGAACTCCCCCAGACCCTGGAGAGGCCTTTCCTGCGCGCGATCCGGCGCCTGCCCGAGATCTCCGTCCTCTCCTACCAGATCGGCGAGGAGTCCGCCTTCCTGATCATCGAGCCTGCCGATCCCCTCATCGAAGGGGCGCGCCTCGCCCTGGAACAGGAGATCCCGCTCCACCTGGTCGACATCGACCTGGACAGCTACCCGAGCTACAACGAGCAGTTGCCGGACTCCTACGCCATCCAGAGGATCGGGCTGGAACCGTTCTACCGCGAGGTGGCCGACCTGTACCGGCAGATCCCCCCGGCCAAGGAGGATCTCCGTCGCGAGAGCGGCATGACCTTCCGCCTGCAGCAGCTCGCCGCCGCCCACGAGAGGGTCCTCTTCATCTGCGGTATGAGCCATCTGGCCCGCATCCGCGAACTCTTCCCCCAAAAACAGGCACAGCAGCTCACCCGTACCAAGCGTGAGGGGGTCACCGTCTGGAACCTGCACCCTGAGTGCTGCCACGAGGTGCTGGCCGAGTACCCGTTCCTCTCCGCGCTCTACGAGAAGCGGCGTTCGGCGCTGCCCCCCGAGCCGGTCGCCGATGCCTCGCTCAGGAAGAGCTTCAACGCCTTCGAGCTGATCCTGGGGGGGAAGAAGTCGATACCCGAGGAGGAGGTGCTGGCCGCTTCGGTGCAAAGAAGCGCCCGGCGCATCGGCGAGGAAGGGGTGATGCCCGACCGCCAGAAGATCATGCTGCGGCTTTTCCTGGAATCGGCGCGGCACTACAGCCAGGAGACCGGGGAGACGGTGCACTTCTGGCAGAAGCGGGCCTTCTTCCGCTTCGCGCGCAACTACGCCCTGCTGGGAAGGCAGCTCCTCCCCGACCTGTTCCAGATGCTGGCCGCCGCGCGCGGCTGCCTGGACGACAACTTCGCCTACGCCTTCTTCCGGCTGGCCTCCTTCTACCCGTGGCAGCGGGAGGCGAGCGACCTGCCGACCCTACGGCTGACCGCGGCCGACCTCTGGTCAGCCACCCGCAGGATCCGTTTCCGCCCAAGGGAGAAGGAACGGGTAAAGGGCGGGCTCGGCATGAAGATGGTGAGGAGGAAGAAGGAAAAGGCGCCCGGCGAGTGGCTGGACGGTTTCGACGATCCCTCCATCTGCTCGTATCCTCCGGAAGACCTGGTGATCGAGGAGTACGGCAGGAACCTGAAGCGGATCGGGGCGCGGCAGCTAAGCGAGGAGCAGAGCCGGGTCGAGCCCTTCTCCTCCTCGCTCTTGGACGGCATCGACATGCGGGAAACCATCAGGAACCTGCATGAGGGGAAGATCTACGTCAGGGAGAACCGGCGGCTGAAGAGCGGGGTGGGGTCGGTGGTGGTGGTCTTCGAAGAGGACCGGGGAGGCAAGAGCTTCCCGTACTGCATGACCTGGCTCGGCGAGCACGAGCAGGAATCCGACATGGCCTTCTACGCGACCCAGCCGGCCGACAACATCGTCGGTCCCGGTATCTCGCGCTGCGAGTACGGCGGGTTCCTGTTGAGCTATCCCCCGCGCAGGATGGCGGATGTCTGGCACGACCCCGATTACCAGGGGGCCTTCAGCAAGGGAGAGGTGCTGTTGATGGCGGCGCTCGACTACTCCATCGAGAAGGACGTGGTGTACGTGGCGCCGCGCCCCCCCCGCAGCTTCCTGAAGCAGCTCGCTTCCCGGCTGGCGAAGAGGATCATCTACCTGCCGCTGGGGAGCCTCTCGCCGGTATCGCTCAAGAAGCTCAGGGTGTTTCACATACTGTATGGGCGGGACAAGAGGGAGATTGCCAAGGACTACATTTGGTGATAGCTGAGCTTCTTCGTGGAGGCAGCATTGGCGAAACGGGCTGAGCTCCCCCTCCCCGCCCCTGACAGACCGATCGAGCTACGCGCCCTTCCGTAATACCCGCTTGTCCCCCAGCCTGATAGTAACCTTTTCCTGGTCGAAGTACTCCAGCAGCGGAATCATGAACTTCCTGGAAAGGCCGGTGATCTCCCTGAACTGCGGCGGCGCGATCTCGCCGTGCTCCTTCAGGAATGCCACCAGCTTCTCCCGTAGCTCGGCCAGCGCTCCCGGCGCATAGAAGACGTCGGATTTCACCTTGGCCGCCTTCCCCTCCCGGCAGAGCAGGTTCGCATGCTCCAGCACCTGTTTCTCGCTCATGCCCAGGCCGTCGCACAACTCCTTGATGGTGGGCGGCTCGATCCACCCTTTCTTCAGAGCTTCCTCCAGCATCGACTGCAAGCCGGCCTGATCTGCGCTCACCCCTGCCTTGCGCCCCGGCAGCTTGACGATGTCGCGTTCGGAAAGCGCCAGCCCGTCTTTTTCCAGGCTGGCCAGCACCGGACCGAAGAAGCGGGCATCGCTTCGCTTCGGGATGCGGGACTTGAGCTCCTCCTTGCCGATACCCTCCTGCATGGGGTTCTCGGCCAGGTACTCGCGCAACTCCTCCGCCAGCATCTGCTTCAGCGCCGCGAAGGCTGCTTTGCCCAGGAAGATGCGGGGCTCCTTCACCACCTGTAGGAGCGTGCCGCTGGCAAGGAGCGGCCCCAGCGCCGCCTCGATACTCTTGCCGGACATGCCGCTACGGTTCACCATCTCCTGCATGGAAAGGCCGGAGAGAAGCGCCGACTCCACCAAGAGGCGTATCCGCTCCTGGTCCACCCCTTCCTCGACCGCCGCCAAAAGCTCCAGGGCCTCCGCCGACCGACGGCGTCTTCTGGGCGGTGCCGGATCGAGCACGGTGCCGCCCCCCAGGGTCGCCTGAGGGGAATAGGTGCGCAAGACGAAGGGGTCCCCCGGCAAAAGGAGCACCGGCCGGGCCAGACGGAGCTGCACGAAAGCGCTGTCGCCGGGCGCTAGAGCGTCGCGGTCGAAGAGGATCACCTTGGCGGGCACCTCGTAGGTCGCCGAATGCAGCCGCACCCCGGCACGATGCCTCAGCTCCTTCTGGGCGGACGGGAGGTAGTTCAGCCTGACATCCACCGTACTGGTCGGGCGGTAAAGGCCCCTGGGCACCACCACGTCCCCGCGCTGCACCTCGCTGTGATCCACCCCCTGCAGGTTGACCGCCAGCCGCTCCCCCGCCCCTCCACGTTCCACCTTGCTCCCGAAGGACTGGACGCCGCGCACCCGGCCCGCGAGGCCGGAGGGGAGGATCTCAACCTCGTCCCCCACCGAGATGCCGCCGGACAGGAGGGTGCCGGTGACCACGGTGCCGAAGCCGGTCACGGTAAAGACGCGGTCGACCGGAAGCCTGAAGGGGGTATCGAGCCGCTTCTGCTCGATTTCGCCGGCCATCGCGGAGAGCTCCTCCTTGAGCCGGTCCAGCCCCTCGCCGGTCCGAGAGGAAACCGGCACGATGGGGGCGCCCTCCAGGAAGGTGCCTACCAGGTATTCGCGGATCTCTTCGGCGACCAGGTCGAGCCAGTCCGCATCGACCAGGTCCTTCTTGGTGAGCACCACCATCCCCCGCTTCACGCCCAGCAGCTGGCAGATCTCCAGGTGCTCACGGGTCTGGGGCATGATCCCCTCGTCGGCGGCGATTACCAGCAGCACCAGGTCCATGCCGCCCACTCCGGCGACCATGGTCCGCACGAAGCGCTCGTGGCCTGGGACGTCCACGATGCCGAAACAAAGCTCGCCCGGCAGCTCGAGATGGGCGAAGCCGAGCTCAATGGTGATGCCGCGGGCCTTTTCCTCTTTGAGGCGGTCGGTGTCGATGCCGGTCAGCGCTTTGACAAGGGAGGTTTTGCCGTGGTCGATATGCCCGGCGGTGCCGAGGATGAGGTGCTTCATGTGTATGAACTCCCGGAAGAATCCGCGGCGCCACCGGGGGGCCACGGACAGGGGAAAAGCCTGTTTACGTAAGGATACATTAGGTGCAACGCACTATATAGGAAGAGCTTGATAAAAGAAAGCCGGGAACCTCAGCGAAAGGGTCAGTCCTTGAACTGCAGCTGGTACAGGCGGTAGTAGACTCCCTTGGCCGCCATCAGCTCGGCATGCCGGCCTTCCTCCACCTTTTCGCCCCGGTGGATGACGATGATGCGGTCGGCATCGCGGATGGTGGAAAGGCGGTGGGCGACCACCAGGGTGGTCCTCCCCGACATAAGCCCTTCCAGGCCCTGCTGGATCAGGCGCTCGCTGGCGGGATCGACGCTGGCGGTGGCCTCGTCCAGCACCAGGATCTCCGGATCGAAGGCGACGGCCCTGGCGAAAGAGATCAGCTGCCGCTCGCCCGCCGAAAAGTTGGAGCCGCGCTCGTGGACTTCTTCATCGAAGCCCTTGGGGAGGTTCCTGATGAAACGATCGGCTCCGACCACCGCCGCCGCCTGCTCCACCCTTGCCAGCGCCTGCGGGTCTCCCAACGAGATGTTGTAGGCCACCGTCCCGGAGAAAAGATAGGGATCCTGCAGGACTACGCCGATCCGGCTTCGCAGCGACTGCAGCGCCATCTGCCGGATGTCCTGGCCGTCGATCTCGATGGCGCCGCGCGTCACCTCGTAGAAGCGGGAGAGAAGCCGCGTTACCGTCGTTTTGCCGCCTCCCGTCTCACCCACCAAAGCCACCTTCTCGCCTCGCTTCATCTCCAGCGAGAATCCCTTCAGGACGTAATCCTCGCCGCTGTAGGCGAACCAGACGTCCCGGTAGGAAATTCCCTTCAGTGCCGGTCGTGGCGCCGCAGGATCCTGGGGCTGGTTGGCAGGGGAAGTCTTTTGCATGGCGGCAGTTGCAGTCGACTGCCGCAGTTCCCCGGCAGCCGGGGCTGGGGACGGAGAAGGGAGAAGCAGGGACTCCGCCTCCTCCTTTCTGTCCAGAAGATGAAAAATCCGCTCCAGAGATGCCATCGCCCCCTGCATCACCGAATATTTGGCGGATAGGTCGCGGATCGGCGAGAAGAATTTCTCGATGTATTGGATGAAGGCGACCAGCGCGCCGAAGGAGAGCGTGCCGCTCACGATCTCCCCGCCGCCATACCAGATGATGAGGGCGACCGCGATGGAGGAGAGCGCCTCCACCACCGCGTAGAGGGCGGCGTCCCAGGTGATCACCGGCAGGTTCGCTTCCATGTAGGAGGAGTTCAAGCGCTGGAACTCCCTCGCCTCGTCCCGCTCCCGGTTGAAAAGCTGCACCACCGAGATGCCGCCGATGCTCTCGGCAAGGAAGGAGCTGAGGTTGGCTTGCCGGGACCGCACCTGCCGGAAGGCGACCCGCATCCACGTCCTGAAGGCGAAGGCGACCCAGATCAGCACCGGCAGCACGGAGAAGGTAACCAGCGAGAGCCGGACGTTCATCCAGAGCATGATGACCACGATGCCCAAAAGGACCAGGATGTCTCCGACCACGGTGACCACGCCGGCGGCGAACATCTCGCCCAAGACCTCCACATCGCTGGTGAGCCTGGAGACCAGGCTTCCCACCGGGGTCTGGTCGAAGAAGCGGGAGGATAGCCGTTGGATATGGGTGAAGAGCTCGACCCTGATGTCGTACATCACCCGTTGACCGACGTAGGTGAGCAGGTAGACCTCGGCGAAGGTGAAGAGCGAGTCAGCGAGGATGACGCCTAGGAACATGGCCGCCAGCGCCGGAAGGCCCTCCAGCTGGTGTTTCACGATGTGGTTGTCGATGGCGATCTTGAGGATATACGGCTGCGAGAGCTTGGCCGCCGCGATGAGCGGCAGAAGCAGCAGCGTGGCGATGATCATGCCGCGGTACGGCGCAACGAAGCGCACGAAGCGCCCCATCAGCCGCCGGTCGTAGATCTTGCCAACCGTTTCATCCTCGTAAATCCCGCCAAAGTGCATAGATAACCTTTTTTACAAGCTTGGCATTCTCATTCCAACTCCCCCTCGCCCTCCGGGAGAGGGAGTGTTGGTGGATGTTGGCGAAGCCTTCGTCCTTTTCCCCTCGCCCCCCGGGAGAGGGGCAGGGGTGAGGGAAGCCACCTGTTGCCAGCGATGTCGACCGGAGCGAATTACATCCTCTCGATCTCGGCCTTCAGCTGTTCTTCTTTATGGATGGCGGCGTAGCGGCCGCCGAGGGCCAGCAGCTCTTCGTGGCTTCCCTGCTCGGCGATCTGGCCCTCTTCCATCACGATGATCCGGTCGCAGCCGCGCAGCGGGGAGAGCCGATGGGAGACGATCAACACGGTCCGTTCCCCGTAGTAGGCGGAAAGCTCGCTCAGGATGGCCTCTTCGGTGTCAGCATCGACTGCGGAAAGCGGATCGTCCAGGATCAGGATCTGCGGCTCCTTGATCAGCGCGCGCGCGATGGCCACCCGCTGCTTCTGCCCCCCGGAGAGCGTCACCCCCCGCTCGCCCACGATGGTGTCGAACCCGTCCGGGAACCGGGCGATGTCCTTGGCCAGTCCTGCGATCCTCGCCGCCCGCTCGATCTCGGCGGCGCTCGCTCCCGGTTTCCCGTAGCCGATGTTCTCGCCTATGCTGCGGGAAAAGAGGAAGCTTTCCTGGGGGATGAAGCCGACGGAGTTCCGAAGGGTCTTGAGCGGCAGCCTGTTCACGTCAATGCCGTCAATCAGCAGCATGCCGTCCCCCACCTCCCACATGCGCGGTATCAGGCGCACCAGGGTCGATTTGCCGCTCCCGATCACCCCGACGATGCCGATCCTCGCCCCCTGCTCGATCTTCAGGTTGATGCCGCGCAGCATGCCGCTCTCCCGGTACGAGAAGGAGAGGTTGCGAAATTCTATCTCTCCCCTGATCCCGTCAGCGGGGTCAACGGGATGCTCCGGCTCCATCACCTCCGCGCTGGCATGCAGGATCTCTCCCAGCCTGCTCATGGAAGCGGCGCCCCTTTGCATCAGGTTCAGTATCCAGCCGAACATGATGGTGGGCCAGACCAGCATGGCGAGGTACCCGTTGAAGGCAACGAAGCCACCCAGCGTCATCTCCCCCCGGATCACCATTCCGCCGCCCATGAACAGGACGATGAGGGTGCCGGCCGCGCCGGTGGCGCCCATGATGGGAAGCATGGCCCCCCTCACCTTGGCGACCCCCATGCTGGCATCCGAATAGCTCTCGCAGACCTGGCGAAAGGTCTCTACCTCCCCCTCCTCCCGACAGTACGCCTTGACGACCGAGGCGGCGGAGACGTTTTCCTCCACGCGGGTGGAGAGCATCGACAGCGCTTCCTGCATCCGCTTGGAACGGTGGAACATCGATGCGCTCAGCCGCTTCACGACCAGTATCATGAGCGGGAAAGGGATGATGGCGAAGAAGGTGAGATAGGGGGAGATGCGGGTCATCAGGAAGACGGCCGCACTGTAGATGACCACGGTGTTGAAGAGGCTCAAGATGCCGAAGCCGAGCAGCATCCGGACGTTGGTCAGGTCGTTGGCCAGCCGCGAGAGGATATCCCCGGTCCGCCAACTGGAGAAGTAGGCCATGTCCAGGGTCAATAGCTTCCCGTACAGGTCCTCCCTCAGTAGATACTCGATGCGTCGCCCTGCATTGAGCAAGGTGGTCCGGGAAAAGACCCGGATGATACCCTGGGCCACGGCGGCGGCCGCGATCATGCCGCCGTACTGCGCCGGGGAGAAGCGCACCGAGGCGGGATGCTGCAGCCCCTCGATGGCGAGCTTCATCAGCCACGGGATAGCCAAGCCGCAGATGTTGGTGCCGATCAGCAGCAGCGCGCCGAGGAGATAGCTCCATCTGCAGTTGAGCATGTAGCCGTATAGTCTTTTCCAGTCGCTGATCGCGCACCTCGCCCGAATTCTGATGGATCATTAAATTAATCTATTTGTTTGCGACTGTCAAAGAGTTTGCCAAAACCACTGTGGCAATAGCGGACTGTTTTAAAATGACGAAAACAACTGTTGAATTTCTCCACAATAAAACAAGCAGAATTTCTCCACATGTGTATAAATTACACAGTAATTCAACTAGTTCTATTAGAACCAGCACGGTAAACGCCTTTTTGACTGCTACAAGGAGCTCTCTATGACAGTGCGGCTCCACCTACAACGTAACTACTCCATTTATAGTGCATTTTTCTCTTTTTTTGCTCCTTCGCCAGGCTCCGAAAATAAAGTTGTGCTTGATTTTGTTTTAAAAAAGCGTATATTCCGGAAAAAATTTTGCAGAGGTATTCACGTATACCTTGGAAACACGCGAATAAAGGCGTGTTAGAACAGTGTTGTATACGAACGAAGACCGCGAAATTACCGCTGTTTGTCACCTCCCGGGGCCGTTCGGCCTGCCACTAACGAAACGACATCGGCGTCCCGTTCCATACTCTCAACATCACACCATCGTGAGGTTAGCAGTGAAAAACAAGTTGATGCACCTCTCCAACGAAACCATGAACGTCGGCTTCGTGAAAAAGGTGGAGTCTCTCTCCGGCAGCTCGGTCAGGCGCTGTTTCCAGTGCGGCAAGTGCTCGGCCGGCTGCCCGATGTCCACCTTCATGGAGCACCCTCCCAACAGGATCGTCCGCCTGCTGCAGCTAGGCCAGTGGGAGCGGGTGCTGGCCGGCCGTTCCATCTGGTACTGCGCCTCCTGCGAGACCTGCAGCACGCGCTGCCCCAACAAGGTGGACCTGGCCTCCATCATGGACGCCCTGAGGAAACTCTCCTGGGATGCGGACGGCCCCTCCAAGGAAAGCTACGTGCAGCTCGCCAACCGCCTCTTCATAGAAAACATCCGCAACTACGGCAGGCAGTATGAACTGCGGCTGGGCGCGGCCTTCAACGTGAAGAGCGGGCAGTTCCTGAAGGACCTGCTGCTCGGGCCGAAACTGATCTCGCGCGGCAAGCTGAAGGTGTTCCATTCCAGGAACAAGAACCTCAAGGAGATCGAGGCGATCTTCAACCGCATCGAGGAAATGCGCAAGAAGGGGGAAGCGCTGTGACACCTGGCAAGAAAGAGCTCACCTATTCATATTATCCCGGCTGTTCGCTGCATGCCTCCGGGCGGGAATACGACATCTCCACCCAGGCGCTGTTCAGCTCGCTCAACATCGGCCTGAAGGAAGTGCCCGACTGGTTTTGCTGCGGGGCCACCCCCGCGCACAACGTCGACGAACTCCTCTCGCTCTCCCTGTGCGCGAAGAACCTGGCACTGGCCGAAGAGGTGAAGGGCGACCTGGCGGTGGCCTGCGCGGCGTGCTTCTCGCGGCTTAAGACGACCCAGCACCACCTCAAAGAGGACGACACCAAGCGTCGGCAGGTGGAGAAGGCGATCGACGGCCCGGCGCCGATGGACAAACCGGTGAAGCACATCCTGGAGATCCTGGCCAGGGACTTCGGCCTCGGCAAGCTGGAGCAGAGTGTGAAAAAACCGCTGGTGGGGCTGAAGGTCGCCTGCTACTACGGCTGCCTGCTGACCCGCCCGCCCGAGGTGCCGGATCTCGATGACTGCGAGGACCCGAGCATCATGGAGGACATCCTGAGGGCGCTGGGGGCCGAGCCGGTCCAGTGGTCGCACCGGATGGAATGCTGCGGCGCCAACTTCACGCTGTCGCGCCCGGGCGTGGTCGTGAAGCTTTCCAACGCCATCCTCGATTCGGCCAAGTTCGCCGAAGCGGACTGCATCATGGTCGCCTGCCCGCTCTGCCACGGCAACCTGGACATCCGCCAGCAGGACATCGAAGACAACCACAGCGCAAGCTATGGCCTCCCCATCTTCTACGTCACCCAGTTGGCGGCTCTCGCCATGGGCGTGGCCACGGACAAGCTCGGCTTCGAGAGCGTCATCGTCGATCCGCGGCCGCTCTTGAAGGAAAAGAACCTTATTTAAGCGTCATAGCTGAGGAATCATATGTCGAGAATCGGTGTTTTTGTTTGCCACTGCGGTGAGAACATCTCCCGCACGGTGGATGTCGAGCAGGTCGCCCAGGCCGCGGGGAAGATCCCGGGGGTAGCGTACTCCTGCGATTACAAGTACATGTGCTCGGATCCGGGCCAGACCCTGCTCAAGAAGGCGGTCGCCGAGCATAACCTGGACGGCGTCCTGGTGGCCGCGTGCAGCCCGCGCATGCACGAGAAGACCTTCCGCAAGGCGGCCCAGTCGGCGGGACTCAACCCCTACCTCTGCGAGATGGCCAACATCCGCGAGCACTGCTCCTGGGTGCACGAGAACCGCGAGATGGCGACCGCCAAGGCCTCGGACATCGTCAGGCTGATGGTGGAGCGGGTCAAGAGGGGGAAATCGCTCGCCCCCATCACGGTGCCGGTCAAGAAGCGGGCGCTGGTGATCGGCGGCGGCATCGCCGGCATCCAGGCGGCGCTGGACATCGCGGACGCCGGCCACGAGGTGCTGGTGGTGGAGCGCGAGCCCTCCATCGGCGGCCACATGGCGCAGCTCTCAGAGACCTTCCCGACCCTGGACTGCTCCCAGTGCATCATGACCCCGAAGATGGTCGACCTCGCCAACCATCCCAACATCACCCTCTACACCTACGCCGAGGTCGAGAAGGTAGACGGCTACATCGGCAACTTCTCGGTCACCGTGCGCAGGAAGGCGCGCTCTGTCGACGAGAGCAAGTGCACGGGCTGCGGCGTCTGCATCGCCAAGTGCCCCAAGAAGAAGATCCCCAACGACTTCGACCAGGGCCACGGGATGCGCAGCGCCATCTACGTGCCGTTCCCGCAGGCGGTCCCCAACACGCCGGTGATCGACCGCGAGAACTGCACCATGTTCCAAACCGGCAAGTGCGGCGTCTGCGCCAAGGTCTGCGGACCGGGAGCCGTCGATTACCAGCAGGAGGACCGGGTCACCGTGGAGGAGATCGGCGCCATCGTGGTGGCAACCGGCTTCAAGCTGTACTCCATCGACAGGAAGCCCGAGGGAAGCCCAATCCAGGGGTACGGCGAATTCGGCTACGGCACCATCCCCGACGTGATCGACGGCATGACCTTCGAGCGGCTGGCCTCCGCCTCCGGCCCCACCGGCGGCAAGATCCTGCGCCCCTCGGACGGCAAGGAGCCCAAGCAGGTGGTCTTCATCCAGTGCGTCGGCTCGCGCGCCCGTGAGAAAGGGATCTCCTACTGCTCCAAGATCTGCTGCATGTACACCGCGAAGCACACCATGCTCTACCACCACAAGGTGCACGACGGCCAGGCCTACGTTTTCTTCATGGACGCCAGGACGCCGGGCAAGGGCTATGACGAGTTCTGGCGCCGCGCGGTGGAGGAAGAGGAAGCGGTCTACGTCAGGGGGATGGTGTCGCGTCTCTACCAGAAAGGCGACAAGATCGTGGTCAAGGGGAGCGACATCCAGGTGGGTGTGCAGGTGGAGATCGAGGCAGACCTGGTGGTGCTGGCGACCGCCGTCCAGCCGCAGGATGGTGCGGATCTGCTGGCGCAGAAGCTCGGCATCTCCTACGACAAGTACAACTTCTACTCCGAGGCGCACGCCAAGCTGAAGCCGGTGGAATGCGCCACCGCCGGTATCTACCTGGCCGGCGCCTGCCAGGGCCCCAAGGATATCCCGGATACCGTCTCCCAGGCCTCCGCGGCCGCGGCCAAGGTGATGACCTTGTTCGCCAAGGATCAGTTGGAGCGCGATCCGGTGGTCGCCAAGGTGAACGAGAAATACTGCGCCGGCTGCTTCGCCTGCAAGAAGGTCTGCCCGTACGGAGCCATCGAGGAGAAGGAGATCCGCGACCGCCAGGGGAACCTGGTGAGGGTGGCGGCCTACGTGAACCCCGGCGTCTGCGGCGGCTGCGGCACCTGCCAGGCCACCTGCCCGTCCAAGACCGTGGAACTCGACGGCTACACCGACGAGCAGGTCATGGCGATGATCGAGTCGCTGTAGAGAGGCTGAGAAGCGAGATTAAGATTGAGATTAAGATTAAGAGAAAAGCCACCGGCCTTCCTTAATCTTAATCTTGATCTCAACCTGATTTTAAGGATCTTCCATGCACGCTGAACAGAAACAACACGACTTTGAACCGAAAATAGTCGCCTTCGTCTGCACCTGGTGCACCTACGCTGGCGCGGACCTGGCCGGCACCAGCAGGATGCAGTACCCGCCCAACGTCCGGGTGCTGAAATTCCCCTGCACCGGCCGCATCGATCCGGTCTTCATCCTGCGCGCCTTCCAGAAAGGTGCCGACGGGGTGCTGGTTTCCGGCTGCCATCCGGGTGACTGCCACTACATGGCCGGCAACTTCCACGCCCGGCGCCGCTTCGCCGCCTTCCGCGCGCTGCTCGACTTCGTGGGGGTGGACCTGAACCGGCTCCAGTTCTCCTGGGTTTCCGCCGCCGAGGGTGGCAAGTGGGTGGAGGTGGTCACCGAACTGACTGAGCGGGTACGCGCCATGGGCCCCATGCGGGAGTTCAAGGAACTCGAGCAGCAAGAGCAGTGGTCGGCCGTGCTCACCTCACCGGAACTCAAAGAAGCCTTCGAAAGCATCACGTAACAGGATACCTACATGAACGCAAAAGCAAAAAACAGCGCTTCCGGCATCGGTCCCGCTTACTACGATGCGGTCACCCAGGCCATCCGCCAGGAGGCGGCGAAACTTCTGAAAGAGGAGACCGTGGTGGCCGTGGTGGGCTACCTGCCGGGGCGCCGCAAGGGAACCGCCTCCCCCGCCCTGGTCACCACCTGTGAAGAGGCCGCCCAACTCATCTTCTCGCCCGCCTGCGTCAACAACCTTTCTCTCTACCTCACCAAGGCGAAGAAAGGGGTCCTCCAGAAGGGGCGCGTGGCGATCGTCGCCAAAGGCTGCGACATGCGCGCGCTGGCCGGACTGATGGGCGAGTCGCAGATCAATCGTGATGACATCGTGGTCATCGGCGTTGCCTGCGCGGGTGTCCAGGCAACGCCCAGGGCACTCACCACTGCCCCTCTGCCCGAGAATGAGGGGACGCTGTCGGAGGAGAACATCGCCCGGAAGTGCCGCGAGTGCACGGTGCACGTTCCAGAGGGAGCCGATGTGGTGGCTGGCACCCTTCCTGAACTGCCGGGGCTGACCGCGGTGGAAGCGGAGGAACTGGCGAGGATCGAGGCTATGAGCCAGGCGGAGCGCTGGGCCTACTGGAAGGAGCACTTCTCGCGCTGCATCCGCTGCATGGCCTGCCGCCAGGTCTGCCCCTTCTGCTACTGCGAGCAGTGCCTGTGCGACAAGAACCGGCCGCAGGCGGTGGAGACTTCGCCCAGGCCGGCCGGGAACACCGCGTGGCACATCGTGCGCGCCATGCATCTGGCCGGGCGCTGCGGTGGCTGCGCCGAGTGCGAGCGGGTCTGCCCGATGGACATCCCCCTCAATCTCCTGAACCGGCGCATGGCCAAGGAGCTCAAAGAGCTCTACGACTACGAGGCGGGCCTCGCCCCGCAGGAGAAGGGTCCGCTCAACCAGTACAAGGAAGACGACGACCAGTCGTTCATCAAGTAGGGAGCTATATGCCGCAGATACTTACTGAAGCAAATCTTCGCAGCCTGATCGATCTCCTGGTCAAGGAGTCGAAGCTGGTCGTCGGGCCGAAACAGGCCGGATCGCTGGTGCTCTACGAGCCGCTTGCCACCGGCTCCGACCTCAAACTGGGCGCCCTCCCCCGCCGCTCTTCGAAGGAGCTGTTCTTCCCGATCTGCGAGAACATCCTCACCTTCAAGAAGGAAGAAGGGGTCACCAAGGTCCAGGACGTGGACAGGTCGGCCTTCCCGGAAACGGTGCTGATCGGCGCGCTCCCCTGCGACGCCAGCTCGCCGGCCATCCTGGATGCAGTTTTCTCCTGGGATTACCACGACGACTTCTACCTTGAGCGCCGCCGCAAGAGCACCATCGTCGGCATCGCCTGCACCAAGGGAGACGACGCCTGCTTCTGCACCGCCGTGGGCTATTCGCCGTACGGGCAGGAAGGGAGCGACCTCTTCCTGACCCCGCTCACCGACGGCAACTTCGCGGTGGACGTGGTTACCGAAAAAGGGCAGAAGCTGGTCGACGCCCATCCCTCGCTCTTCACCGAAGGGAAGGGAGCGGCACCGGTTTCTTTCCAGGGGCCGCAAGGGGAGAAGCTCGACCTCGCCAAGATCAAGGAGTGGCTGGACACCCACTTCGAGGACCCGCTCTGGCAGAAGATCGCCGACATCTGCGTCGGCTGCGGCGCCTGCGCTTTCATCTGCCCGGCCTGCCACTGCTTCGACATCAACGACGAGGGAAGCGCGGACAACGGCGCCCGTCGCAAGCACTGGGACGCCTGCGGCTTCGCCAAATTCACCAACCATGCGTCCGGCCACAACCCGCGCGACATCCAGAACAAGCGCTACCGCAACCGGATCATGCACAAGTTCAAGTACTACAGCGACAAGTTCGACAAGACGCTCTGCACCGGCTGCGGAAGATGCGTCAGGACCTGCCCGGTGGGGATCGATATCGCGGAGATCCTCGATACCATCAACAAGGGTTAAACCTTTAACCCCATCCTCACCCCGGCCCTCCCCTTGAAGGGGAGGGAGTGTCTGCAAAGGTGGATGACGTCCTTCGACAAGCTCAGGACGAGCGGGTTGTTGGTTCAAAAGTCATGAATAAAATCGAGAAGCTTGGTCAAGCCGTTCGTGCTGAGCCTGTCGAAGCACCAGGATTTGACAATCCCGTCTTCCTTAGGCTCCTGAGCAGAAGCAATCCCCCCTGTCCCCCCTTTATCAAGGGGGGGACGCGATGCGAAAATAACTGAGAAGGTTCGAAAATATGTGCAACGGTAATTGCGAATCCAAGAAGAATATCTATCTGCCGTATCTCGCCACCATCGAAAACATCGTCGACGAGACTCCGGACGTCAGGACGCTCAGGCTGGTTTTCCAGGACGAGCAGGTCAGGGAAACGTTCGCCTTCCGTGCGGGCCAGTTCGCGGAGTACTCGGCCTTCGGTGCGGGTGAATCCACCTTCTGCATCGCCTCGGCGCCGACCCGCAAAGGTTACATCGAGTGCTGCTTCAGGAGTGTCGGCCGCGTTACGGAGGCGCTCAGGAGGCTGGAGGTCGGTGAGACCATCGGCGTGCGCGGCCCCTACGGGAACTCCTTCCCGATCGAGCAGTTCTACGGCAAGAACCTGGTCTTCATCGCGGGGGGCATCGCGCTGCCGCCGCTGCGCACCGTGATCTGGAACTGCCTGGACCTCAGGGACAAGTTCGGGGACATCACCATCGTCTACGGCGCCCGCTCGGAGGCGGACCTCGTCTACAAGCGGGAGCTGGCCGAGTGGCAGGCGCGCGACGACGTGCGGCTGGTGAAGTGCGTCGATCCCGGCGGCAACGGCCCGGACTTTGACGGCAAGGTCGGCTTCGTCCCCAACGTGCTGGAAGAGGCCGCTCCCAGCGCCGAGAACACCATCGCGCTGGTCTGCGGCCCCCCCATCATGATCAAGTTCACCCTCCCCGTGCTGGAGCGTCTGGGCTTCGCCGACGACGCCATCTACACCACGCTGGAGAACAGGATGAAATGCGGCGTCGGCAAGTGCGGCCGCTGCAACGTCGGCAACGTCTACGTCTGCAAGGACGGCCCCGTCTTCACCGCAGGCGAGGTGAAGCGCATGTCGCAGGAGTTCTAGGCTCCTTCATTCCAGATTCCATACAGCAGTCACCGAGAGCCGGGTCCTATCATGTGGGACCCGGCTCTCGCTATTCAACGCCTCCTCCCGTCCCACCCCTGCCAACTTTCCTTCGATATACCGTATACTTGCTTGCTACGCGCCTTGGCCTGCTGGTAGAATCGTGATGCTGTATTCACTATAAACAGAAGGTGACCACATGTTCGAAGTGTTGAGTAACGAGATTCTCGCCGAGAACCTTCACAAGATGGTTATTTCGGCACCACGCATCGCTCGCGCCCGCAAGGCCGGCCAGTTCGTGATCGTCCGGCTCGCCCAGGGCGAAGAGCGCATCCCTCTCACCATCGGTGATGCAGACCCCGCAGCGGGCACCATCACCCTTTTCATACAGGCCATCGGCGGCTCCACCCGCAAGATCGTCGATACCGAGGCCGGCGGCTTCATCAGGGACGTGGCCGGCCCTCTCGGCAAGGAAACCCACATCACCAACTGGGGCCGGGTCGCCTGCGTGGGCGGCGGCGTCGGCACTGCCGTCCTCTTCCCGCTGGTCAAGGCGCTGGCGGAAGCGGGCAACGAGATCACCACCATCATCGGCGGCCGCTCCAGCCGCTACATCATCCTCGCCGATGAGCTGACCCCTCTCTCCAAGGACTTCCTGGTGACCACCGAGGACGGCAGCATGGGGAGCAAGGGTTTCGTGACCGGTCCCTTGGCTGCGCTCCTGGCCGATCCCGAACGCGGCCCCCAGGCCGTTTTCGCCGTCGGTCCGGTGCCGATGATGAAAGCGGTGGCCAACCTGACCCGCCCCCAGGGGATCGAGACCGTGGTCAGCCTCAACCCGATCATGATCGACGGCACCGGCATGTGCGGCGGCTGCCGGGTCCAGGTAGGGAAGGAAACCAAGTTCGCCTGCGTGGACGGTCCGGAATTCGACGCCCACCTGGTCGATTTCGACGGGCTCACCGACCGCCTGACCAGCTACCGTGATGAAGAGGCGCTCCGACATGCGCCGCACGACTGCAAGCTCGCCAAGGAGGTGGCAAAGTGAGCAACAAACTTACGCCTAAAGAAAGGCTGTCCATAGAGCGGGTCCACATGCCGGAGCTTGCCGCCGACGTCAGGAGCGGCAACTTCGAGGAAGTAAACCAGGGGCTGAGCCCCGAGCAGGCGCTGAGCGAGGCCCGCCGCTGCCTGCAGTGCAAGAACAGGGCGTGCGTCGCCGGCTGTCCGGTGGGTGTCTCCATTCCCGAATTCATCGACGCACTCGCTTCCCAGGACCTTCCGCGCGCCGCCCAGATCCTGCGCGGCGACAACGCCCTCCCCGCCGTCTGCGGCAGGGTCTGCCCGCAGGAAACCCAATGCGAGGCGCTCTGCGTGCGGGGCGTGAAGGGTGACGCGGTCGCCATCGGCTACCTGGAGCGTTACGTGGCGGACTGGGCGATGCGCAACCCCGACCAGCTGCTGACTGCCGCGCTCCCCGCCTCCACCGGCAAATCGGTCGCCGTGGTCG
Organism: Geomonas sp.; assembly: GCF_035254065.1. Taxonomy (GTDB): domain Bacteria; phylum Desulfobacterota; class Desulfuromonadia; order Geobacterales; family Geobacteraceae; genus Geomonas. Next base: position 38,504 of record NZ_DATFBA010000044.1, read on the forward strand.
GCTGCGGCCCGGCGGGACTCACCGCAGCCGGAGAACTGGCCCGCCAGGGCCATCGCGTCACCATCTTCGAGGCGCTCCACGATACCGGCGGCGTCCTGCGCTACGGCATCCCGGAGTTCCGGCTCCCCAAGGAGATCATCGACCGCGAGGTCGCGGTGCTTGCCGAGCTCGGCGTCACCATCGAATGCAACGTCATCATCGGCAAGACCCTCACCATCCCGCAACTGCGTGAGGAGTTCGACGCCGTCTTCGTCGCCAACGGCGCCGGGCTTCCCACCATGCTCGGCATCGCCGGGGAGAACCTGAAAGGGGTCTACGCCGCCAACGAATACCTCACCCGCGTGAACCTCATGGAGGCCGGCCGGCGTGACGATGCAGCGACCCCGATCATCAAGCGGAGCCAGGTGGCCATCATCGGCGGCGGCAACACCGCCATGGACTGCGTGAGGACCGCACGCAGGCTGGGAGCCAGCCGGGCCATGATCGTCTACCGTCGCAGTGAGACCGAGATGCCGGCCAGGGTGGAGGAGATCAAGCACGCGAAGGAAGAGGGGGTCGAATTCGTCATGCTGACCGCCCCCATCGCCATCCTCGGCACCCCCGATGGCTGGGTCTCCGGCCTGGAGTGCCAGCGCATGGAACTCGGCCCGCCGGACCAGTCCGGACGTCGCAAGCCGCAGCCGATACCGGGCTCCGAATTCGTGCTGCCGGCCGAGGTGGTGATCAACGCCGTGGGAACCAACGCCAACCCCTTGCTGACCGCGTCCGCTCCGGATCTCGAACTGAACAAGTGGGGGAACGTGGTGGCCGATGAAAACGGCCAGACCTCGATCCCGGGAGTCTTCGCCGGCGGCGACATCGTGAGGGGTGGCGCCACCGTCATCCTGGCCATGGGTGACGGCAAACGCGCCGCGGCTGCCATCAACGACTACCTCAAGGCGCAGTAGCTTTTCCTCTCCCCTCCCCCCACGGGAGAGGGGCGGGGGTGAGGGAGGCCCCGAAACTCGTCAAGTAGTTCCACGAGGGAGAGTCTGGGGAAGAGGAAGATAGAATATTTGACACCGTACCTGTGAGGAGAGCCGAAAGCTCTCCTCTCTTTTTCTCCGCGCTCTCTCTCACATCCCCACCTCATCGCTCAACACCCCTCCCCTCATCAGTGCTTTCGTTGACATCACTCGATTACTGAGTAAGTTTTAAGTGGCGCCGATTATTCAGCATCCGGTTGATTCAGCGCCGCAACGACATCTGTGTCAGTTCAAAGCAATGAAGGAGGCGTACATGAAGAAGATGGCGACCGTTTCACTGTTGCTGGTAGTGAGCTCTGCTGTCGCGTGGGGAGCCGGCAATCCGATGAATGCTGCGCAGGAGATGTTCAAGCCCATTCCCTTCAAGACTCCGAACATCAAAGACAACCCCTCCAACCCCGCAAAGGTCGATTTGGGGATGAAACTCTTCTTCGATCCGCGCCTTTCCAATTCCCAGCTCATCAGCTGCAACACCTGCCATAACCTGGGGCTGGGCGGAGCCGATCTGCAGGAAACCTCCATCGGCCACGGCTGGCAGAAGGGACCGCGCAACGCCCCCACCGTCTTCAACGCGGTCTACAACGTGGCCCAGTTCTGGGACGGCCGTGCCGCCGACCTGAAGGCACAGGCCGTGGGACCGGTCCAGGCCTCGGTTGAAATGAACAATAATCCCGAGCTCGTCGTGCAGACGTTGAAGAGCATTCCAGGCTACACCCCGCTTTTCTGGAAGGCGTTCCCCGGCGAGAAGAACCCGATCACCTTCGCCAACATGGCCAAGGCCATCGAGGCCTTCGAGGCGACCCTGGTGACGCCTGACGCCCCGTTCGACCGCTATCTTAAAGGGGATCGCAAGGCGCTCACAGCCAAGCAGGAGGCCGGGCTGCGCGCCTTCATAGACAATGGCTGCGTTGCCTGCCATGGCGGGATCAACGTCGGGGGCAGCGGATATTTCCCGTTCGGCCTGAAGGAGGAACCTTCGGCCGAGGTGAGGCCGGCCAATGACATGGGACGCTTCAAGTTGACCAACACGGAGAAGGACAAGTTCGTCTTCAGGGCGCCTTCCCTGCGCAACGTCGCCATCACCCAGCCCTACTTCCACTCCGGCCGCGTCTGGACCCTGAAGGATGCGGTAGGTGTCATGAGCACTGCGCAACTCGGTATCAACCTCACTGCGCAGTCATCCGACAATATCGTGGCCTTCCTGGAAAGCCTCACCGGAAAGCAGCCGAAGCTCCAGTACCCGATACTGCCGCCAAGCACCACCAACACGCCGCATCCGACCGTTACGGTCAAGTAACGTAGGGAGGTGGCTTCCTACGTCCCCTCCCCTTCAAGCCTGCCCGCCGTAGCCTTGGCGAAGGAGGGGGGAGGGACAGGGTGAGGATGGGGTCCGCAGGAAGCTGTAGACGGGATAAAAGGAATAGACATGAACGGGGAAGAGCAACGGCGCTCTTCCCCTTTTTCTTTTAGATGGCAGGTGAGGAAATGGTGTTCAGCGGGGAGTCGAACAGCAGGGTCTTGTCACAGCGCCTCATCTCCTTGATGGTCCGTTCTCTCTGGCTGGCCGTGCTTCTGTCATGCCCGGATTCCAGGTAGAGCAGTCTCTTTGGCTGCCGCCCCCGGAAGTACTTGGCTCCGCGCCCCGATGAGTGTTCCCGCATGCGCCTCTCTATATCGGTCGTTATCCCGGTGTAGAGAGTGTCATCGGTGCAGAGAATGATGTAGACGTGCCAGTTCAAGGTAGATAATCGTCCCGTGCTGTGAGTGTCAGGCGGGATGATATTACTTCCAGCATTTCGGGTCAACCTCGGATAGGCATCCGGCACCCGAATTGCCGGTGTATGTCAACCACCCATCCCCTCTCCCTGCTTCCGCCCACCTCCCCTCTCCCTCCGGGAGAGGGTCAGGGTGAGGGAAGTCTCGAAATGAGAAGAACCATCAAGCCGGCATGGTGCCGGTGGCGGCTTCCCTCACCCGCCCTTCGGGCACCCTCTCCCGCCTTCGCCGTTATCGGCTACGGCGGACACGCCCCTGAAGCGCGAGGGTTTTCGGCCTTCCAGCGCTGACCATCAAC
>NZ_DATFBA010000045.1:0-21507 GCF_035254065.1 Geomonas sp.
CTGCGCGGTCAGCTTCTACGTCGACAACAAGCTGCGTCATGGCGTCTGCCTTGCCGTGATCGGCGACGACTTGCTCCTTGAGCACAAAAGAGGGGACAAATGCCTTCTCTTCCTCGGCAAGGTGACCGAGATCGTACCCAGGATCCGCCTGGGCGTCGCCTCCGCCACTATCATCGTCGGTAAGCTGAAGCCCTGCCGCTACCGGTCGGTTCCCAAGAAATGGCTCCAGCAGATGGTGCAGACGGGCCAGAGCTGGAAGGGGATCGAGGGGGACGGCAAGGTCGCCCCGCATCCCTCGGAACTGCTGAGGGGGCAGATGGAGTTGTTTTAGGCTGGTATGGCAGTCGATGTGCAGGCCGAGATGTTGCGGGAATGTGGTTGGGGAGGGTGAAACCGTTCGTGCTGAGCTTGTCGAAGCATGAGCGGCCAACTTGATCGGCTGTAACAGGCCTTGAATGTTCCACTGCCCTTCGACAGGCTCAGGGCGAACGTCCATGAAAAAGAAAGGGCTAAAGGCGAGGAATTTTCCTCCTGCCTTTAGCCCTTTTCAGTTGCCGCGTGTCAGGCGTGACTACTTTATCTTTTTGATCCAGCCGTACTTGTCGGCGATCTTGCCGGTCTGGATGCCGGTCAGCGTGTCGTAGAGCCTCTGTGTGTGCTTGCCGACTCCACCGCCGTTCACTTCCAGGCACTGATCGGTATAGCACAGGGCGCCGACCGGGGTGACCACGGCGGCGGTGCCGCTGCCGAAGGCCTCGGTGATCTTGCCGGTGCGGATGTCGTTCATCAGTTCATGCACGTCGATCCTGCGCTCCTCGACCTTCAGGCCGAACTCCCTGGACAGGGTGAGCACGGAGTCGCGCGTGATCCCCTGCAGGATGGTCCCCTCCAGCGGAGCGGTGACGATGGTGTCCCCGTAGGCGAAGAACATGTTCATGGCGCCCACTTCCTCGATGTAACGCCTGTGGACCCCGTCCAGCCAGAGCACCTGGTCGAATCCCTTCTTCTTGGCCTCCAGGCCTGCCTTGAGAGAGCTTGCGTAGTTGCCGCCGGTCTTGGCCTCGCCGGTGCCGCCGGGGACGGCGCGGACATACTTGTCCTCCACCAGGATCCGCACCGGCTTGAACCCCGCCGAATAGTAGGCGCCGACCGGAGAGAGGATGACGAAGAAGTAGTAGTGATCGGCCGGTTTGACGCCGACATGGGCCTCGATGCCGATCATGGCCGGGCGGATGTAGAGGGAGGTCCCCTCCGAGGTGGGGATCCAGTCCTGCTCCAGGGCCACCAGCTGCTCGATCCCCTTCACGAACAGTTCCTCCGGCACCTCCGGCATGCAGAGGCGCTCGGCGGAGTGGTTGAAACGGCGGGCGTTCATCTCGGGACGGAACAGGGCGATGCTGCCGTCTGCCCACTTGTACGCCTTCAGCCCTTCGAAGATCTCCTGCGCATAGTGGAGGACCATCGCCGCCGGGTCGAGCATGAACGGCTCGTACTTCTTGATGCGGCCGTCGACCCACCCTTCACCGACCTTCCACTCGACCAGCAGCATGCGATCGGTGAAGATCTTGCCGAATCCCAGCTTCGATTCGTCGGTGAACTTGGCCTTTTTCTCCGCTTCGCTCAAAGGTAGTACTTTAATCTCCATTTCCCCAGGACCTCCGCTTTTTCGGCGCAACGCGTCAGTTTTTGTAGACAATTTCGTTTATCACATTAGAGGCGGTGGGGCAAGCAATTTAACCTACACGTAAAGCAGGGGCTTCCGGAGTCGGAAGGACGGGGGGGCTGGGTATCGATGAGTGGAGGATGGAGCGGGTCAAGGTAGGTGTAGCGCCCGTATCGTTGCCGCAGGGTGTGGGTAATGCCGCGGATAATAAGCGGAACGGCGGCGGGATGCCGTATACGGTAAAAACGGAAACATTTCGAGATTCCGACATTTTTTCTGATGGGACACCTCTTGATTTTTCTTTTTGCCATTGCTATATTGTTAGCACTCACAGGAGTAGAGTGCCAAGCCGGCACGGGAAACCGCCGCCGGCGGGCAAAGAAGCATGGATAAGGGAGAAGCGAACGTGACACAGACGATGCCGGTACCCATAGACAATCTTACGCTCTACCTCTCGGAGATTAACCGGTTCCCCCTGCTTTCCGCTGACGAAGAGATGGACCTGGCCTACCGGTTCCGTTCTGAGGGGGACCTCGAAGCGGCTCACCGACTGATCACCTCCAATCTTCGTTTCGTGGTGAAGATCGCCGGAGAGTATCGCTCCTACGGGATGAAGATGCTCGACCTGGTCCAGGAAGGGAACATCGGGTTGATGATGGCGGTGCGCAAGTTCGACCCCTCCAAGGGTGTACGCCTCATCTCCTACGCCGTCTGGTGGATCAGGGCCTACATTCAGAACCATATCATCTCCGCCTGGAGCCTCTTGAAGATCGGCACCACCCAGGCGCAGCGCAAGCTCTTCTTCAAGCTGAACCAGGCCAAGCAGGCCATCATCAACATGACCGGGGAAGGCGACCTGCACGCCACCGCGCTGTCGCTGGACGTGAAGGATTCCGAGGCCCAGGAGATGGAGCAGCGGCTGAGGGGTGAGCTTTCCCTGGACGTCGAGATGGTGGAAGGGGAAGGGGGCACCTTCCTGGAGAGCCTGCCGGATCTGCGCCAGAACCAGGAGGAACTGCTGGCCGACCGCCAGGAGACCGTCCAGCTCGAGCAGAACGTGGCGAACGCGCTGCAGACCCTCAACGAGAAGGAACGCTTCGTCATCGAACAGCGGGTCTCCGCCGACCACCCGATGACCCTGCAGGAGATCGCCGATCACTTCTCCATCTCCAGGGAGAGGGTCCGCCAGATCGAGGAGGGAGCGCTCAAGAAGCTGAAGCGGTTCCTGACCCCGCTGGTCATCTCGCAGGAGGCGACCGCGTAATCCGGAGCACCATCGAAACATGAAAAGGGGCCTCTCCTCAGGAGAAGCCCCTTTTTTATTTCCGTCCCGCAGCACGTTCCCCCCTTGTTAAAGGGGGGGAGGGGGGATTTGCCCTTACGCCTTGAACTTAGACTCGGTGCCGGCCTTCAGGCGGGAGATGTTTTCGCGGTGCCGGAAGATGACGATGGCGGCGATCACCACGGACATCACGATCAGTTCCGGTGCTCCCCCAACCCCCCACACGATGAGCGGGATGCAGGCTGCTGCGGTGATCGAGGCGAGGGAGACGAAGCGCCATTTGTACAGCACGGCTGCGAAGACGCCGACAGCGATCAGCACGGAAAGAGGCGAGGTAGCCAGAAAGACTCCCAGCGCGGTGGCAACACCCTTTCCCCCTTTGAAGCCGAGGAAGACGGTGTAGACGTGCCCGAGAAAGGCGGCTAGGCCGATGGCGGCGATCCAGAGGATGGGGAGGCCGACGGCCTTGGCTATCACCACCGGGATGACCCCCTTCAGGCAATCGCCCACCAGGGTCATGATGCCGAGTTTGCGGCCGACGGTGCGATAGACGTTGGTGGCGCCGATATTGCCGCTGCCGGCTTCCCGTATGTTGACGCCCAGCGCGCGGGCCAGCAGCAGTCCGGTGGGCACCGAACCAAGCAGGTAGGCCGCAACCAGCAGTACATACTCTTTCAAATAAAACTCCCTGCACTTAATGAGTAGATCGCGGCATATTAGCGCATTTCGGAGGAAACTGCAAGGCAGGGGGTGCGTTTGATGGGGAACTCAGCGCTGCTGGCGGGGAGGAGGACGACGCCAGCGCCTTATCCCTCTCCCTCTGCCAGAGCTGAAGGAGGGGGGGAGGAGATACCTTTACGGTGCTCGGTTTTCAGCACCACCGCGGCCATGGCGAGGAAGACCAGGTCTCTCAACAGGGCAAGCCAGGGCGAGGTTTTGGCCCCCCCTTGCTTGAAGCAGCCGCAGTCGATGTCGAGCCCACGCGCGATAGCCGAGGCCAGGGCGCCGATAAAAACCAGGTTCAAAAGACCGATGATGACCGCTCCCCCCTTGACCCGGTAACCGACTACCAAAAGTACGCCGCAGATCAGCTCAAGGAATGGAAGGGTGGCTGCGGTGAGGTAGCTCGCGAAGTAGGGGAGTATCTTGTAGGCGGCGATGCTGCCGGCGAAGCCGACGGGGTCAGCGATCTTGACGAGGGCGGCGTAGATGAAGATGCCGCCCAGGGCGATCCTCACTGCGGCAGGTATGTGGCGCTTTGCTCTGCTCATACTCCCCCCGTCGCTACCGGGTAGCCGGCATCGCGCCACTCGGGGAATCCGCCTTCATAGACATAGACCGAGGTATATCCGGCCTTCATCAGGATCTTGGCCAGTTCCATGCTGTCGTGGCAGGAGAATCCGTTGCAGTAGGCGATGATGGTTGCATCCCTGGCGAACTTGCCGGCCAGGGCGGCGGGGGCCTTCTTGGCGTCTTCCAGCGGCAGCAGGATGGCGCCGGCGATGTGTCCCTGTGCGAAGAATACTTTGCTGCGGGCATCGACGACGACCGCCTCCTTGGCGTCGTGCATCTGCTTGACTTGGGCGATGGGGATCGGCATGGGGAGCAGTTCCTCACCGGCCGGTGCCGCGGTTGCCTCTGTCCGTGCCTCCGCCTGCTGGGTGAGGCCGCCATGCCAGGCATTGGTCAACAGGGTCCGGTTCCAGGCTACCCCGGCCAGCGCAGAGACGACGACTATCAGGCAGATTTCCAACAGTGTCGAGTGCCACAGTTTCTTCACGGTGGTCCTCCAAATAGAGTGCTTTGTATTATTTTAAGGAAAATCACCCCTGCCTGTCAAATCACACCTACCACCAGTTCCGTAAGGCCGCGGGCGTTGCTTCTTCACCGGCTTTTTTTCAGGCACCCTCCCGGTCTTTGAAATCGCCCCGCTCGATGGAGAGGGCGAAGATCTTGGCGGCAGCGGCGACCGGGATGGCGAGCAGTATCCCCCAGAATCCGATCAGCTCTCCCAGCGCCATGACCATGATGATGGTCAGCAGCGGGTTGAGATCCATCGATCGCTTGAAGACGAGCGGCTTCACCAGGTATCCCTCGAGGAAGTAGATCACCGCGAAAACGGCCACCACCTTGAAGATCGCCACGCCGCTGTGGAACTTCACGTAGGCGAAGAAGATGGGGGGGATGGTGGCCAGGATGACGCCGATGAAGGGGAGTACGGAGGCGAGGCCGGCGAAGATCCCGTTGAACAGGGGATAGTCGACGTCTAGCAGCAGCAGCGAAATGCTGACGAGACCGGCGACGATCAGGGAGATGACCATCTGGCCTCTCAGGTAGCCGCCGATGCTCTCGTTTACCTCGTGGCCGATCTCCAGAAGGACCGTGCGGCGCTTGGCCGGCAGCCAGGCCGCCAGGGTCTTCTTGATCTCGTTTTTGTAGTAGAGCATGAAGAAGACCAGGATCGGGGAGAGGACCAGGTTGAACAGGTTGAAAACCATCCTCTCGGCGGCGGAGTAGAAGCCGGCCCCCACTCCCGCCACTACCTTGTTGGTCCCCTCCACCAGGTTGTCCACTGCCCAGCTCCACTCCTCGCCGCCGTAGAGCGGTTCGAAGTTCCCCTGCACTTCCTGCATGATCCGCTTGGCCTCCTGGATGTAGAGCGGGAGCTTGGGGGTGAGCGTCTGCCAGCGCAAGATCAAAAACGGCACGAAATAGGAGAAGAAGAATATGGAGAAGAGCGTGAGCACCAGGTAGAGGGCCACGATGGCCTGGGCCCGGGTGAGCCGCTTGCGCTCCAGGAACACCACGAAGGGATCCAGCAGATAGGCGATCACGAAGGAGAGGAGAAAGCAGGAGACGGTGTGCCGCAAGGCGTGCCCGGCTGCGAAGAGGGCGGCTCCGATGACGAGGATGAGCAGGGCGCGGTTGGCGGTGGTGGCTTGTGAAAGCATAGGGGCTGCTCCAAAAACCCATCCTCACCCTGTCCCTCCCCTTGAAGGGAAGGGGACGCTGGTGCGCCCTCGATGGTCATTGCGGAGGGCCCCGCCGGTTTTGCGCTTGGCAAAAGGCAGGCTGAGGTGGGGCTGCTTTAGAGGAAAACGTGAAGCTGATGACGGTGCAGCAATTATTTGGGCGGGTAGATGTCGTGCTCCTCCAGCCATTTGCCGGCCCGTTCGTTGATGAGTTCCTCCCGCACCGCCTGGAAGCGCTCCTGCTCCTCCGGATAGAAGGAGAGTATCTCGCTCAGGCTGCCGTGGGAGTGGGTGCCGACGAAGGCCCGCACCAGCATGTTCTTGAGGCCGGAATTGTTGATCCCCTGGATGAAAGCGTGGATAAACTGGCGCTCCTGGCTGTAATCGAAGGGGGGGATCTCCAGGTAACGTTCGTCGCGAGCCTCGACCTCGTCCCAGAAAAGGTCGTCGTCGTAATCAGTCGGCACAGAAAAGACCTCACCGGTCTCCCTGTCCAGAAAAAAGATCAGCTCGGGATCTCCGTTTTCGAACGCCTGCATCAGGTCTTCCCAGACGATCTCCAGATTACGCATGGCCTGCATCGATGCCCCTTTGTTCATATACCGAAAACCCACCCTTTGTTGCACGGAGGGGGGAGGCCGCCAATCTTTTGTCGTTGGCCTCCGCTCCATTTTTGTATATATTGCGCGAATGCGCAAGATTTTCATCGCTGATGCCCACCTGAGAAGCCCGGAAGACGCCAATTACCGCACCCTGGTACGTTTTCTCGAAGGGCTCCCGACCGACACAGAGTCCCTCTACCTCCTGGGCGACGTCTTCGAATTCTGGATAGGCAATCCCGATCCGGTCTACAGCCAGTACCGTGAAATCATCGACTGCCTGAGGAGGCTCAGGGGGCGCGGGGTGAAGATCGTCTACTTCGAGGGGAACCACGATTTCCACCTGGACGGCTTCTTCAGTAAACAGCTGCAGGCGGAGGTCTACAGGGCGGGGGCGGAGGTCGAGATCGGGGGGCAGAAGGTCTATCTTTGCCATGGCGACCAGATCAACCGCGAAGACTACCGCTACCGTGCCTTCCGCTTCCTGTTCCACAGCCCGCTCATCAAGGCGCTGATCCCGATTTTCTCCCGGCGGCTGGCCGCCCAAACCGCCTCCACCCTTTCGCGGCGAAGCAGCCGGCAGCACGCGGCCAGGCGGGCGCGCTGGGACTACCGTGTCATTCTCGAGTCGTTCGCCCGCGACCGGTTCGCGGCAGGCTGCCAGGTGGTCATCACCGGGCACTACCACCTTCCCATCTTCAAGCGGGAGCAAGGCCATCTCTTCATAGCCTTGGGCGACTGGATCACCCAGTTCTCCTATGCCCAGTGGCTGGACGGCGAATTCACGCTGGAGCGTTTCGACTAAGGCTTTAGTTCGAAGAGCTTCAGGTAGGCCGCCACCCGCTCCTCCAGGGTCGGTGCGGCGATTGCCGCGCAGATCTCATCCGGGCGGTAGCCGCGGCAGACAGCGGGACGGTCGGCATAGATGCCGCACTGCAACCCATCCGAGAGGTGTACGCAGCGCTTCCCAACTCCCTTCCCCAGGGTGCTGATGTCCGGCGCCACGCAGCAGGTCCCGCAACGCAGACATCCCATGATTACTTGAAGAAGGCTTCCAGCGCCTGTTCGCCCACCGAGGTCGCCTTGATGCGCCACTTGTTCTGGTTGATGACCAGGGCGGCCAGCGCGATCTGGGGGTCCTCCATCGGGGCGTAGGCCGCAAACCAGCTGTAGTGGCCGGCCGGATCCTTGCCGTCGATGGAGCCGGTCTTGGCGGCCACCCGCAGCGAGGCGAGCATCGGGCGCCCGCGCCGGTCATGGAAGGCCTTGCGGGAGGTCCCGCTCTGCACGGTGGTGGAGAGCATGCGGGCCAGGGAGGCGGCCGTCTCCGGAGTGGTCACCGTCCTGAGCGGCTGGGGCTTTTGGGCGAAGACAACGGTCCCCTTCTGGTCGACGATCTCCTTGGCCAGCGAGGGGGCCATCATCACCCCGCGGTTGGCCACGGTGGCCATGATGGAGGCGGCGTGGAAGGGGGATATCTTCACCTCGTGGTTGAGACCGGCCCCCATCAGCATCAGTTGGTCGACGCTGCCCGGCGGCGGGGCCGGGGCGGCGCTGGGAACCACCGGTGAGCCGGGGAAGATGCTCTGGTTGAAGCCGTAGCGGTCGGCGTAGAAGATCAGCGGGTCGCGTCCCACCACCTCGCCCGCCAGCCTCCCGAAGACCGGGTTGACCGACTTACCCATGGCGAGCGACAGCGGCATCTGCTGGTTGCCGCGGCCGGGCCTGACGTGCCAACGCTTGGGGCTTTCCGAGGTGAGCTTGCCGTTGAACGCGAAGGGGGTGTCGGGGCCGACCTTCTTCTCCTCCAGGGCCGCGGTGGCGGTCACGATCTTGAACAGCGAGGCCATCGGGTAGGTGTTGTAGAAGGCGCCCTTCTCCCATCCCGGTTGGATCGAGGAGTGCGCCACCGTGGCCAGCACCCGGCCGGTCTTCGGCTCGATGGCGACGAACAGGCCGTAGGGGACCTTGTAGTCGTTCATCAGCTTCTCGACCCGGCGCTGCATCGGCTCGTTGATGGCGTAGACGACCTTGCCGCCCTGGGGAAGCGGAGCGGAGAAGGTGCCGTTCTGGTTGCTTATGTTGGGATAGGCGTCCGCTGCCAGGCGGAAGGCGCTCCAATTATCCAGGTTGTTCAGCTTGATGGGCTGGACGGCAGCCGGCTTGGCGGCGGGGGGGCTGGTCTTGCTTCGGGTGGAACCGAAGATGGAAATGATGGGATAGCTGGCGAGCAGCAGGGCGACCAGCGGGAGGATGATGCGCAGCCTCCTGGTCTTCTGAGGTTCGCTCTCCTGCGCCTGATCCCGGAAGGCGTTGCCCGCCGTTGCCCTACGTCGGTGTTGTTTGTGTAAGTCTTTGAAGTCTTGCATAACCCGCTTTTTTTTCCGGTCGTTTAATCGGGTCACTATAAGTCAACTGGTCCCCCTTTGTCAATGTCGGCAGCCCGCTTTTCCTGGCTCTTTTCAGACTCCGCCAGCTCCTGCAGGGTGAGCCCGTTCAGGGCGTCGCTGACCGCACGGTCCACCTTCTCCAGGACCCCCTTCGCCTGCTCTTCCCCGGCTATCTCGCAGGAGGCCCCGTGCCCCCTCAGGGTGATGAGAATTTCGTCCAGCGACAGCTGATTCAGTTCCCGGGCCGGGTAGAAGATGCCGCGGCCATCCTGGGCCTGGACGATGAAGCCGGCGTCCACCAACTGGGCCAGGATCTCGCGCATCACCCGGATCGGCACGTGGAGCCTGACCGCCAGATGCTCGGCAGCCCACCCCGGTTCTCCCCCGTGGAAAGCTGCTGCGATGTGGCGCAGCGCCCCCAGCGCCACCATTTCCCTCATCGCCTGGCTGACGGCGAGGCCGCGGATATCGCGACGGAAGGTGTCGCGGTTCTGGTGTGCCGCCACCACCTCCATCCCGAACAGCACGATGAGCCAGCTGGTGTAGATCCAGACCATCAGGATGGGAAGTGCCGCCAGCGTCCCGTAGATGGCGTTGTAGCGGCTCGCCCCCACCTGGAAGTGGATGTAGAACCACTGGGCGAGCTCCCACAGGGTGCCCGCCAGCACCGCGCCGATCAGGGCCGAACCGTAGCGGACCCGGGTGTTGGGGATCAGGAGGTAGAGCAGGAAGAGCGCGATCCAGACCACCACGTACTGGGTCAGGCTGAGCAGGAAGAGGAAGGCGTCGCCCACGTAGGCGTTTTGCAAGAGCCAGCCCATGATCCGTTCGCTGTGCAGGGTGGTGGCGATGCTGGTGGCGGCCAGCAGTAGCAGCGGGGCGCTGACCAGCACGCTCAGGAAGTCGCTGAATTTGCGGTAGAAGGAGCGGGTCTCGGTGACTCCCCAGATTGAGTTGAAGGCCTCCTCCACGCTGGCCAGCATGGCGACGGAGGTGTAGACCAGGGCGACCATGCCGATGGCTCCCACCGAGCTCATGTTGGTGTTGCCGATGTAGGTGACGATCCGGTTGACCGCCTCCTCGGAGCCGGCGGCCATCTGCTTGATGATCAGCGGGGCCAGCAGGTTCTGGGCGCCCAGTCCCTTGAGCACCGAAAAGGCCAGGGCGAGCAGCGGCACCAGCGACAAAACCGTGGTGAAGGAGAGAGCGGTCGCCCTCAACAGGTTGTTGTTGGCGAAGAAGTTGGAGACGACAAAGGCCAAGGACTGCAGAAAGGCGATCCACTCCCCCTTGCGCCCGCCGATGGCCGCGGGGTCCTTCTCCCACAACCTGTCGAAAAAGCCTTTTTGGCCGGTTGACCTGTCCACAACCCCATCCTCGCTGAAAAAAACGAATAACGATAGTCTTCCGCTGAGCGTTCCTTCTCCTTCAAGGAGAAGGACAGGATGAGGATGGGATCGTCTTTAAGGCTTGATACCCCATCCTCACCCTGTCCTCCCCTTGAAGGGGAGGGAACTCTAAGGTCTTTCTTTGCATTCCGATTGCAACCCCAATAAAAAAAGCCCACCTGAGTGGGCTTTTCGGGGACGCGCTCGCTTAAAGCGCCGCTTTCTGCTTTTCTTTTTCGCGATCCATTGCTTGCTTGCCGGCTTCTATCGCGGAGGTGATGATGTTCTTCTTCTCCAGAACGATTTCCTTGCCGTCCTCGTAGCTGGCCCTGATCTTGTCCTGGGCCTCGTTGGCGTACGTCTTGATCTTGTCCACCGCGTCGTCGGCCATGTCCTTGATCTTGCCGCGCATCTCCTCGCCGGTCTTCGGCGCCAAGAGCAGCGCCGCGCCCACGCCTACCGCAGCGCCGGCCAGGAAGGAAAGCAGCATGGTTCCCGTCCCGATATCCTGATTTTTTGCCATGACAGTCACCCCCTTTTTTTTCTGATAAGTCTATCAGCTATGTACTGCCCTGCAACTCGCGCACCGGCCATCCAGGTGGAAGAGGTGGCGACCACGTCCGACGCGATACCGATTACCCTGTTGATCATCCGGATGTTGTGCCCAGCGTGTCCCAGTTCCTCCAGGAGCAGGTTGACCCCGTCGGCGTTCTCAGCGGTTGCGTGGGTCACTACCTGGATATCGGCGAGGGTGTCGCGAAGTTCCTTGATGAGCGGTTTCAGTTCGACCTGCATCGACTCGGAGACGTCGCGCACGGCGGTGGCGGTCTTCTTGACCTCAAAAAGGACGGGGACCAGGAAAAAGGCCAGTACCACCAGGGTCAATGCAGTCACTACCGACATGATCTGAAGTAAAAGCATGCGATTCTCCGGTGTGTCAATGAATGTGTGAGTGGTTGGAGTGGAGGGGTAAATGAAACGGGGAGACCGGACAGCCGGCCTCCCCGTGGTCAGGAGCTGCTACTTCTTGGCCGGAGCCTTGGCCGGTGCTTTGGCCGGAGCCTTGGCCGGAGCCTTGGCCGGAGCGGCGGCTTCCGGAGCGGTGCTCCAGCGGTTCAGGTCGTGGGCGATGTTGTGGCACTCGCCGCACTTGCTGAACTTGGCCATCATGGCTGCCGGGTGCGGCACGCCGTGGCACTGGGTGCACTTGGGCACGGTCTTGTGCTTGGTCTGGTGGCAGTAGGCGCAGGCGAGCTTGCTGTGCTTGGCCGGGCTGGAGGCCAGCAGGTTGAAGGCGCGCTTGTGGCAGGCTGCGCAGAACTTGGACGGGATGTCCTTGCCGTAGGTCACGTTCTTCGGCTGGTGAGCCTTGTGGCAAGCCGAGCAGTCCTTGGCGGCGATGTCGGCCGAGTGCGACTTGTGGCACTTGGTGCACTCCGGCTTGAAGCCGTGGACGTTGTGGCAGTAGGAGCAGGCCAAAGCGGTGTGCTTGCTCGGGTTCGCGCGCAGCTGCTCGATCTGCTGGGTGTGGCAGGTCAGGCAGGGATCGGTCACGTTATTGCCGAACTTGATTACCTTCGGAGTGTGGGGGTTGGTGTGGCAGCCGAGGCAGTTTGCCAGCTTGAAGTGCGGCTTGCCGGAGTGGCACTGGCTGCACTGCGGGATCGGGTGCTTCACCTTGGGCGGGTGGCCCTGGTGGCAATCCTGGCAGGTGACTTCCGTCTTGTGCTTGCCGCCGTTGGCAGCGATATCCCTGGGCGGAGCCTCGTGACACTTGACGCAGTCCGCGCTGGTAAGCGTTGCTGCAGGCTCAGCGGCTACTGCCATGCCGACAAAGGCCGACAGCATAAGCGCGGAAACCAGGCTGATAACTCTTGCTACTCTCATTTCCCCCTCCTTGGTATGTAATAAATCAAGGTTAATTTAAATAGGGTTTTATATAACGGTTTAGCAGGGTTGTCAACTGTTGCCTGAGGAACACTCTTAATTTTCCGGGATGGTGGACAGGTTGAGTGCTGTCGTGAACAGTGATACATCAATTGCTTAGCGATTGTCGTACAAATCCCTCCTGTGAGCATGTCTTCTCCCGCTGTGTCATCCGCTCTGTCATCAAGGCCTCTGGCTAGTGCAGCTGTGCCAGTATCACCTAGACCGGCTTGCTCCAGGAGAGTTTACGCTCCAGGTACCTGGAGAAGGAGGTGAACGCGTAGCAGATCACGAAGTAGACAGCGGCGATGAAGATGAAGATCTCGGTGGGGTAGGCCATGGTCCGGTTGTTGACCTGGGTCGCCACGTGGGTCAGTTCCGAAACCCCCACGATGAAGGCGAGCGAGGTGTCCTTGATCAAGGAGACGAACTGGTTCACGAAGGAGGGGATCATGTTCCTGAGCCCCTGGGGGAGCACGATGTAGAGCATCGCCTGCCAGGGCTTGAGCCCGGTGGAGAGGGCCGCCTCGGTTTGACCCTTGGGGATGCCCTGGATGCCGGCCCGCACGATCTGCGACATGTAGGCCGAGGTGAACAGGGTGAGTCCCATGATGACCGTATAGCTCTCCGGGGTGGCCTTGCCGGTGAGGAGGGGGAGCAGGAAGTACATCCAGAAGATGACCATCAACAGCGGCAGTCCCCGCACCGCGTTGATGAACAGGGTGACCGGGATCCGGATCATGCGCTGCCGCGAGACGCTCAAAAGCCCCAGGATCAACCCGCCGAACAGCGAGAGCACGCAGGAGACCACCGCCAGGTAGATGGTGAGCCCCAGCCCGCCCAGCGGGCCGTTGGGGTAGCGGCCGATCATGAAGTAAGTGAAGTTGTTGGCTATGACGTGGAAGTCGAAATCCATCTTACACCGCCCGGTGCGGATTCAGGACCCGCCTGTCGTACTGGTGCACGAGCCAGGTGATGCTGACCGAGATGACGAGGTAGACCACCGTCGCCGCCGTGAAGGCCTCGAACCCCTTGAAGGTGTAACTTTCCACCTGGCGGGCCTGGTAGGTGAGCTCGGCGACGCCGATGGTCATGGCGAGCGAGGAGTTCTTGGCCAGGTTGAGGAACTGGTTGACCAGGGGGGGCACCGTGATGCGGACCGCCTGCGGCAGGATGATGTACTGCATCGAGCGGAGGTAGGAGAAGCCGGCGCTGCGGGCGGCCTCCATCTGCTCCTTGGGAATGGAAAGGATGCCGGAGCGGATGTCCTCGGCGATGAAGGCAGAGGTGTAGATGGTGAGGGCGATGACGGCGGCGGCGAATTCGAAGTTGGTGCTGGTCAGCCAGTCGTTCGCCGCCTGGGGGAGTATTTTATAGGAGCCGAAGTACCAGAAGAAGATCTGGACCAGCAAAGGGGTGTTGCGGAAGAACTCAAGGTAGGCCGATGCCACGAAGCGAACAGGCTTGACGTGGCTCATCCGCAGCACCGCGATCAGCAGGCCGAGCAGGAAGGCGAGCACGATGGAGAGCGCGGACAGCTCCAGGGTGACCTTGAGCCCCGAGAGCAGCCAGTCGAAGTACTTGCCGGAGGTGATGATGGACCAGTCGAAGTGGTATTTGAGCACGGCATCCGTCCTCTGTTAGCTCACCAGGAGTTCACTATCTGACTATCATGCACATCCGCAAACACTCCCTCTCCCGGAGGGAGAGGGAGTGCTGGCAGAGGGGGAATTACGTGGTGGGCCGCCCATCCTGGAGAGAGTGGGCGGCCCGGGGAGCGTTTTACTTGTCCGCAGTGATCTTGAAGGTGCGCTTGAGCGGGGTGGAGGTGTTGGGGCCGAACCACTTCTCGAAGATCTTCTTCGCCTCGCCGTTTTTCTCCATCTCGAGCAGGGTCTTGTCGACGAAGTTCACGAAGTTGGTGTCGCCCTTGCGCATGCCGAGGCCGTAGGGCTCGTTGGAGATCTGCAGGTTGGGGATCTCGAACTTCTTCTTGTCCGGCGCCTTGCCGAGGATGCCGGCCAGGATCGATTCGTCGGTGGTGATGGCGGCGACCTTACCCTGCTCCAGGGCCAGGAAGGCCTGCGGGTAGTCGTCGAAGGAGAGCACGGTGGCGGTCGGGATGGCCGCCTTCACGTTTTGCTCGGAGGTGGAGCCTTTGGCGGTGCCGATCTTCTTGCCGGCCAGATCCTTCAGGCTCTTGACCTTTCCCTTGGGGGCGATGAACTTCTGGCCGGTCAGGAAGTAGGTGTAGCTGAAATCGATCTGCTTGGCGCGCTCGGGGTTCTTGGTCATGGTGGCGGCGATCATGTCGATGTTGCCTTCCATGAGCTGCGGCATCCTGCTCGCCGAGGTGACCGGCTTCAGTTCCAGCTTCACGCCCAGCTTCTTGGCGATGTACTTCACGAAGTCGACGTCGTAGCCGACGATCTCGCGGGTTTTCTCATCGATGTAGCCGAAGGGGACCAGGGAGTCCTTGACGCCGACCACCAGCACCCCTTTCTTCTTCACGTCCGCCAGGGTGTCGCCCGCCGCCAGCGCGGCGTGCGCGAAGCTTGCAACCAGGAGCACTGCAGCAAAAAGGGTCATCAGTTTTTTCATCGGTGTTCCTCCTTGTGTATGTAGTGCAGCATGAATACGCTTAACCCCATCCTCACCCTGTCCCTCCCCTTGAAGGGGAGGGGACGTGGAGGGACTTTCCTCGAAGATTCGATTGCCTGCCGCTACAGGTCCCCCCCTTGATAAAGGGCGGGACAGGGGGGATTGCATTGGACTGTATTAGTGCATCGGCGAAAGTAACTGTTTCAGGAACTGCTGGGCCCGCTCGTGCTTGGGGTTCTTGAAGAACTCCTCGGGCCTGGCCTCCTCCAGGATCACCCCGTGGTCCATGAACACGATCCGGTGGGCGACCTCGCGGGCGAAGCCCATCTCATGGGTCACCACCACCATGGTCATCCCGGTCTCGGCGAGCTTCTGCATGACGTCCAGCACCTCCCCGATCATCTCGGGATCGAGGGCGGAGGTCGGCTCGTCGAACAGCATGATGCGCGGCTTCATGGCCAGAGCCCGCGCGATGGCCACCCGCTGCTGTTGCCCACCGGAGAGCTGGGTGGGGTAGGCGTCGCGCTTCTCCGCGAGCCCCACCCTGGCCAAAAGCGTCATGGCCTGCTCTTCCGCTTCCTTTTTAGAAGTCTTGCGGATCTTGATGGGGGCGAGGGTGATATTGGAAAGGACGGAAAGGTGGGGGTAGAGGTTGAACTGCTGGAAGACGAAACCGACCTCGGCGCGCAGCTTGTTGATGTTGGTCTTCTTGTCGCCGAGGTCCATGCCGTCCACGATCAGCTTACCTTCGTTGATCGGCTCCAGCTGGTTGATGGTGCGGATCAGGGTCGACTTGCCGCTGCCGGAGGGGCCGCAGACCACCAGCACCTCACCCGGCTTGACGTGGAGGTTGATGTCGTTTAGCACATGGAGCTTCTTGAACCACTTGTGGACGCCTTGAAACTGGATCATGAGCTGCTGCTCCTGATATATGCCGTTTCCCCTGGGCGGACTTCCCTCACCCCGGCCCTCTTCCTCCTTCGCCTGGAGGCTGCGGCGGACAAGCCCGCAGGGAGAGGGGGAGATTGCGGATGCCGGGAAAAGTAGAGCGGTGACCGCGTTAGACCGGTTGGATGTGCATCTTAATGGAACAGCGTTATCGAATGCAACTCAAAGTTTTGCATGGGCAAACTTTGCAGCAGCTTTTTACATGATGGCTGGATGTGCCAGGGTGCCGTGAATCGGGATGCTGAAGGCCCCGGGTGAGGTCTGGTACTTGGTGAGGAGCAGGAAGACGAACTTCTGCTTTTCGAGGAAGGCAGGCTGCGGCATCATCTCCATGACCAGGTTGAGCGCCGAGGCGCCCAGCGGGGTCGCCAGCATGGTGTCCCCTTTCAACCGGACGTAGATCCCCTCGCCGTCCAAGGTGAAGCTCTTCAACTGGGCACGACCCTTCTCGACGCGCAGCGCCCCCCGTATCTGCCGATAGGAGGCATCGGGAAGCGGCATCGCCCCCAGCTTGACCCCGGCCAGTTCCGCACCCTGCACCGAAAGCTGCAGGTCTCCCTCGGCAAGCTTGTTCCTGGTGGCGATGCTGCCGGTCACGCGCAGCTCACCTTTGACCCTGGCCTCTGCCACCGTGGTGAAGAAGGGGATGTCCTGCAGCCGGATGCCATGGGCGTCCACGCTGAAGCCGGGCGCCCGGCCCAGGGTGACGTCCCCTTGCAGGCTCCCGCCGCTGCCGATCTTCCCGCGGTAGGCGAGCCGCAGCTTGCCTGTCAGAAGCGGCAGCAGCTCCAGGCGGACCCGCGCATCACGCAGGGTGAGCAGCGAGCCTTGGGCGGAAGAGATATCGAGGGTGCCCGCCTTGATGCCGACCGGCAACGCCTTGCCGAAACCGGTGAAGGCGAGCGTGTAGCCGGCGTTGTCGGCGGTCCGCACCAGCGCCCCCTTGATGGCGTCATTGGGAGTGAAGGCAAGGGTCAGCAGCAGGAAGAGGAAGATCCCTGCCGGGATGCCGAGGGCGAGGTAGAGGGGGCGGATCTTCATCGCGACCCCGCCGCTCCCGCCGGGGCCGGCTTGATGAGGGCGACGGTCAGCGAGACGTCGAGCTTGGAGGGATCGTCGAAACGCTGCTTGATGAGCGCCTTCTTGACGGTGACCGGCTGGGCCCCCTTCTCGAGGCGGTAGAGGAGGTTGGCGAGCTCGTTGGCGGTGAGCCCCTCCAGCTTCACGTCGGCGGCGTCCTCCACGTAGCCGGGGATCTCGTCACCCTTGACCGGCTTGATGGAGCTGGATTTCCCCTTGATGCCGATCTGGTCGATGATCTTGGCCGGGGAGTCGTCGGGCTTGATGGCCCCCACCCGGTTGGCCAGGCGCTGGGCCGCGGCGTTGGCGGTGACGTACTGCAGCTTGAGCCGCATCATGTCGGCGAGGTCGGCCTCACGGGCGATCCGCTTTCTCTCCAGGGTCGAGGTCCTGCGGTTGATGGCCGACAGGGCGACCACCACGATCAGGATGACCGCCAGCAGGATGCCCAGGCGCTGCCGGGTCCGGCTCTCCATCCCCTGCAGCATGTCGATCAGTTCCTGCCGGGTCATCGGCTGGCCTCCTTGACGGTCCCGGCGAAGGTGAAGGTGACGCTGCCGTCCGGCCTGGACTTGACCTCGCTCACCTCGGCGGGGTTGAAGAGTTGGGCGGCCCGCCCCTTGAAATCGGTGACCGCCTGCGAGTTCCTGGCATCACCCTTGAGCCGGACGTCGGAGCCGTAGATCTCGGTCTCGTAGATCCCCCCGATGTCGTCCCCCTTGATGTCGGCCAGCTGTTTGAGGACCTTCAGCACGTTGCTGGAGGTCTTGGCCCCCTGCAGCCGTTTGATCTCGGAGCGTACCTCGGCGACCTCGTCCACCGGCTTCTTGCGGCTCGGGAAGATCTCCTTGTAGATGGAGAGGATGGAGGCATCCAGCGACGCCACGTCGCGTCTGGCCAGGTACAACCGGACGCCGCTTTCGGCGAAGAGGAGCAGAACCAGCGAGGCCGCCAGGAGGGCGGTCAGGCGCAGCTTCTTGTAGAGCTTCTGGTTCCCCGCCGTGTAGGCGAGCGGGCCGCGCCGCAGGTTCACGATGCTGCCGTCGGCCACCGCCGCAGCCACCGCGTAGGCGCCCGAGAGGTCGTGGGCGGCATGGGCGTCGTCGCCGAAGGCCTCGGAGAGCCCCGCCGTGGCCTGGGCCAGGGTCTCGCTATCCTTGGCGCTCTTGGCGTGTGAGATGACCTGGTCGACCTGCACCCCCCGCGCCAGTTCCAGCGCCGCCAGCGTCCGGGGAAGTTCCGCCTCGCCGGAGGAGGCGGGAAAGGCCCGGAAGAAGATGGCGGAACCGTCGGTGTAGGCAGCCAGGGCCTCGCCGTCGGTGACCGCCACCGTGCCGGAGCCGAAAGCGAGCTTGTCCCAGTGGAACAGCGAAGCGGTCACCATCTCCGGCTCCAGGCCGACCCCCTTCAACAGCTCGATCTTGGCGATCAGTTCCTTGCTGCGCCCCCAGACCGCCAGGAACTTCCCCCCCGAAAGCGGCAGGGCGTCGAAGGCGAGCCCCTCGGTGTCCAGCGCGGTCTCCCCTTTGAGTTCCAGCGGGAGGAGTTCCCTCACCTTGGCCCGCTCCGCGATGGGGAGCTGCAGCTCCCTCATGAACAGCATGGTGGGGGGAAGCGCCAGGATCACCCGGTGCTCCGAGGCGTTGAAGGAGGCGTCCGAGAGGATGCGGGCGACCTGCTCGTCGCCGTTCTCCAGCAGGTGGCGCTCGGCGGAGAGGAAGCTGACCCCGCCCCGTCTGGGCCGGAAGCGGGCCATGATCAGCTCGCTTCGTTTCAATTGTATGATCAGCAGGTCCATCAATACTCTCTCCAGTAAAGGATCTTCGGGGTGCTCTCGATGCCGGTGACCACCGCCTCCGTCACGCTCACGCTGTCGCCCGCCCTTGCTTCGGAATGGATGCGGTAGACGGTCCCCTGGAAGGTTACGTAGAGCTGGAGGGACTGCGCCAGGGTGCCGATGCCGGGGATGTCGGCCAGGGCAGTGATCGGTTTGGTCTTGCGGTAGTCCAGGATACGTTCCACCAGGTCGCCCCTGGCCAGGCTGTCGTCGAGGGACTCCAGCACCTCTTTGGGCGCCGTGTTGATGTTGATGGCGTTCGAGGTCGCGTTGGGATCGGGACCGTAGACGGTGACGAACGGCTTGAGCTTGCCCATGACCTCCGGCGTGAATCCCTTGACCTGCGCCAACTCCTCCAGGGTGTCCAGCCGGCCGTTGTGGGGCTGGCAGGGGGGCTTCTGGTTCAGGTAGTAGCTCGTCTCGGCGCCGCCGGGTCGTGGTGTGTCGTTGTTGTCGATCCAGTCGGCCAGCGAATCGTAGAGATCCTGCGAGAGCTGCAGCTTGGTCAGCAGGCGGCCCATCGCGAGCTGGTAGAAGTCGTTGGCCTTGCCGTTTGCAAAGGTGGTCGAGTTGAGGTCGAGCTTGCCGCTCTCCTCCTCGATGGTGATGGTCACCGTTCCGGCCTCGGTGGTCTGCGTCTGCGGCTTGGCCCACATCTCGGTCAGTGTGCTGTACTTCCCGGTCCTGCGCAATGCCGAGAACTGCAGGATCTTCATGCCGGCGTCGATCCCCGACTCGGAGAGGATCGAGGCCTGCTGGGAGTCGACGAAGTTGTGGCTGTGGGAGGCGTCAACCACGACCTCGTCCACGAACTCCATAAGCAGTCCCACCAGCAGTGTGGTCACGATCAGGGCGATGACCAGGGCGAAGCCTCTTTCGTTGTTCACCGGCTTCATGACTGGGTCAACCTTACCCGGGCGATGGTGGTCAGCACCTCACCCCCCTTCAGGGTCAGGGTTATCCTTACCACCTTGGGGAGGCCGGTGTTGAAGGTCGGCGCGATGTCCCAGCTTTTTACCCACTTCATACCGTCGTAACACTCCACCAGGAAGCCGTCGATGGAGTCCATGACCGGGTAGGGAGTGCTCTGGTAGTTGGTATCCCAGTACGGATCCCTCTGTTCCCGCATCAGCTTGAGCACCCCTTCCTTTTCCTCCTTCACGAAGTAGCGAACGAGGATGACGTCTGAGGCGGGAGCGCCACTGACGCTGGGCGGCCTGATGGTGCTGAAAAACAGGGTCGAGGTGGGCTTGCCGAAGCTGTCCCTGTCCTCCACTTTGAAGAGCAGCTTGCCCGGGCTGCCGGTGCCACTGCTTTTGTTGTTCACGTTGTTGCTGCTTTTAAAGAAGGAGGAGGCCAGCTCGCTGTGCAGCTTTCCCAGCGTGGTCGACAGTTCGCGGCGTTCCTCCATCTTGTTGCCGCTTTTCTCGCGGGCGGAGACCACCGAGAAGTAGGTGCTGTACATGGCGCCGGCCACCAGGATCAGCAAAGCCAGCGCGACCAGCAATTCTAGCAGGGTAAAACCCTTGTTATTGTTGAGCATTCTGAAGTGAGTATTGCACGAGTGGCAGTTTTTTCTTGTCGTCGTTCCAACTGACCGTGAGGCGGGTGCAGTTGATTCCCGGGATGGGGTTGTCCGGCGTCACCTCGCGCTCCCATTTCAAGTTGGGATGGTCGGGGGCGAAGGTACCCTTGTTGTCGGCCACCTTGGCGAAGTCGGGGTCGTCCAGCTTGGCGCGTCCAACCAGCACGGCGGTGGTCTCTTCGGCATCCTGCCCAACCAGGGAGAGGTGGTGGTTCAGGGTGGTGATGACGGTGAGCAGCACTCCGGCGGTTATCGCCAGCGCGATCATCACCTCCAGCAGGGTAAAGCCCTGCATGTTCAGCAGGCTGCCGCCTTTCATGGCTTCGTCTCCTCCCCGCCTTCCAGCGTCTGGTAGCCGTCCATCACCTTGACCTTGGTGCCGGCAGGGTAGGCGATCACCGTCATCTGCTTGTCACCCGCCTTCAGGTGGATGGTGACCCCCTCCTCGTTGCCACCGGGGCCGAAGACGATGGGGACATCCTTCACCGCCGACTCCGACAGGGTCCCCTGGCTGGGAAGGTTGACATCCTCGATGGTGACCCCCTGCTCCAGCAGCGGGCGGGTGATGAAGTTGTCGTCGGGCGGCAGCTCGTCTCCGGTGCTGGACAGCTTGGCGATCCTTGTGGCGTTGTCGACCAGGTTCAGGTGCAGGACGTACCGGTTCTTGGTGATGATCGCCTGATCGTTCAGGTACCTGATGCCGGTGGCGAGGTTCCTGGCGGAGGTCTTCAACCGGTTCCCCTCGGGGGCCGGCAGGCGCGGGAAGACGATGGCCGCGGCCATGGCGACGATCAGGATGACCACCACCATCTCGATGAGGGTGAAGCCGGCGTCAGCACGCCGCCCCCCAACTCCCTCCCCCTGAGGTCTGCCAATCCCCTCTCCCGAAGGTCCGACAGTTCCCTCTCCCGAAGGGGGAGGGCTAGGGAGGGGGGACCGCCGCCGGAGATGCCGATGATGGTCCCTCAGCTTTCCCGTTTCCCGTTTCCCGCTCGTATGAATCTCCCTGTGGTGCTCCCACACCTTATCACTGATACGAAAAGCCGTTCCCCCTGAGCCTGTCGAAGCCTGTCCTGAGCTTGTCGAAGGGCCTGTAACCCATACGGCTACTTAGAGCCCGGAAAAGTTGGACGTTGTACTTCGACAGGCTCAGCACGAACGTTTCACTGCTCGCCAACCCTTATTCGGCGGAAATAGCTTTCTTATTTAATATCCCAGCTGTTGATGTCGGCGTTG
>NZ_DATFBA010000046.1:0-3251 GCF_035254065.1 Geomonas sp.
AGAGCCACACCACCATCGGGGAGAGGCTGATCGCCGGCACCCCCTTCCCGATGCTGCAGATGGGGGCCTCCATCGCCCTCAACCACCACGAGCGCTGGGACGGCACCGGCTACCCCCACGGCAAGAAGGGGACCGAGACCCCGCTGGAGGGGAGGATCGTGATGCTGGCCGACCAGTACGACGCCCTGCGCTCGGCCAGGCCCTACAAGCCGGCCCTGGACCACTTGACCGCCTATCGCATCATCACCGAAGGCGACGGCAGGACCAAACCGGAGCATTTCGACCCCGAGGTACTCAAGGCCTTCGTCGATTCTGCCGACTTTTTCGAGGAGATCGCCGCCACCGTCTGTTAGGGGGCGGCCTGAGCAGCACTAGCCAAGGGGGGAACTGGCCATGACAACCAAAAGGATACTGCTGGTGGACGACGTCCAGCTCTTTCTCGAGCAGCAAGCGAGCTTTCTGGACCGCAAGGAGTTCGAGCTGATCTACGCCAGAAGCGGGGTGGAGGCGCTCAAGATCGCCCACGAGGCGAGGCCGGAGCTGATCCTGATGGACTTCTACCTGCCGGACATGAACGGCGACCGCTGCTGCCGCGTGATCAAGGAGTCCCTGGAACTGCGCGGCACCCCGCTGGTGATGGTAACTGCCGGGGTGGACGAGCAGGACTTCGAGAAGTCGTGGGCCGCCGGCTGCGACGACATCATCGTCAAGCCGATCAACGGGCACTACTTCAGGGCGGTGGTGAGGAAGTACCTGCCGGTCACCGAGCGCCAGGAACCGAGGTACGTGGCACGGCTGCACGTGCGCTACCGCCAGCGGGAGCAGGACCTGGTGCTGGACGACTACTCCATCAACCTCAGTACCGGGGGGCTCTTCCTGGAAACGGTCAGGGTGCTGGAGGTGGGGACCGCGCTGAAGCTCTCCTTCCAGCTCCCCGAGCGGGAACAGATGGTGGTCTGTCACGGCCGGATCGCCTGGCTCAACCACCCGGACATGATCAGGGTGCAGTCGCTCCCCCCCGGTATGGGGATCCAGTTCCTGGACCTCTCCATGGAGGGGTTGGAGGCGATCAGGGAATTCATCAAGAATGGCGCGCTGCTGCCGTACTGGTAGGGAGCGGAGCTTTGGCTTACCGATGACATGAAAAGGAGGCCCGAGATGATAGCGATGACGAGCAGGCGGCGGCCGATCGGCCAGATCTTGCAGGAGGGGGGGTTCCTCTCCCAGGCGCAGCTGGAGCTGGCCCTTGAGGAGCAAAGGCGCGGCAACGAGCGGCTGGGGGAGGTGCTGGTCAGGCTGGGGATGCTGGAGCCGGGCGAGGTGCGGGCGGCGCTCTCCATCCAGGAGCAGCTTTCCGACCTGGAGCAGGCGCTGACACTGGCCGCCGGGGTCCGCGAGATGCTGGGGTCCCTGCTGGTGCGCTGCGGGAAACTGTCGGCGGAGCAGCTGGAGCTGGCACTCGACGAACAGCGCAGAAGCGGCGGCAAGCTGGGCGAGGTCTGCCTGCGGCTGGGGCTCTTGCAGGAAGGGGAGCTGAACGGGGTGCTCGCCTTCCAGCGGCAGCAGGAGCGAGAGGGACAAGCTGCCACCCCGCTCAGGCTGGGCGAGCTTTTGGTGACCGCCGGCTACATCACCCGCCGCCAACTGGAGGACGCGCTGGGCAAACAGGCGGCCTCCGGCAAGAAGCTCGGAGAGGTGCTGGTGGAAGCGGGATACGCCAAGCCGGCCCAGATCCACCACGGCCTGCGCCTGCAGCAGCTGCTGGTGAGCTCGGCGCTGGCCGCGGTGCTCTCCCTCTCCGCCCTGACCCTGGGCGGCTGCGGCGGTGGGGGCGGCGGGCAAGCTACCCCCACCCCGCCGCTCAGCTCGACCGGGGTGAGTTCCGCCCCTGCCGCTCCGCAGCAGGCCAGCCAGGACTTCTTCACGGTGACCGACGACGGGGGCTTGGGCCTGATCAAGCCGGACTTCCTCTACTCAAGCGACAACGACCGCTTCTGGAGCATCCAGGCCAACGTCGCCAAAAGCGTCACCGACATCGACACCCTTTCCGTCTACCGGATCGTGATGCCCAAGAGCGGCGCCCCCCTCCCCCCCCTCAACCGGACCTTTTCCATCGAGGGAGGGGGTGCCCTGGAGAGGTTTCCCGGCGATTTCCTGGTCTTCAACGGGCTGAAATCGACCAGGAAGAAGGTGGAGAGCGGCACCATCACCTTCAGCGCCGACTCCTCCGCCTCGGGGAGGGTCACCGGCAGCTTCGAGGTGACCCTCACCGACTACGACGCGCCCCTTGCTCCGGCGCCGCAGTACCGGCTGAAGGGTGCCTTCCACTTCGTCATGGGGACCTACGGCCCCGTCAACCAGGGTGTCTGACGCCCGTAGAGTGCCCGCCCGGTCCGGAGGTGGACCAATGGAACCAACCAAACTGCTCGGTGAAATACTGGTGGAGAGGGGACTACTGACCCCGGTCGCGGTGGAGCGCGTGGTCGCCCTGGCAAGCCGGCTGGGAAAACGATTGGGAGTGGTACTGGAGGAGATGGGGCTCCTCACCGAGGAGGAGCTCGCCCTGGCGCTGGCCCGGCAGTACCATCTGCGCCCGGTGGCCAACTTCGCCACCGCCAGCTTCGCGCCGGAGGTGCTGGCCACGGTCGGCGCCGAGGTGGCACTGGAGAACCTGCTCTTTCCGCTCAGGCTGGAGGGAAACCGGCTGACCCTGGCCATGGCGGACCCCTCCGATACGCGCATCGTCAACAACCTGGCGGCCAACAGCGGCCTGAGGGTACTCCGCTGCGTGGCGACCGGCAAGGAGATCAAGGCCGCCATCTGCCGCCATTACCTGGGCAAGGAGTGCCAGGAGTCCGGCGGAAAAACCGTGCTGGTGGTGGAGGACGACAGGTCGGTCCGGGAGCAGCTGGAGGAGGTACTCTCCCCGCATTACCGGGTGCTCACCGCGGTGGACGGCCTGGATGCCTACAAGGAGGTCATCGCCAAGAAGCCCCAGGTGGTGCTGACCGACAAGGAGATGCCGAAGCTTTCCGGTTTCGCACTCTTGAGTGCGCTGAGATCGACGGCCGAGACCAAGCGGATACCGGCCATCCTGATCACCGGGGTCGATGGGGAGCAGGCGGAGACGGAGGCCTTCCGCAAGGGGTTCTTCGACTTCATCCACAAGCCGATCAACGAAGTGACCCTGCTCAACCGGGTCAACCGGGCCTACGAGTTCTCGCAGAACCAGAACTACCTCTTCCTGAAAT
>NZ_DATFBA010000047.1:0-4786 GCF_035254065.1 Geomonas sp.
GCAGGAGAACGCGGAGCTGGAGCAGGAGACCTCGACCGAGAAGGACGTCTTCCTCACCGCCTTCAATGCGGTGCGTGACGGCTCCGACGCCGAGGTCAACAAGAAGCTCGGCATGAGTGCGGACGAGGCGCAAAAGCTCGAGAAGCGCTATCTCACCATCGAGAAGAAGCTGCGCAAGATCGAGCAGGAGTCGGGCTTCAAGGCGAGCGAGCTCGCCAACGCGCTTTTGGCCATCGAAGAGGGGGAGCGCAAGGCCAAGCTTGCCAAGAGCGAGCTGGTGGAAGCCAACCTCCGCCTGGTGGTCTCCATCGCCAAGAAGTACACCAACCGCGGCCTGCAGTTCCTTGACCTGATCCAGGAAGGGAACATCGGCCTGATGAAGGCGGTGGACAAGTTCGAGTACCAGCGCGGCTACAAGTTCTCCACCTACGCCACCTGGTGGATCCGCCAGGCCATCACCCGCGCCATCGCGGACCAGGCCCGCACCATCAGGATCCCGGTGCACATGATCGAGACCATCAACAAGCTGATCAGGACCAGCCGTCAGCTGGTGCAGGAGATCGGCCGCGAGCCCTCCCCGGAGGAGATCGCCGAGCGGATGGCGCTCCCCCTGGACAAGGTCAGGAAGGTCCTCAAGATCGCCAAGGAGCCGATCTCCCTGGAGACCCCGATCGGCGAGGAAGAAGATTCCCATCTGGGCGACTTCATCGAGGACAAAGGGGTGGTCTCCCCGCTGGAGGCGGTCATCAAGGCGAACCTCTCCGAGCAGACCTCGCGCGTCCTCTCCACCCTCACCCCGCGTGAGGAGAAGGTGCTCAGGATGCGCTTCGGCATCGGCGAGAAGAGCGACCACACCCTGGAGGAAGTCGGCCAGGACTTCGAGGTGACCCGCGAGCGGATCAGGCAGATCGAGGCCAAGGCGCTCAGGAAGCTGCGCCACCCGAGCCGGGCCAAGAAGCTCAAGAGCTTCGTGGAATAGCCCTAAAAGGCCGCACCGGATAACGGCGCGGCCTCTTTTTTTGAGGTGACTCTATGCAGAAAAAAGCGGTAGTTCTCTACAGCGGCGGGCTCGATTCCACCACCTGCCTGGCCATCGCCAAGGCGGAAGGGTACGCCCCCTACGCCATCAGCTTCAGCTACGGACAGCGCCACCAGTACGAGATGGAGGTCGCCAAGAAGAACGCGCGCCCGCTGGGGGCGCTCGACCACCTGCTGGTGGAGTTCGACCTGAGGAAGATGGGAGGGAGCGCGCTCACCTCCGATATCGCCGTCCCCAAGGAAGGGGTGGGTGACGACATCCCGGTGACCTATGTGCCGGCCCGCAACACCATCTTCCTCTCCTTCGCGCTGGGGTGGGCCGAGACCATGGGCGCCTATGACATCTTCATCGGGGTGAACGCGCTCGACTACTCCGGCTATCCCGACTGCCGACCCGAGTTCATCGCCGCCTACGAGACCATGGCCAACCTGGCCACCAAGGCCGGCGTGGAAGGAGAGGGGAGGATCAAGATCCACACGCCGCTCATCAGCCTCTCCAAGGCCGACATCATCCGGAAAGGACTGTCCCTGGGGGTCGATTACTCGCTCACCCACTCCTGCTACGATCCCGCCGCAGACGGCGCGTCCTGCGGGCTGTGCGATTCCTGCCGGCTACGGCTGAAGGGATTCGCCGAAGCAGGGGTCAGCGATCCGCTCCGTTACGTGAACAGGTAAAGGTGAAATACACGCATGGCGAAGGAAAAAGATAAGATGACCAAGGAGACCACCGTCGCTACCTCCGAATCCTCTGCGCGCCGGTCGCTGAGCGACGTACAGCTCACCCGCGATACCCGCAACATCCCCATCAGCAAGGTCGGCGTCAAGGACATCTCCTATCCCATCGTGGTGATGGACAAGAACCGCTCCTTCCAGAGCACCATCGCCCGCATCAACATGTACGTCGATCTCCCGCACCACTTCAAGGGGACCCACATGAGCCGCTTCGTGGAGATCCTGAACCACTACCGGGAAGAGATCGCGCTCGACAAGATGGAGACCATCCTGGCCAGGATGAAGGAGAAGCTGGGGGCCTCCAGCGCACACCTGGAGATGGAGTTCCCCTACTTCATCGAGAAGAAGGCGCCGGTCTCCAAGGCCAAGAGCCTGATGGAGTACACCTGCACCTTCAGCGCCTCCCTTTCGGACACCTTCGATTTCGTGCTGGGGGTGAAGGTTCCCGTCACCTCGCTCTGTCCCTGCAGCCGAGAGCTGTCGCAGTACGGGGCGCACAACCAGCGCTCGATCATGACCGTGCAGGTCCGCTACAGCGACTTCATCTGGATCGAGGACCTGATCGAGATCATCGAGCAGTGCGGTTCTTCGCAGGTCTATTCCCTCCTGAAGCGCGAGGACGAGAAGTACGTGACCGAGCGTGCCTACGAGAATCCCCGCTTCGTGGAGGACATGGTGCGCGAGGCGACGGTCCGGCTGCTGTCTACGGAAAATATCACCTGGTTTTCCGTGGAGGCCGAGAACTTCGAATCGATCCATAAGCATTCCGCCTATGCGGCGATCGAGAGAAAGAAGCCATAGCAAGCGACGGCCGGTCAAACATTTGACTGTGGATAACTCTGTTGAAAAGCGGAAAAACTGTGGACAAAGCTAAAGTTTGTCGCTTCATTTAATGATATTAAGATGACTCCACTAATGAAGCATGCCCTCGCCATTTTTGCCAAAACTCCCGTCGCCGGCAAGGTGAAGACGCGGCTCACGCCGCCGCTTTCGCCGGAGCAGAGCGCGGAGCTTTACCGCTGCATGCTGCTCGACACCGTCGCCAGGATGAGCGCCCTCCAGTTCGACACCTTCCTCTTCTATGACGGGGAGCCAGAGTTCTTCCATGCCGCAAGTCCTCATCTGCAGCTGATCCGCCAGACCGATGCCTCCCTGGGCAGACGTCTCGAGGACGCCTTCACTGTCCTCGCCGATCTGGGGTACCAAGCTCGGGTGGTGATCGGGAGCGACGCGCCGGACCTCCCCCTTGCCTTCGTGCGGCAGGCTTTCGACCAGTTGCTGGACGGCAGGGACGCGGTCTTCGGTCCTGCCGAGGATGGCGGCTACTACCTGGTGGGGATACGAGGGGAGTACGGAGCGCTCTTCCGGGACATTCCCTGGTCGGGGCCGCAGGTGCTGGTGAAAAGCCTGGCTACGGCGGAGCGGGATGGCTTGGATTGCGCCCTGCTGCCTGCCTGGTACGACGTGGACAGCGCCGAGGACCTGCAACGCCCAGGGCTCTGTGACCCGTTCAACGGTGCCCCGCTCACCCGTGATTTCCTCCGCAACCTTGGCATCGCCACCTCAGAAACCACCGTCGCATCTTGCTCCCCCTGCAGTTGACATCGGTGTCGTACGTGTTTTGATGTAGGTGTTCCTGAAGTCCCCCTTGATAAAGGGGGATTTAGGGGGATTACTTTTAAGGCGCCCAAACAAAAAGCAATCCCCCCTGCCCCCCCTTTATCAAGGGGGGAGTACTATTCCGAAGGACCCGCCCGATGCCGGCATCCCCGATACAAATACTCAATGAGGTGTTCGGCTACCAGAGCTTCCGCGCCAGCCAGCAGGAGATCGTCGAGCAGGTGATCTCCGGCGGCGATGCCTTCGTGCTGATGCCGACCGGCGGCGGAAAGTCACTCTGTTACCAGATCCCCGCCCTCTGCCTCCCCGGGACCGCGCTCATCGTATCCCCGCTCATCTCCCTGATGAAGGACCAGGTGGACGCCCTGCGCGAGAATGGGGTGGCGGCGGCCTGCTATAACTCCGCATTGGGCGAGGCGGAGGCACGCCGGGTGCTGGCGGAGTTCCATGCGGGGGAGTTGAAGCTCCTCTACGTCGCCCCGGAACGACTGTTGACCGACGGCTTCATCGAGCGGATCAAGACCCTCCCCATCTCCCTGTTCGCCATTGACGAGGCCCACTGCGTCTCCCAATGGGGGCACGACTTCCGCCCGGAGTACGCCGAGCTCGGCATGCTGCGCGACATCTTCCCCTCCATCCCGATGATCGCCCTCACCGCCACCGCGGACAGCCAGACCAGGAGCGATATCCTCAACCGGCTTCGTCTGGGTGACGCCCCCTGCTACATCGCGGGGTTCGACCGGCCCAATATCCGCTACACCGTGGTCGAGAAGAGCAAGCCGTTCAGCCAGTTGATGGGCTTTTTGGCGGACCGCAAGGACGAGGCCGGCATCGTCTACGCCCTGTCCCGAAAGAGGGTGGAAGAGGTGGCCAAGAAGCTGGAGGCGGCCGGCGTGAAGGCGGCGGCCTACCATGCCGGGCTCCCCGACAAGGAGCGGCACCGTGTCCAGGAAGCATTCCTGCGCGACGACATCAAGGTGGTGGTGGCCACGGTGGCCTTCGGCATGGGGATCGACAAGTCCAATGTCCGCTACGTCGTCCATTACGACATGCCCAAGAGCATTGAGAGCTACTACCAGGAAACGGGCCGTGCCGGACGTGACGGGCTCCCCGCAGACGCGCTGCTCTTGTTCGGCTACGGCGACGTCGCCATAGCGCGCGCCCTGATCGAAAACGGTGGCAACGCGGAGCAAAACAGGATCGAGCTGCATAAGCTGAACTGCATGACCGGCTTCGCGGAGGCCCAGACCTGCCGGAGGCGGGTGCTGCTCGGCTACTTCGGGGACAGGCTTGAGAAGGAGTGCGATAACTGCGACATCTGCGAGAGGCCACCGGAGCGCTTCGACGCCACCGAGCCGGCCAGGAAGGCGCTTTCCTGCGTGTACCGGGTCGGCCA
>NZ_DATFBA010000048.1:0-14148 GCF_035254065.1 Geomonas sp.
AGCTGCGTCTCCTGTCATAACCCCCATGCCGGCAACGCGACCTTCTTCCTGCAGAACTACAAGGAAGGGGCCGATCTGAGCACCTTCTGCCGCAGCTGCCACGCCATGTAACTTCCGCCCCAGCCCGGCTGGCCCCGCCACGGGAGGGCTGGCTGTTGCCGGCGGAGGGCGCTTACCTGCCGTTTGACCAAAAAAAAGTGAGGTGGCTGTTGCCCCCTCACTTTTTTCGTTCTATTTCTCAGCTGATTTTTTTCAGCTCAGGCTCAGCTTCCTACTTCTTGTGGCACTCGGAGCACTTGGTCGGGCCTGCACCCTTGTCGGCGTGGCAGCCTTTGCAGGTCTTGTGAGCCATGTCCTTGCCGAAGCCCTCGATCTTGCCCGGACCCTTCTCGTGGCAGATCTTGCAGTCCTTCAGCTGCTCCTGGTGCTTCTTGTGGTTGAAGGTGACGTTGCCGTTTTTAGCGGGGAGGGTGATGGTGTCTGCGGCAAACACTACGCCCGAGGTTAAAGCGAGAGCTGCTGCGGTGAGAACGATGATCTTCTTCATTTTTGCCTCCTGTTGAGTAGATTTTTTAGGCCTTAGATCAAACCGGCGATGAAAATAACATTTAATTAGCGCCTTGACCAGCAAAATCTCACAGTAATTATCGCTGCTCTGGAAGTTGCCGCCTCAGATGTGCTTCTCGATCAGCTCCTCGAGGATCTCGCCGATGGTGGTCCTGCGGCAGGCGGAGGCGATCTTCAGCTTGAGGTGCAGGTCCTCGCGGATGTTGGCGGTGAGGCGGACGTCCCCTGCCGGCACCAGCCCGGAGATCTTCTTGCCCTCCTCGACCTGGGCCGACTTCAGTCTTTTTTTGACCGGCACGGCCGGCTGGCCGGCCGCCTTCTTCACCTGAGCGGAGGCGGCCTTGGCAGGCGCCGCCTCGGCGCGCGCGGCCGGCGTCTTTCCGTTGTCTGCCGCGGACCCGGTCCTGGCGGGCGCCGGCCGTCCCTCTCGGGCCGGAGCGAGGGGCACCGGGACGGGTGACGCCTGCGGCGCCGGGATCTCCTCTCCGAACAGTCCCATCTGGGATTCCTCCATGACTCCTCCTTCCCCTCCTTTTTCCGCTCCCCATGTCCCGGAGGGCAATGGGCGGAGTATACCCAATCGCTGCCGCCGGAGCAAAGCTTTTCCGCGCTCTCCCTCTCCACCCGGCCGCTCCCCGCAGGTGTCGGCATCGGCCGGCTCCTCAGCCCGTCCCCTCCAGGTAAGGGGAGCACGGCCGGCTCGACCTCGCTTCGCTCCCCCCCGATGCCGGTCCCCAATACTGCTGACCGGCCTCCTCCCCCCCGCAAAAATCTGTGTGTCAAGCGCGGCCACCTGCAAATTTTTGGCACCCCCCGACATCCTCGTGATTACAACAAGTTAGCGGGGAAGTGCCGGCGCCGTCGGCTATTTTTTTGCACCCTTTCGTCCCTGTCTCGTTTCTGTACAGCAGCGGCAAAAGCCCGTCAAAACGATAGGTTAGCGAAAAGGCCCGCGGCTGGCACACTTCCTGATAGAGGTAGAGCACCCAACGCACTCCAGTTTCTTTGCTGTGCTTCAATTCAAACTGCTTCAAGGAGGTCGCTCCCATGACATGCCCGAAATGCAAAGGTAAAATGTTCGCCGAGAAATACTATGACTTCGTAAGGTCCTTTGACGCCTGGAAATGCATCTGCTGCGGCGAGATCGTAGACCCCACCATCCTGGCCAACAGGATGAGAAGCTTCCACAGCCACCTCGGCTAAGTTGTTGGCTCAGGCCTCCCCTCGGGTGAGCCGCTCGAGCCGATAGGGCCATACCGACACCGCCGGCGATCCGCCCCCGGAGGCACCGCTCCGGTTCGAGCGCCGGGCACTGCTACAGGAGCAACTGATATGAAATGTGATGAATTCGATGAACAGGAACCGCTCTTCACGGAAGTGCAGGGTCTCGACGAGGTAGAGGAAAGCGATGCCGAGGATCCCCTCGAGCCGGCCGAGGCCGAGGAGGAGGAGATCCGCTCCGCATCGGTCGAGCACTACGACGACGCCATCAAGCTCTACCTGCGCGAGATCCAGAAGACCAAGCTTTTGAGCGCCGACGAGGAGAAGGAGCTGGCCGCCAGGATCTACAAGGGGGACCAGGCTGCCCGGGAGAGGATGATCGTCTCCAACCTCCGGTTGGTGGTCAAGATCGCCAAGCGCTACATGAACCGCGGCCTCCCCTTCCTGGACCTGATCGAGGAGGGGAACCTGGGGCTTATCAAGGCGGTGGAGCGCTTCAAGCTCTCCAAGGAGTGCCGCTTCTCCACCTACGCCACCTGGTGGATCAGGCAGTCCATCGAGCGCGCCCTGGTCAACCAGTCGCGCACCATCAGGCTGCCGGTACACATCTCCGACGACATCAACCGCATGATGCGGGTGACCCGCGAGCTGGTGCAGAGGATGAACCGCGAGCCGAGCGTGAAGGAGGTCGCCGACGCCCTGGAGGTCGACATCTCCCACGTCAGGAAGCTCATGGTGCTCCTCAAGAAGACCTATTCGATCGAGCGCCCGCTGGGCGACAACAACGACTACTTCCTGATCGACACCATCGAGGACACCTCCACCGTGTCGCCTGCCGCGCTCCTGGAGGACCTCAACAAGTACGAGCTGGTCTCCCAGTGGTTCGACACCCTCTCGGAGAGCGAGAAGAGGATCCTGACCCTGCGCTTTGGCCTGGAGGACGGCGAGCCGCAGACCCTGGATACCATCGGACGCGACTTCGGGGTGACCCGCGAGAGGATCAGGCAGATCGAGGCCAAGGCCCTGGAGAAGCTCAGGGCGCTCATGGAATTGAACGACGTGGCGCGGGTGAGGGCGAGCGCGGTGTAAACGGAGCGAGACGGATGGGAGAAGCCAGGAAAGTCCGCGGGGCCGGAACCCGCCTGCACCAGGGAATCAGGACCGGGCTCGACGCCCTGAGAAACCCCGGCTCTCCCCTGTCGGTACTGATCGCCGAGGACGACCAGGTGACCAGCCGGACCATGGGGCTGATGATCGCCTGGGAGTTCCCCCACCTCACGGTGGACACGGTGGACAACGGCGAGCGCGGGGTCGAGCTGTTCAGGCAGCGGCTCCCCGATATCGTGATCGCCGACCTGGACCTGCCGGGCAAGGACGGCCTGCAGATGGCCGCCGAGATCAAGACGCTCAAGAAGGAGACGCCGCTCATCGTGGTGACCGGCTGCTCCGACCGCACCCAGCTGGCCAGGCTGTGCGAGATCGGGGTCAACCACTGCATCCTTAAGCCCTACAAGGTCCAGGAACTGTTCGCCGCCATCGAAAGCTGCATCGCCCAGCTCACCAAGGAAACCGACGTTCGCAGTTACACGCTGTTCTAGGCGGACCGCCAACTTTTCAGGCAACCTGTAGCGTAGAGCCGCATACGCCACCTCAACTCCCCGCCCCCGGAGCCTTTCCGGAGGGGAGTTGAGGGAGGGCACGTTTCGGCTCTTTTGGCGCTGGTGTGGTTCCATCCTTAGCCGCGGGATCCAAGCCGCGGACTCCGCTCACCCCACCTTCCGAGCAGGGAGACTATGACCGAAGAAGCATCGCCCAAAGGGGACGGCAGCGCCCCCCTCTCCGAGGAACTCCTGTGCGCCGTGCTGGAGACGGTCAAGAACACCGTCGGCCACGACTTCGGCTCCTACAAGAGAAGCACCCTGCTGAGGACCGTTGCGCGCCGGATGGCCGCCAACGGCCTGCTCCGCGGGGAGGAGTACCTCGCGCTGCTCGATAACAGCCCCCGGGAGGCGCGCACCCTTTGCCGTGAAAGCCTGATCCAGGTCACCGGCTTCTTCCGGGACGTCGAGGCCTTCGCCGCGGTGGAGCGCGAGGTGATCCCGCGCCTGTTCGAGGGGCGCGACCCCGAGCAGCCGGTGCGCATCTGGCACCCCTGCTGCGCGACCGGCGAAGAGGCCTACTCCATGGCCATGCTGGTCAGGGAGTACCTGGACAGCCGCGGGCTGCCGCACCGGGTCCGCCTGTTCGCCACCGACCTGGACGAGGATTCCATCGTCCGGGCCCGCTCCGGCCTCTATACCGATGAGGTGGTCGCGGGGCTTAGCGGGTCGCGGCTGAACGCCTTCTTCACCAGGACCGGCAGCGGCTGGCAGGCGAGCGGCCCCTTGCGCGAGATGATCGTCTTCGCACCCCACAGCCTCATCAAGGACCCTCCCTTCTCCTGTCTCGACCTCTTGGTCTGTCGCAACTTCCTGATCTACCTCCTCCCCGAAATGCAGAAGCGGCTGATCGCCCTCTTCCACCAGGCGCTCAACCCGGGCGGCTTCCTCTTCCTGGGTTCCGCGGAGACCGCCAACCGCTGCGAGGGGCTCTTCAGCACGCTCGACCAGCGCTGGCGGATCTTCCAGCGCCAGGAGCCCACCCGCCGCCCGCCGCTCACCCTCCTGCCGGAAAAGTGGACGAGAGAGCCCCGGCTGCCGGAGAGCGAGGAACAGACCTCCTCCGATCGGCGCCCGGGGCGCGTGACAAGGGTGCTCCCCGCTGCCGAGCGAGTCGATGCACTTCGTTTTACGGCGGCCTCTCAGCTGGCTGAACGCTACGCGCCCCCCTTCCTGGTGGTCGACCAGCAGGGCTCCCTGCTGGAGGTCTCTCCCCGTGCCGCCCGTTACCTCACCGTTCCCCCGGGCGAGGCGGCGGGGGAGGTGAGCGATCTGGTGCTGGAGGAGCTGCGCGCCCCACTGCGGGCAGCCCTGGCCCAGGTTCTCTCCGGGGGGGAGGCTGCTCTTTTCCCGGGCATCCCGCTCCCCTCTGCTGCCGGCGGTGGGAGGGTGGACCTCGCGGTGGAGCCCCTCGAGCCGCCGGCGGGAGAGGGCGCCACCGTGCTGTTCGCCGCGCTCCCCTTGGCGGGCCCGCCGCCGGATGGGCCGGAAAGGGTGCAGGGGGGTGGCGGCAAGCGGCGCGTGAGGGAGCTGGAGGAGCGGCTCTCCGGCGCGAGCCGCCAGCTCTGGGAGGTGGCCCGGCAGCTGGAGGGGGCCCGGGAGGGATACCTGTCCGTCAATGAGGAGCTCCTCTTCGTGAACGAGGAGTTCCACTGCGCCAACCAGGAGCTGGAGCGCTCGCGGGGCGAGCTGAGGGCGCTCAACGAGGGGCTGATCGCGCTGAACCTGGAGCTGCAGGGGACGGTGGACGAACTCCACGAGGCCCATGCCGACATGGAGAACCTGCTGGCCAGTTCCCGGATCGCCACGCTCTTCCTGGATCGCGAGCTCCGGGTGAAACGGTATACCCCGGCCCTTGCCGAGATCTTCCCTCTCACCCCTGCCGAGCTGGGGCTCACGCTGGCCGAGGTGGCGGACACCTTGAGCTGGCCGGGTCTTGCCGCCGACGCCACCG
Source organism: Geomonas sp. (assembly GCF_035254065.1). Lineage (GTDB taxonomy): Bacteria > Desulfobacterota > Desulfuromonadia > Geobacterales > Geobacteraceae > Geomonas. The sequence continues at coordinate 5,401 of NZ_DATFBA010000048.1, forward strand.
GCGCGCTGGACAGCCGGCTCCCGGTGGAGCGGGAGGTGGCTCTCCCCCAGAGCGGGCACTTCCTGCTGCGCGCGCTCCCCTACCTCGACCGGGGCGGGGAGGTGGACGGGGTGGTGCTCACCCTGGTCGACATCAGCGAGAGGAAGCGGATGGAGGACGCCCTGCTGGTGGCCAAGCAGCAGTGGGAGCGGACCTTCGACGCGGTCCCCGACCTGATCGCCATCCTGGATGACCGCCAGCGCATCGTGCGCGCCAACCGGGCCATGTCCGAGCGGTTGGCTATCCCGGCCGAAGGCGCGCTGGAACCGATCTGCTACCACTGCGTGCACGAGGCGCTGGAGCCGGTGGGGGCCTGCCCCCACCTGCTCACCATGCAGGACGGCCTCCAGCACTCGGTCGAGATCCACGACGAGCGGCTGGGCGCCGACTTCCTGGTGACCACCTCGCCCCTTTTGGACGAGGAGGGGCGCCGGAGCGGATCGGTGCACGTGGCGCACGACATCACCCAGCGGAAAAAGACCGAGGAGGTGCTGAGGAGAAGCGAGGCGGAATTCAGGACGCTGGCCGACGCCATCCCGCAGCTGGCCTGGATGGCGGGAGCCGACGGCTGGGTCTACTGGTACAACCAGCGCTGGTACGAGTACACCGGCGCAAGCGAAGAGGAACACAAGGGGTGGGGGTGGCAGTCGATGCACGACCCGGAGCTGTTGCCGGCCGTCCTGGAGCGCTGGCGGCAGTCGATCGCCACCGGCGAGGACTTCGACATGACCTTCCCGCTCAAGGGGGCCGACGGCGGCTACCGCTCCTTCCTGACCCGGGTGCTGCCGGTGCGCGACGAGCAGGGGAGGGTGAGCCGCTGGTTCGGCACCTCTACCGACGTCACCGAGCGGATCAGGGGTGAGCAGGCCCTGCACCACGGCAACCTCCGCCTGAACCTGATGGCCCGGACCGCCGCCGAGCTGCTGGCCACCGACGCCCCCCGCCGCATGCTGGAGTCGATCTGCCGGAAGGTGATGGAGTTTCTGGAGTGCCACGTCTTCTTCAACTACCTGGTGGAGGAGGAGACCGGCTGCCTCCTTCTCAACGCCTACGCGGGGGTCGATAAGGCACAGGCGGCGGCCGTGGAGTGGCTCGATTACGGAGCGGGGATCTGCGGGGTATCGGCGCGCGACGCCTGCCCGGTGCTCGCCGAGCAGATCCCGGAGAGCGGCGACCCCCGCACCGCCCTGCTCTTCTCGTGGGGGATCACCGCCTACGCCTGTCACCCCTTGATCGCCCAGGGGCGCGTGCTGGGCACCGTCGCCTTCGGCACCCGCGCCCGGACCCGCTTCGCCGAGGAGGAGGTCTCCCTCATGAAGTGGGTGGCCGATCTGCTCTCCATCGCCATGGAGAGAAAGCGGATGGAGGCCTCCTTGCGCGCGGCCCACGACCAGCTGGAGCAGCGGGTCAGGGAGCGGACCGAGGAGCTGGCCAGTGCGGTGGCGACCCTGCAAGGGGAGATCGCGGAAAGGGAGCGGGCCGAGGAGAGCCTGCGCCGCCTGAACCGGCTGTACGCGGTGCTGAGCGAGGTGGACCAGGCCATCGTGCGGGCCCGCGACCGGCGCAGCCTGTTCCGTGACGTCTGCCGGGTCGCGGTCGCCCACGGCGGTTTCCTGCTGGCCAGGGTCGGCCTGCTGGAGCCCTCGGGCGGCAAGGTGGTCACCGCCGCCGCCAACGGGGCGACCGCCTACCTCGCCGACATCGAGGGGCTCGCCGAGGCCGGGCAGGAGGGGCCGACCGCCCTTTCCATCAGGGAGGGGAGCTTCTGCATCTGCAACGACTTCCAAAAGGACCCGCGCACCCGCCCGTGGCGTGAGCAGGGGAAACGGCACGGCATCCGCGCCTCGGCCTCCATCGCCATCCGGGAGGAGGAACGGGTGGTGGGTGCCCTCACCCTCTACGCCGCCGAAAGGGACTGCTTCGACCGGCAGCAGGTGGCGCTCTTGCAGCAGATGGCGGACGAGATCTCCTTCGCGCTGGACAACTTCCGCCGGGAGGCGCGCCGCCGCGACGCCGAGCTCGCCCTGCAGCAGGAGACGCTGGAGCGCTTGCGGGCGGTGGAGGCGCTGCGCGAGCAGGAGCGGATGCTGATCCAGCAAAGCCGCCAGGCCGCGCTGGGGGACATGATCGGCAATATCGCCCACCAGTGGCGGCAGCCGCTCAACACGCTGGGGCTCATGCTGCAGGAGCTCGCCATGTGCTACGATTTCGGCGAGTTCAGCAAGGAGCACCTCACCGACACGGTGGAGAACTCCATGCAGGTCCTGAAGCACATGTCGCAGACCATCGACGACTTCAGGAACTTCTTCCGCCCCGAGAAGGAGAAGGTCTCCTTCCGGGTACGCCAGGTGATCGAGAGGGCGGTCGCCATCGTGGAGGCGAGCCTCAAGGAGCACCGCATAGACCTGGAGCTCTCCACCGTCGGGGACCCGCTGATCGAGGGCTACCCCAACGAGTACTCGCAGGTCATCCTGAACGTCCTCTTGAACGCCAGGGATGCCTGCACGGAGCGGGGGGTGAGCGACCCCCTGATCCGGGTGCGGGTGGCCGAGGCCGGCGGCCGCTCCCTGGTGAGCATCGAGGACAACGCCGGCGGCATTCCGGAGGAGATCCTGGAGAGGATCTTCGAGCCGTACTTCACCACCAAGGGGCCGGACAAGGGGACCGGGGTCGGTCTCTACATGTCCAAGGTAATCACCGAAAAAAACATGAACGGCAGGCTGTCCGCCAGAAACCGTGGTCAGGGCGCCGAGTTCACCATCGAGGTTTGAGAATGAGGTACCCGGAGGGAAGCGGCCACCACGAGCCGTGCATGCTGCTGGTGGAGGACGAGGAGATCGCCCGTACCAGCCTGGCCCGGCTGTTGGGGATGCAGTTCCCCGCGGTCAGGCTGTTGAGCGCCGCCGACGGGGTGGAGGGGCTGGAGCTCTTCCGGCGCCACCGTCCGGGGCTGGTGATCACCGACGTCAACATGCCCAGGCTGAACGGCCTGGAGATGTCGCGCGCCATCCTGGCCGAGGCCCCGGCCACCCGTATCATCGTGCTTACCGCCTACTCGCACGCCGAATACCGCAAGACCGCCTCGGAGTGCGGCATTGAGCATTACCTGGTGAAGCCGGTCGACCGTCACGAGCTCTTCTCCGCCGTGCACGGCTGGCTCGCCCAACACGCCGGCTAACCCCCCAGGGGACTGTTCAGCAGCTGCCCGTCCCCCTGCTTTCCCGGCCGTCTGGACCCTCGCTCCGGCGCCCCGTAAGCCGATAGCACGACGGAACTTGTCGGCGACCGCCAAAATGGCAACTTTAGGCTTGAATTGTTGGCCGCTGTTATGTAATTTCCTAAGATTATTTGCTTAATAGCCCAGAGTCGACCGCCATGCCACTTTCACATTCAATCCGTGCCCACCTGCTGGTCTTCACCCTCGACAGGCAGCGCTACGCCCTGCGCCTTGACCGCGTGCAACGGGTGGTCAGGGCGGCGGCGGTCACCCCGCTCCCCAAGGCCCCCGAGATCGTGCTGGGAGTCCTGGACCTGCAGGGGCAGGTGGTCCCGGTGATCAACCTGAGGAGGCGCTTCTCGCTGCCCGAGCGGGAGATCAGAAGCGACGACCAGCTGGTGGTGGCCCGCGCCGGCGCTCTTACCGTGGCGCTCGCGGTGGACGGCACCGAGAGCGTCCTGGAGGAAGGGGAGCTGGAGCTCACTTCCCCCGAGGAGATCGTGGCGGGGACCTCCTTCCTGGAAGGGGTGGCCGCTACCCGGCAGGGGCTTTTGCTGATCCACGACCTGGAAGCCCTCCTCTTCCCGGCCGAGGAGAGCCAGCTCAGCAAGGCGCTCGAGGAGCGGGCGGGGTGAGCGGGCAAGGGACGGGGGAGACCATCCGGCTCTTCGCCCGTTTCGTGGAGAGATCGCTCGGCCTGCATTTTCCCGAGGACCGGCTGGGCGAGTTGCAGTCCAAGCTGGCCCCGCTTTGCCGCCGTGCCGGTTTCCAGGAGTTGAACAAGTACCTGCTCTGGCTGATGGCGGCGCCGCTTTCCCCCACCCAGCTGGAGACCCTGGCCGCCGGCCTCACCATCGGCGAGACCTACTTCCTGCGCGACCCCAACAGTTTCCGGGTGCTGGAGGAGCGGCTGCTCCCCGAGCTGATACCGGCGCGGCGCCGGGAAGGGAAGCGGCTGAGGATCTGGAGCGCCGGCTGCTCGAGCGGCGAGGAGCCCTACTCGATCGCCATCCTGCTCAGCCGGGCGATCCCCGACCTGGCCGACTGGCAGCTCGACCTCTTGGCGACCGACCTCAACCCGCAGGCCCTGGAGAGGGCCCGCACGGGGGTCTACGGCCAGTGGTCCTTCCGCAACGCGCCCGAGTGGCTGATGGAGTACTTCACCGCCAGGGAGAACCGGCGCTACGAACTTCTCCCGCGCATCCGGCAGATGGTGAGGTTCCAGCAGCTGAACCTGGCGGATCCCCAGGCGCTGGCGGCGGTGACGGCGGGGGGGCGGATGGACATCATCTTCTGCCGCAACGTCATGCTCTACTTCGACGCCGAGCGGATCACCTCCACCATGACCGCCTTCAATCAGGCGTTAGTGGACGGCGGGTGGCTGTTCGTGGGGGCCACCGAGCTCAACTACGGCAAGCTGACCGGCTTTAGCTGCCTGAACCTGGGGGGGGCGCTGGTCCTGCGCAAGCTCTCCGCACGGGAGGCGGCGGAGGCGGCCAAGGGAGATCACCCGGCGCACCCCGCCCGTCACCCGGCCAGCGGGTGGGGGCGCGGAACCCCGCCCGGGGGGGCTCGCCGCCCCACGCTCAGCATGCCGTCCGGGAGGGAAGGCCCCTCCCCGAGCGGTGGGCACCCCGCAGGGAAAGCCCCCTCCAGCGCGGCTGCAGCCACCGACGGCAGGCTGTCGGAACCGGCCGAGCGGCCGGGAGGCGGGCACCCGCCGCCGCAGCGGGCACAAGCGGCAGCCGCCAACCAGCAGCCGGTCGACCACTCTCCTGACCCGGCGCTGGAGCTGTTTCGCTCCGGACGGTACCGGGAGGCGGCCGAGAGGGCGGAACGGTCGGCCGCGGGGAGGGAAGGGACCGGGCAGGCGGAGTCCCTGGCGCTGGCCGCCCGGGCCTGGGCGAACCTGGGGAATCTTCCCCGCGCGCGGGAGTGTTGCGAGCGGGCGATCGCCTGCGAGCGGCTTTCCGCCGCCAGCCATTACCTCCTCTCCATCATCCTGGAGCAGCAGGGGGAACTGGATGGAGCGCTCCGTTCGCTCAAGCACGCCCTCTTCATCGACCACGACTATCTGCTCGCCTACTTCGCCCTCGGCAACATACATCGCCTGCGGGGGGAGCGGCAGGAGTCGGAGCGCAACTTCGTGAACGCCCTGCGCCTTTTGGAGCGGCGCCCCGCCGATGAGGTGCTCGAGGAGGCCGAGGGGCTGACCGCCGGGCGGCTCGCCCAGCTGGTGAAGGCGATGCTGAAGGCCGGCAAGGAGCGGGGGAAAGGGGAGCGCTGAGAGAGAACCCCGCCCTCACCCGGCCTTCGGCCACCCTCTCCCCCCAGGGGGCGAGGGGAACAGTAAAAAAGAGGAAGCTGCCATCGGAGCCCTCACCCCTGCCCCTCTCCCCTAAAGGGGCGAGGGGTGGCTGGGAACAGGTCACCAAGAGGCAGCATGAGGAGCTGAAGGATGGAAGAAGGCAAGCTGGCTTTCGGGCGCCGCACCACTGACTGGGGCGAGCTGCTCAAACGGCAGCAGGCGGCCGCCGAGGCGGTCTCCGGCGGACAGGCCCTGAGCCCCCAGCAGGAGCGGGACATCCTTGTCGCCCGCGCGGCGGAACTCGCCCTGCGCCCCGAAGAGGGAGGGGAGGAGGCCCGGCTGGAGTGCCTGGAGTTCCTGCTCTCCGGCGAGCGCTACGCGGTGGAGCTCTCCTTCGTCTCCCAGACGCTGCCGCTCACCGATTTCACGCCGCTTTTCTGCACCCCTCCCTTCGTGCTGGGGATCACCCACCTGCGGGGGAGGATCGTCTCCATCGTCGACCTCAGGCGCTTCTTCGAGCTCCCCACGGTCGGCCTCGCCGACCTCAACCGGGTCATCGTGGTGGGTAACGGCAGCGTGGAGTTCGGCCTCTTGGCGGACGCCATCAACGGGGTGGTCTCGCTCCCCCGGGCTTCCCTGCAACCCCCTCCCGACGCCTTCACCGGGCTTAGGGAGGAGTTCCTGGCCGGGGTCACCCAGGACCGGCTGGCGCTCTTGGACATGGGGAAGATCCTTTCCGACCGGCGCGTCATCGTGCACGAGGAGGTCGGCTGAGATGAAAGCGGCAGCTAACGTACGGCAAACTAACAGCAAACGGGGGTTCCATGCTGAGTAATATGAAGATCCGATCGCGGCTGGTGGCAGGCTTCGGCATCATCGTGCTGTTCCTGATCCTGCTCGGGGTCTTGTCCCTGAAGAACCTGACCGCCCAGGCCAACCTCTTCACCCAGTTTTACGACCACCCCTTCACGGTGAACAACGCCATCCACGAGGTGAACGACCACGTGGTGATGATGCACCGGGACATGAAGGACCTGGTCCTCTACGGCGACGATCCCCAGGAGTTCGCCCTGGCGCTCAAGGACGTGGACTCCAACGAGAAGGTGGTCTACGAGAACCTGGCCATTGCCAAGGAGCGCTTCCTGGGGGACAAGGCCAAGATCGACCTGATCAAGGAGGCGATGGACGCCTGGAAGCCGGTCCGGGCGAAGACCATCGAACTGGTCCGTCACCGCAAGATGGCCGAGGCTGCCCACTTCCACAGGACCTTCGCCCGCGAAACAGTCGCCAAGATCAACGGCACCATCTCCGAAGTGCTGAAGTTCACCATCAACAAGGCGCAGAGCTTCGAGACCGAAGCCAAGGAGACTGCCCGGAGCACCTTCGCGATCACCGCCATCCTGGTGATCCTGGCCGGGCTCTTCGCGGCGCTGATCGCCTCGGCCATTACCTCCTCCATCACCAGGCCGCTCACCGCCGCCCTGGACACCGCCGACCGGCTGGCCGTGGGGGATCTCTCCGCCGACGTCGGTTCCGACTCCCCCGACGAGATCGGCGGTCTGTTGCGCGCCATGGACAAGATGGTCCGTTCCCTGCGCCGCATGGGCGAGACCGCCAACCGCATCGCCTTGGGCGACCTGGAGGTCGAGGTGGTCCCCAACTCCGAGCGGGACGTCTTCGGCGTCGCCATGCGCGACATGGTCCTCTCGCTGAGGAGGCTCGCCGCCAGCGCCGACCGCATCGCGGCCGGGGACCTCACCATCGACGTGCTCCCCGCCTCCTCGAAGGACCAGCTGGGGAACTCCTTCTCCATGATGGCCAGGAACCTCCGCGAGCTGAACCTGGAGATCCGCGAGGTGGTGAACGTCCTGGCCGGCTCGGCCGCCGAGATCATGACCACGGTGAGCGAGCTCGCCTCCAGCTCGGCGGAGACCGCCGCCTCGGTCTCGGAGACCAACGCCACCGTCCAGGAGGTGCGCCAGACCACCGACCTCGCCTCCCAGAAGTCCAAGCAGGTCTACGAGAGCGCCCAGAACTCGGTGCAGGTGGCCCAGGCCGGGCGGGTATCGGTGGAGAACGCCATCGGCGGCATGCGCGGGATCGACGAGCGGATGGCCTTCATCGCCGAGCGGATCGTCCACCTCTCCGAGCAGAGCCAGGCGATCGGCGAGATCATCGCCACCGTCAACGATCTCGCCGAGCAGTCCAACGTCTTGGCGGTGAACGCGGCCATCGAGGCGGCCAAGGCAGGCGAACACGGCAAGGGGTTCGCCGTGGTGGCCCAGGAGGTGAAGAACCTTGCCACCCAGTCCAAGCAGGCCACCTCCCAGGTCCGCAACATCCTGGGCTTCATCCAGAAGGCGACCACCGCGGCGGTGCTCGCCACCGAGCAGGGGAGCAAGGCGGTAGAGACCGGCGTCAGGCAGTCGAGCGAGGCGGGCGAGTCGATCCGGCAGCTGTCGGCCGCCATCGAGGAATCCAGTAACGCCACCCTGCAGATCGTCACCTCCACCCAGGAGCAGGCGATCGGCATGGACCAGATCGCCATCGCCGTGCAGAGCATCAACCAGGCGAGCGGACAGAACGTCGAAGGTTCGCGCCAGATCGAGGCGGCGGCCAGGAACCTCTACGAGTTGAACCAGAAGCTCCAGCAGCTGGTAAGCCGGTACCACGTGGCATGACCCATCCCCTGCCGGTAGATAGCGCACGGCTCGAAGGCGTGCGCGCAGGGGGGCTGCATGGCTGACGCCGACAACCTGCTCCAGGAACTCCTGGCGGTCTTCAGGGAGGAGGCCCAGGACCACCTCGCCGCGCTCGGGCAGCTCCTGGTGGAGCTCGAAGCTGAGCAGGAGGAGGCTTCCCGCAAGCTCCTGGTGGAGACCGTGTTCAGGCGCATGCACACCCTGAAAGGGGCGGCGCACGCGGTCAACCTGGTCGAGGTGGCCGAGGGGTGCCAGGACCTGGAGGACCTCCTGGCGGAGGTCAAACGGGGTGAGCGTGAGCTGGAGCGCGAGCTCTTCGACCGCCTGCACTTAGGCCTGGACGCGCTGACCGCCCAGATCTTCGGCGGGGAGGGGGAACCCCATCCTCACCCCTACCCTCCCCTTGAAGGGGAGGGGGCTCAAGCTCCCGTTGGGGAGGAGGCTCAAGCTCCCGTTGGGGAGGAGGCTCAAGCTCCCGTTGG
>NZ_DATFBA010000049.1:0-3735 GCF_035254065.1 Geomonas sp.
CCGGCTCATAACCGGTCGGTCCCAGGTTCGAGTCCTGGTGGGCCCACCACCTCTACAATTAGGATGATGTGGGGATGCCCTTAAAGCACCTGGTCAGACGAAAAAATACACGTAAAGTGGAGAAAAAGAGTGCACACCCGGCGGTTGCACTCTTTTTCTTTTGTGCGCGATGATTACTCCTAAAGTTTCGGATATACTTGGAATCACTAATAAAATTGCTCCTGCCGACTTCGCGGAGTCCTGGGATAACGTGGGCCTGCAGCTTGGGGACCCGGTCCGCCAGGTCTCCCGGATCATGGTGGCCCTGGACCCCGGCGCTCCCGCCGTCGAGGCCGCGGTCGAGGCAGGTTGCCAGCTGTTGATCTCCCACCATCCCTTCTTCTTCTCTCCTCTGAAAAAGATCTCCACCACCGACGAAACCGGCCGCCTCACCATCCTCGCCATCAAGAACGACCTCGCCATCATCTCGCTGCACACCAACTACGATATCGCGCAGGGCGGGGTCAACGACCTCTTGGCGGCACGCCTGGGGCTTAGCGCGGCGCAGCCACTGAGGATCACCGGCGGCGACGAGTTCCTGAAGATCGCGGTCTTCGTTCCGCACGGTTTCGAGGAGAAGCTCCTACAGGCGCTCTCTTCCTGCATGGCCCCCATCGGCAACTACCGTGACTGCTCCTACCAGGGAGATGGTCTGGGGAGGTTTAGGGCCATGGAAGGGGCCAACCCGTTCGTGGGGAAGGTCGGGGAGCTGCACCAGGAGAAGGAGAGCCGGCTGGAATTCCTGGTCCTAAAGGAGCGGCTGACCGCGGCGCTGGCCGCCCTCACCGATGCCCATCCCTACGAGGAGCCGGCCTACGACATCTACCCGGTGCTGAACCGGGGAGCGGCGCGCGGCCTGGGGAGGATAGGTCTGTTGGCGGAGGCCACCACGGCGGGGGAGTACGCGGCCCGGGTGAAGGAATCGCTTCAGGCCGCCGGCGTGCGCCTGGTGGGCGACCCGGGGCGGAAGGTGAAGAAGGTCGCCCTCTGCGGCGGCTCGGGGGCCTCGCTGCTGCACGAAGCGGCACGCAAGGGGGCGGACCTGCTGGTGACCGCCGACGTGAAGTACCACGAGGCGCGCGAAGCGGAAGCGCTGGGGATCGCCGTGCTGGACGCGGGGCATTTCTCCACCGAGTTCCCCATGGTGAAAGGTCTGGCGGCCACCCTGAGGGGCGCGCTGGAAGCGAAACGATACGAGACGGAAGTGCTGGAGTACCAGGGAGAGCGGGAACCTTTCAGTTTCTGGTGAGAGCTCGCTCGCGATTTTCATAAAAAAGAGGTAGTTGGGGAGGCAGATTTTGCGCAATAAGCTGAAGTCGTTGTATGAGTTGCAGGAGATCGATCTGAGGATCGACGGTCTGGATAGCGAGAAGGGACAACTGCTGGCCGAGTCCCAGGCTCTGGAGGCGAAGCTCGCCGAGGCGCGCGAGAAGATCGCGGCCCGCCGCGAGGAGGCCGAGGTGATAGGCGACGAGAAAGCCGCCCTGGAAGCAAGTCTCGCCGCCGAGAACGACAACATCACCCGCTCCGAGTCGCACCAGAAGGAGATCAAGACCCAGAAGGAATACCAGGCGGTCTCCAAGGAGATCTCCGGCGCCAAGAAGATGATCGGCGAGCTCGAGGAGCAGATCCTGCAGAAGATCAACGCCCTCGAGGAGATCGCTGCCGACATCGCCAAGAAGGAATCCGATCTCCAGGAGCTCGAGGAGAACGTGGCGACCCAGCAGGCCGAGGTGCAGGCCAAGGTGGATGCGCTGGAAGCAGGCATCGCCACCGATGTGGCTACCCGCGAGGAGACCATCAAGGGGCTGCCCGCCTCGGTGATGAAGCGCTACGACCGGCTGCGTGATCAGCGTCGCGGCGTCGCCGTGGTCGAGGCCAAGGAAGGGAACTGCATGGGGTGCAACATGCACCTGCCGCCGCAGCTCTACAACACCCTGTTCCGCGCGGACGACGTGGTGACCTGCCCGCACTGCCAGCGCATCCTGATCATGAAGCAGGAGATCGAGTAGAGGCAGATAAAGGCGAGATTAAGATTAAGGTTGAGATTGAGAAAATGCCAAGGGGTGACGGCCTTCCTTGATCTTGATCTCGGTTTTCAGCAGTTTGGTCGAAGCAGACCAGATGGCCGCCGCCCGCGCCAGCGGGGGGAGGAAAGTCCGGGCTCCACAGGGCATGGTGCTGGATAACGTCCAGCGGGGGCAACCCCAGGGAAAGTGCCACAGAGAGAAGTCCGCCAGCCGTAGCCTTGGCGAAGGCTGGTAAGGGTGAAAGGGTGAGGTAAGAGCTCACCGGGTCCGACGGCGACGCCGGATGCCAGGTAAACCCCACCAGGAGCAAGACCAAATAGGGAAGCGTTAAGGGCTGCCCGTCCGTGCTTCCGGGTTGGTTGCTTGAGGCCGCCGGTAACGGCGCTCCTAGATGAATGACCATCGCCCGCCTCCGGGTAACCGGCGGCGGGAACAGAACCCGGCTTACGGGCTGCTTCGGCCAATTTTTCGCTGGTTCCCAAGGGCGACCTTGGGGGCCAGATCTTCTTTTGGGCTGAGAAAGACGGTGCGCGGTGACAGGTACGACTGGACGCCGGAGGGTGCAAGTGGCAGGAGCTGCCGCTTTGCAGGCAGGACGGGTTGCCATGTAGGCTGCTGTTGAAGCCTGGATGGCTTTTTTTGTGCCGCGCACGATGAGGGTTTGCTTGACGAGGTACGAGGAGTTGTGGCGGGAAGGTGTCCGCCGGGTAACGGCTGGTTACGCGCTGCTTTCCCGGGCCGACCGGGAGCAGGTTGACCGTCTCTGCCGCTCGATGGTGGCGCGCAAGGAAGCCATGCAGGCGCTGGTAGCGCGCGTGGACGCCGCCTCCCACTGCGCCGGCTGCGGCGGTGCCTGCTGCGTCAAGGGGAAGTACCACGTCACCCCGGTAGACCTGGTGGTGTACCTGGCGACGGGCGCCGAGCTTTTCGCGCCGCTCTTCGACAACGGACTCTGTCCCTACCTGGCGCCTGAGGGGTGCCTGATGCCCCCCGGCTACCGGCCGTTTAACTGCATCACCTTCAACTGCGAGCTGATCGAGGATCAGCTGCCGGAAGAAGAGGTGGCCCTCTTCTACCTCTGGGAGAGCGAGCTGCGGGAAAGCTACCGGCAGCTTCGCGCCCTCTTCCCCGACCGGTCGGCGGACGGCCCCCTGCTGAAGGACTGAGCAGACAGATTTACCTGACACGATCAACGACGATCGGAGGATGATTAATGCCTACTACCATCAATGACCTGGTACTCGCGCACATCGACAACAAGCCGGCCTTCTACGCCAGGATCGAGGACATCAGTCCCGACGTCAAGCCCGGGTGGTGGAAGGTGAAGCTCCTGGTGCTGACGGTGCCGCTGCAGGTCTACACCTGGATCCTCGACGAGAGCCAGGTGAACGGCGCCCCCTTCACCATGGGCCAGACCCCTATCATGCTGGAGAAGGTGGAGTCCCCGGAGCCGCCGCCCAAGCCGCTCGCGCCGGTGGAGAAGAGCCCGTCCCGCAAGGGCGGCACCGTGGTTTCCCTGTTCGACAGGAAGAAGTAAGCATTCTTTCTCGCCCCGCATGCCCCACTTTGCGCCCCGATAAGGGGGTGACTTCTTCGTCCGCACAGCCGCCCCTTCCCGCAGCAGGGGAGGGACGGTTGCCCGCGGTCCAAGGGGGTAGCGAAGATG